>NC_007429.1:0-348153 GCF_000012125.1 Chlamydia trachomatis A/HAR-13 | reverse complement strand
TGTAGGGTTGCGAGTGTTAGATACACAAATTCCGGTTCTTAAGGGAGGAACGTTCTGTACTCCTGGACCTTTTGGAGCTGGGAAAACGGTATTGCAGCACCATTTATCCAAATATGCTGCTGTAGACATTGTAGTTTTGTGTGCTTGTGGAGAGCGTGCGGGGGAGGTTGTAGAAATCTTACAGGAGTTCCCTCATCTCACAGACCCTCATACAGGGCAGTCTTTGATGCACAGAACTTGTATTATTTGTAATACATCTTCCATGCCTGTAGCTGCTCGAGAATCTTCTATTTATTTGGGGATTACAATTGCTGAGTATTACCGTCAGATGGGTCTGCACATTTTGTTACTGGCTGATTCGACATCTAGATGGGCACAGGCTTTAAGAGAGATTTCTGGGCGATTAGAAGAAATTCCTGGGGAAGAGGCTTTCCCAGCCTATTTAGCGTCTCGAATAGCCGCTTTCTATGAAAGAGGTGGGGCTGTAAAAATGAAGGATGGGTCGGAAGGATCTTTGACTATCTGTGGAGCAGTTTCGCCTGCAGGAGGGAATTTCGAAGAGCCTGTTACACAAGCAACTTTATCTGTGGTTGGAGCTTTCTGTGGTCTTTCGAAAGCGCGTGCAGATGCAAGAAGATATCCTTCTATTGACCCAATGATTTCATGGTCTAAATATCTGGATTCTGTAGCAGAAATTTTAGAGAAAAAAGTTCCGGGTTGGGGAGAATCTGTTAAACAAGCCTCCCGCTTCTTGGAGGAAGGTGCTGAAATTGGTAAACGAATAGAAGTCGTAGGGGAAGAAGGGATTTCTATGGAAGACATGGAAATCTTTTTGAAATCAGAGCTATACGATTTCTGTTATTTGCAGCAAAACGCATTTGATGCTGAGGACTGCTACTGTCCATTTGATCGGCAGATAGAGCTCTTTTCTTTGATGAATCACATCTTTAACTCTAGATTCTGTTTCGATTGTCCAGATAACGCCCGCAGTTTCTTTTTAGAGCTCCAAAGTAAAATTAAGACGCTGAATGGTCAGAAATTCCTATCTGAAGAATATCAGAAAGGCCTGGAAGTAATCTATAAACTGTTAGAAAGCAAAATGGTGCAGACGGTGTAGGTATGCAAACGATATATACAAAAATTACGGATATCAAGGGGAACTTGATTACTGTGGAGGCAGAAGGCGCCTCTTTAGGTGAATTAGTGCAGATTGAAAGAGCTGATGGGCGCTCATCGTATGCTTCTGTTTTGCGTTTCGATGCGAGAAAAGTGACTCTTCAAGTGTTCGGTGGTACTTCTGGATTGTCTACCGGAGACAAAGTGATTTTCTTAGGAAGACCCATGGAAGTCATTTATGGAGACTCTTTGTTAGGTCGACGTTTTAATGGAACAGGAAAACCTATTGATCGTGAAGATGAGTGTTTTGGTGAGCCTATACCTATTACGACACCTTCATTTAATCCTGTTTGTCGCATTGTGCCTCGGGAGATGGTACGAACGAACATACCGATGATTGATATGTTCAACTGCTTGGTCAAATCTCAAAAAATTCCCATTTTCTCTTCTTCTGGAGAAAATCATAATGCGCTGTTGATGCGTATTGCCGCTCAAACAGATGCAGATATCGTAATTATTGGAGGGATGGGATTAACGTTTGTTGATTACAATTTCTTCGTTAAGGAATCTCAGCGGTTAGGTTTCGCCGATAAATGTGTTATGTTCATTCATAAAGCCGTAGATGCTCCGGTTGAATGTGTATTGATACCAGATATGGCTTTAGCTTGTGCAGAGCGTTTTGCTTTAGAACAAAAGAAAAATGTTCTGGTTCTGCTCACTGATATGACAGCTTTTGCTGATGCATTGAAAGAGATGGCTATTACAATGGACCAGATTCCAGCAAATAGGGGATATCCAGGGTCTTTATATTCCGATCTCGCTGTTCGTTATGAAAAAGCTGTAGACATTGCTCAAGGCGGATCAATTACTCTGATCAGTGTGACTACGATGCCTGGGGATGATATCACACATCCAGTTCCTGACAATACAGGTTTTATTACAGAAGGACAGTTCTACTTGAAAGACAATCGAATAGATCCTTTTGGCTCGTTATCTCGACTGAAGCAGTTGGTTATTGGTAAGAAGACTCGAGAGGATCATGGTGACTTAGCAAATGCTTTGATTCGTCTTTACGCTGATTCTAGAAAGTCTGCAGAGCGGATGTCTATGGGTTTCAAACTCTCTAATTGGGATAAAAAGTTATTAGCGTTTTCTGAATTATTTGAGGCTCGCTTAATGAGTTTAGAAGTGAATATTCCTCTTGAAGAAGCTTTGGATATAGGATGGAAAATTTTATATCAAAGTTTTCATTCTGAAGAAGTCGGAATTAAAGAGCAGTTAATTCAGAAATATTGGCCTAAAGCATGTCTTCACAAATAAAGTTAACGAAAAATTCATATAGAGCTGAGAAACAAAAGCTTAATATGTTGGGCATGTACTTGCCCACATTAAAATTAAAGAAAGCTTTGTTACAGGCCGAGGTTCAATCTGCAATCCGTTTAGCTGCAGAAAGTACAGCGACTAATGAACAAGCTCGAGATAGAATGTACGCCTTTGCCGAGCTTTTCAGTATTCCTCTCTATACGGATGCAGTAGAGCAGTGTTTTTCTGTCGATATCCTTGAAAAGGATGTCGAGAATATCGCAGGCGTTGAAGTCCCCTTACTAAAGCGGGTTGTACTTACTTCTCCAGAGTATTCGTTATTGGATACACCTATTTGGTTAGACTCTCTTCTTGCATCTGTAAAAGAATATGTTGTGAGTAAGATTTATGCTGAGAATGCTCAAGAACGACTGCTGCTTTTAGAAGAAGAACTTCGGAGAGTCTCTATTCGAGTAAACCTTTTCGAGAAAAAACTCATACCTACAACTTCGCAAACTCTTAAAAAGATAGCCATTTTCTTAAGTGATAGAAGTATTACTGATGTGGGACAAATGAAAATGGCTAAGAAAAAAATTCAGCAGCATAAGGAGTAGTCTGCATGCGCGTAGATGTGGATAAATATCTATTTATTGGACGTGAGAAGTCTGAATTTTTCTCTGCATGTCGAGAGATTGGGGCTGTCGAATTTTTATCAAAAAGTAAACTCAAAGATTCAGAAAAAGTACGAAAGCTTTCTGAGGGATTAAAGGTTTTAAATCTGCTAACTAAGAGCTGTTCCCCAGCAGATTTAGTATCAACGAAGTCAGGCTATTTGGTAACAGAGCAGTTGCTTCAAGAGATCTTTGATCTTAATCAGGAGATTACAACTCTTACAGAGTCTTTAAAAGCTCTAGGTAAAGAAATAGTTCGAGTTAAGCCTCTTGGAGATTTTTCATCCGAAGAAATCCGAGAGTTGACGTTAAAAACAGGTTTAGCAGTTCGATTTCTTTATAAGAGACATATAGAAGGAGCTCCTTTAGAAGTCGAAGAAGAGAATGTTTTCTACTTAGCAACAGCGTACAACTATGATTACTATGCTGTGATTGGGATAGTTTCTCTGTCTAAGGATATCTTTACTGAGATAGAGGCGCCGCGTTCTGTCAATGAATTAAGAGAGGAGGAGGGGCATCTTCAAGCTCTTTTACGTAAAAAGAAGGCTCGAGTTTGTGAGTTATATGCTTATCGAGAGGATCTTTTAGAGGCTTTATGTGAACAATGCAATGAACAAAGTTTACAGCATGCAGAAGCTAGTGCAGAAGATCTGTTTGATGATAAGGTTTTTAGCGCTTTAGGCTGGGTGATTGTAGATCGTTTAGATGAAGTGAAGAAACTTTGTGATAGTTTAGGCATTTATCTAGAACGGGTGCAGCCTGATCCAGATGAGGTGATTCCTACATATTTAGAGAATCATGGTCTGGGAGCATTAGGGGAGTCTTTGGTTAATATTTATGATACTCCTGCATCAACGGATAAAGACCCTTCATTATGGGTCTTTTTCTCTTTTTTCGTTTTTTTCTCGATGATTATTAATGACGCAGGATATGGATTAGTTTTTTTAGCAACATCGTTATTTTTATCATTTAAAGCTCGGAAACAGATTAAGCGCTCTATAGCATTAAAACGCTTTCTGCAGATGTTTATGATATTAGGGCTTGGATGTGTGTGTTGGGGAGGAGCTACAACATCCTTTTTTGGCGTTTCTGTGAGTTACACCAGCCCTTTCCGGGAGTATTCACTAACACATTTTCTGGCTTTGAAGAAAGCGGAGTATTATCTGAAGGAGCGTCCTAAGGGTTATAAGGAATTGGTGCATGATTATCCTATTCTTAAAGAGAAGAAAACTCCTAAAGAGTTTCTTCTAGCCCAAAGTACTAGTAGCGGGGACTCAGTATATAAAGCCGTTGTTTACGATAAGTTTATAGATAATATTTTAATGGAAATAGCTTTGCTAGTGGGGGTAGTACATCTGTCATTGGGAATGCTACGCTATTGTAGACAGCGGTATTCTTCTATAGGATGGGTAATCTTTATGTGCGGAGCATATATGTATCTGCCTATCTATTTGCAAGCCGTATCTTTAATTCATTATGCTCTACATATTCCTTATGAATTAGGAGGGTTGGTAGGGTATTATGTAACGTTTATTGGCTTAGGGGTTGCCATTTTAGGTGGGGTAATCCAAAGGGGATTAAGAGGATTAGATGAGATAACAGCTGTTATCCAAGTGTTTTCAGACGTTTTATCCTATTTGCGGTTGTACGCTCTGAGTTTAGCTGGAGCGATGGTTGGGAATACTGTGATGGTTATGAGTGAAAGATTTTCCCCCGCAGTAGGAATTCTAATTATTATCTTCGGGCACACGGTAAATATTGCGCTTTCCATTATGGGAGGTGTGATCCATGGTTTACGCCTTAATTTCATAGAGTGGTATCACTATAGCTTCGATGGTGGTGGAAAGCTTTTGCATCCATTGAAAAAAGTAATTTGTCAAAAGTCGCAAAATCTTTAAATCCAGAAGGTTGATGTGCGTTTTTTTGAAAAAAATAGAAAATGTCTAGTGAGAGGAAATATATGATAGATGTATCAGTAGTGGGGCCTGTATTGGCTATGGCTTTGGCAATGATTGGTAGCGCTGTTGGATGTGGAATGGCTGGAGTCGCTTCTCACGCAGTGATGTCTCGAATCGATGAAGGACACGGGAAGATTATTGGTCTGTCTGCTATGCCCTCATCACAATCCATTTACGGGTTGATTTTCATGTTACTGCTGAATGATGCAATTAAGGATGGAAAAGTCTCTGCAGTCAGTGGTATCGTAATGGGTATAGCTGTAGGATCTGCGTTATTGCTTTCTGCTTTTATGCAAGGGAAGTGCTGTGTGAGTGCTATTCAAGCCTATGCGCGTTCCTCTGCAATATATGGTAAATCATTTGCTTCGATTGGGATTGTTGAGTCTTTTGCGTTATTTGCTTTCGTTTTTGCGCTATTGTTATTCTAAGTGGTGGGCAGCGGCGTTCTCTGCTCTGTGTTTAGGAGGATGCTCGCAGCCTGCATTATCTTCGTTTTTAGAGTTTATAGATAATGACTATACAGCTGCAGCTCATCTAGGTATAGATCGGGGATGTGTTACGGAGTCTGTAGGGCAGCAGCTAGTTGTCACTTGGGGGCTGCCTTCACGTTTTAGAGATTCTCTCCCTGTGGTTCTTCACGTATGGGTATATTACGGTAATGGAGAGGCTGCCAAATTTTCTTATGATGTGCAACATCTTTCAGGCTATCAGGTATATACCCTCAAAGAGAACGATTACCAAGATCGGCAAGGTATCATTTCTTATAAAGTTTCTTTGACAAAAGATGGTAAAGAAATTTTAAGTCGGAGCCATCACTTATGGATGGAAGTAATTTCATTAAAAGCTTTTAGTCAGTTGTCTTAGGGCACCTCTTGCTTGATCATAATCAAGCTCTAAAGGCAATATGTTCTCCGTTAAAGTCACCTCGTACTTATAGCTCAATCGGTTAATTAGAGATGCGAGAATAGTCACAACATATGGAAGTAAGGCATGAACGAAGATCAATTTCCTAAAGCGTATGACCCTAAAAGCTCTGAAACTGGGGTGTATTCGTTTTGGGAACGCTCTGGTATATTTGTAGCGAATGCAAGTAGTGAGAAACCTGCATATTCTATAGTGATGCCTCCACCAAACGTTACAGGGATCCTACATATGGGTCATGCTCTTGTAAATACATTGCAAGACACGCTCATTCGTTACAAGCGTATGCAAGGATTTGAGGTTTGTTGGGTTCCTGGAACCGATCATGCTGGGATTGCCACGCAAACGGTTGTGGAAAGACATCTAAAAGCTTCTCTTGGTAAGCAACGAACAGATTTTTCTAGAGAAGAATTCTTGAAGCATGTTTGGGATTGGAAGGAAAAAAGTCAAAACGTCATTCTTTCTCAGCTGCGACAGCTTGGCTGTTCTTGTGACTGGTCTCGTCAGCGGTTTACTATGGATCCTGGCGCCAACCGTGCAGTGAAGAAGGCTTTTAAAATTTTATTCGATAAGGGTGTCATTTACAGAGGGTATTATTTAGTCAACTGGGACCCTATTTTGCAAACAGCCTTGGCGGATGATGAGGTAGAGTACGAGGAGAGAGACGGGTGGCTTTACTACATTCGCTATCAAGTTGTGAATTCAGAGGAATTCATTACTGTTGCTACAACACGACCAGAGACTTTGCTGGGGGATACTGCGATTGCTGTTTCTCCTGAGGATCTGCGATACAGTCATTTAATAGGGGCCAAAGTCGTTGTGCCTTTTGTAAATCGAGAAATCCCTATTATTGGAGATTTTTCCGTAGACGCATCTTTTGGAACAGGAGCTGTTAAAATCACTCCAGCTCATGATAAGGATGATTACAAGACAGGAATGAACCATCAACTCCCCATGATCAATATCTTGACTCCTACCGGAGAGATTAATGAGAATGGAGGTATTTTCACAGGTTTATCTAGGGAAGTAGCTCGAGAAAATATTATCACATCTTTGGAAGCTCTCGGTTTATTCGTTAAAAAGGAAGCGTATTCATCTCGTGTAGGAGTTTCCTATCGTTCAGGGGCGATCATTGAACCTTATCTCTCAAAACAGTGGTTTGTCTCTGTTGATTCTTTTAGAGACTCTTTGCGGGGATTTGTAAATAGTGAAGAAATTCGTATCTTTCCTCCAGAGTTCGTACGGAATTACCTTACTTGGGTAAATAATCTAAAAGATTGGTGTATTAGTAGACAGCTTTGGTGGGGGCATCGTATTCCTGTCTGGCATAATAAACACGATGAGAATGTAATTTGCTTTGATGGAGAAGGGGGTCCAGAAGAGGTAATGCGGGATCCAGAATCTTGGTATCAAGATCCAGATGTTTTAGATACATGGTTTTCTTCCGGGTTATGGCCGTTAACTTGTTTTGGTTGGCCTGATGAAAACAGTTTGGATTTGAAGAAGTTTTATCCTACAGCTGTTTTAGTGACAGGACATGATATTCTCTTTTTCTGGGTTACGCGAATGGTATTGATGTGCTCTGCAATGGTCGATACTGAACCATTTTCTGATGTCTTTTTACATGGGTTGATTTTCGGTAAGTCTTATCGCGAATATGATGAAAAAGGGGAGTGGTTTTATGTTTCTGGAGAACGGAAACGTGATTATGATAAAGGGAAAGCTCTTCCTAAGAACGTAGTTGCTAAATGGGAAAAACTTTCGAAATCCAAAGGCAATGTTATCGATCCTATTGAGATGATAGAAGCATATGGAGCTGATGCGGTTCGGCTTACTTTATGTTCTTGTGCAAATAGGGGTGAGCAAATTGATCTCGACTACCACTTATTCGAAGAGTATAAGAACTTTATCAATAAGTTATGGAATGGAGCTCGGTTTATTTTCGGGCATATTTCAGAGTTAACAAGTCGTGATTTGGAAGAAGGGGTCAACCAAGATCTTCTTGGATTGGAAGATTTTTATATCTTAGATAGATTTAATGAGTTGCTGGATCTTATAGATGGGCACTATAACTGTTACTCTTTTGATAAGATAGCTTCTTTGGCTTATGACTTCTTTAAAAATGATTTGTGTTCTACTTATCTAGAAATCATTAAACCTACTTTATTTGGGAAACAGGATAGCGATCAACAGCGAGCAACTAAGCGTAAGCTTTTAGCTACCTTATTGATCAATATTTTGGGAGTATTACATCCAATTGTTCCTTATATTACGGAAACTCTTTTCCAAAAACTCAAGGCAACTTTAGGAACTGTTGAGAATGGGAAGGGGGATTCTGTAACAGGGCATGCAGTCAGCATGTTGCGTTCTGAAGCTTGTATGGTAGCGGAATATCCTAAACCTATTCATGTAGCTTTTCCACAAGGATTACGAGAATCATTTGGCATAGCAGAAAGGCTAGTTTATACGATTCGCAATATTCGCGGTGAAATGCAATTAGATCCTAGAGAGCCTTTACAAGCTTTTGTGATTAGCTCTGAGAAAAAGGAGCTGGTGGATGTCTGTATTCCAATCATGTGTGCTTTGGGAGGAGTAAAAACTGTAGAGCAGCTTGCAGAAGCTCCAAAGGACAGTATTTTTAGTTTAGGGGTTGTAGAAGGAATTCAGGTTGGAGTGATTCTTCCTCCTGAACATCTTGCTAAAGAGCGTGTACGTTTAGAAAAAGAGAAAACTCGCCTAGAAAAGAGTATAGATAGTGTGTCTAAACTATTGGCTAGTGAAGATTTTCGTACTCGCGCCAATCCTAGTTTAGTACAAGCTAAAAAAGACTCGTTAAGGAATAGTCAGAGAGAGTTGCAAAGCATTTTAGATAAACTCGCATCGCTTTAAAAGAGGCTGTTCTTTTGCAACGATACGAATTGATTAGGCTGATAGGCAAAGGAGGCATGGGCGAAGTCTATTTAGCCCATGACAAAGCGTGTTCTCGTCGAGTGGCTCTGAAGAGGATCCGAGAGGATCTGAGTGGGAATGCGCTGCTTAGACAACGCTTTTTGCGAGAGGCAAAAATTGCTGCAGACCTCATACATCCAGGTATTGTTCCTGTATATTCGATATGCAGCGATGGTGAGGCTGTATATTACACAATGCCTTATATAGAAGGGTTTTCTCTAAAAAGTTTATTAAAGAGTGTTTGGCAGAAAGAAGTTCTTTCTAAAGAACTAGAAGAAAAAACCTCTGTTAAATCTTTTCTTCCTATTTTTGATAAAATTTGTGCCACGGTGGAATACATTCATTCTAAAGGAGTGTTGCATCGGGATTTAAAGCCGGATAATATCTTACTGGGTTTGTTTGGGGAAGTTGTTATCATTGATTGGGGAGCAGCTATCTTTAAACATGCCAAAGAGTTAAAGCTAGAACAGGATGATGAAGCTGCTGTTTCATTCGACGAGAGAAATATCTGCTATTCCAGCATGACCATTCCAGGCAAGATTGTAGGGACTCCAGATTATATGGCTCCCGAAAGCTTGTTGGGAGTAGAAGCATCGGAAAAAACGGACATATATGCACTAGGGCTCATTCTTTATCAAATGTTGACTTTAGCTTTCCCTTATCGAAGAAAAAAAGGTCGTAAGCTGTCTTATAGAGATGTTGTTTTGCCTCCTATCGAAATGTCACCCTATAGGGAAATCCCGCCTTCTTTATCTCAAATTGCTATGAAAGCAATCGCCATTAATCCTGCGGATAGGTTTTCTTCTATTCAGGAGTTACGCCAAGCTTTGCAGCCATATCTTCAGGGTGATCCAGAGTGGACAGTAAAAGCTACTTTGATGGCTAAGGAGAAATCGTGTTGGAAATATTATGACCCTATCCTACTCTCACGCTATTTCCCTGTACTAGCAAGTTCCCCTGCTCAATGGTATAATTTTATGCTCTCCGAGGTGGAAATAAGTGCTTCTACGCGTGTGGAGTATACCGTTACAAAAAGTGCAGTTCATGAAGGGATGGGGATTCTTTTCCTACCTTCTAAGGAGGCTGAAAGAGGAGAGTTTTACTGTGGTTACGGACTATGGTTTTCTGTCCAGAATCATGAACTTACGGTCTCTCTTATCAAAAATGGAATAGAGATTCAGAAAAAATCCCAAGAGATGATTTCTCAGCAATCTCGTTTTGCTATTTTGATAGAAAAATCAGACAACAGAATCGCAGTCTTTGTTGAGCAAGCTTTATTTATTTTACATATAGACTACCTTCCTAGCTTAGGTAATCGTCTAGGCGTCATTATTCAAGATTTACAAGGAATGAGCAATATTGCGATTTCGGAAAGTATAGGAGCTTTGCGAGTCAGCTGTTTAGCTGTTCCTGACGCGTTCTTATCTGAAAAGCTGTATGATCAAGCTGCAATCTTTTATCGTAAAATTCGAGATTCTTTTCCGGGTAGAAAAGAAAGTTATGAAGCGCAGTTTCGTCTGGGAGTGACCTTATTAACTCAAATTGAGGAGCAGGGCGGAGATCTGACGCAAGCTCTTAGTTCTTTTGATTATCTTCATGGAGGTGCTGGCGCCCCATTGGAATATCTTGGCAAAGCGTTAGTTTACCAGAGGAACGGAAGTTTTGTAGAAGAGATACGATGTTTGTTGTTTGCTTTAAAAAGATATTCACAGCACCCCGAGATTCCGCGATTAGAAGATCATCTTTGCTTCCGCTTGTATGATAGTTTACACAAGCATCGCAGCGAAGCGCTAGTATTCATGTTGTTAATTTTGTGGATCGCTCCAGAAAAGATTAGTGTTAGAGAGGAGGAGCGTTTCCTTAGAATTATTTATCATAAGCAACAAGCTACCTTGTTCTGTCAGGTAGATAAGGCTCCTTTGCAGTTTAGATCTTCTAAGATGGAGCTTTTCCTTAGTTTTTGGACAGGATTTTCCTTATTCCTTCCCGAACTATTTCGTAGAGCAGGGGGATTGCGGGATTATCAAGCGCTTGCAGATATTTTTTATGTTGCAGGAGTTTCAGGGAACAGGGAAGCATTTATGCAATTCTCTACAGCTTTAGCGAACGTATCCGATGAAATCACATTCCCTGAGTCTTTACACAATCAAAAGGTAGCGGAATTAATGTTCTTTGTTAAGGGGGTGGAGGCTTTGCGGAACAAGGATTATCAAAAAGCTAAGAAGCTTTTGTGGAAGACTCCATTTACTTTGCAGTTGTATGCTTTGGATATGTTCCACATACAGGCTTTTTTGGATGAAGAGATCGAGTCTTTCATAGATCTTTTACAAGCTATCTATGACCCAACCAGTGAAGAGGAGCGCGATCATATTCTCGTTTATATAATACAGACCCATTTATGGAATAGAGATCTAGAGCGAGCTTATAAGCTATTAAATGATAGATTCCCTCTAGACGAAGAGCTGGCAGAGTATTCGGAAGCATTTATTCTTTGGGGATGCTACTTAGCTTTGACTGGGGATCGTGTTGCTGTTAAAGCGCATTTTTCTCGTTGCCGGTATAAATACGGTAAGTCAGCTTTAATCGGAAAATGTGTGGACGGTGATATATTTGATTATTTAGATAATCTTGTCTGGTGGGAGAAGAAAATGACGCTGTTTCAAAGTTACTTTCTTCTTCGTTGTTTAAATGAGTCTCCAAGACGATACGAAAAATATCGACAAGCTTATCTTTCTATGGAGAACAATTTTTTTGATTAAAAAAATAAAGAAATAAAAAGCCCTTTCCTCATAAAGGAAAGGGCTTTTTGGCTTAGATTTCGATTTGATGAGAGCTTCCACAGCAGTGAGCTGGTAATTGGCGGAGAAGCTGATATAAGTATCGTAAACAAAAGATTATAGGGGTGATAACAACCATCAAAGCAGCGGCAATGGTTATAAGACCTAATCCACCGGCAGTTGCGATTGCTGCGTTACCCTTCCAATAATTTGCGCGTCTAGCGCATAAGTAAATTGCGACACCTAATCCTATGACAGGCAGCAGAGCCAAAACAAACAATAAGTTACTGTGGCCACCAGTTTTTTGGGGGGATTGGGGGCGGCAGTTGTTGGGAGAGGGTGTTGAATATTTCCCAGTGATGAAATTGAGAACATAACACATATTTCCAAAAATATGGGGCCAGCATATTACTGACTGGTTCCCCAAGGGGGGTTAAGAAAACTTTACTTCAAGGTCTTTACCGTCTTTAACAAGACAAGTGGACCAAGATTTTTAAGATTCTTCCGGAGTGCACCTCACTATTCAACGAGTTGCGTTGCCGATACGAGAGGAGTTATTAAAACATTGGGAAGAGCGTTATCAGTGAAGCTAAAGAGAACGTAGTATTCAGATCTTGACTGTAGGTCACTCTAGGTCTCTCAGCAGTCGCCCATCAATCGTTAGGGCGGATATCATTACAATTTTTACATGGAATAAAAAACCTTTTAAAAGATTTTACACTAACCCTAAAGCTTCAATTAGAAGTGTTTATAATTTTAATTAACAATCTTTTGTTAAGAAAAACACATAATTTCTACATCTTCTGTGATGCCGCAAGTTAAGAATAAACCTCTCCAGCTCCGTATATGTCGGCTAGCAGTGATGGCTAGACGTCCTTGAAGAGGATGATAGGGTGGGGGGAGGATTTTTGTGCAAGGAAGACGTAGTCCTAGTCGAGACACCGCAGCATTAGCCATGACTATGGCATCAAAATTTTTCTCTTCTAACAGCTTTAAGCGAGTCTGGATAGTCCCTCGAATATCGGTAATAATGGCAGAGGGATAGAGCAGAGAGAGAAGCTCTTTTCGTCTCACGGAGGAGCTCCCTATGCGTAAACGGCGAGGTAACGGGATCGAAAGGTATTTTTCATGAAATACGAGGATATCTCGAGGATCTATACTGGCTGTAATGGAGACAACCGTTGCCTTCGGATTTTCTGGAAGGTCCTTAGCGGAATGTATACCAAGATCACATTGCCCAGATTGCACCAAGAAATCGACATCATCTGTAAAAAAACCTGTATTTTCTACAGCACACAGAGGTGTCTCTTGATCAAGATCACCCTGTGTTGTTGTGGTGATAATCTGTCCCCATAATCGAGGGAAAAATATCTGTAGTTTTCTCAGGCATTCGTGAGCTTGCAGAACTGCCAGAGAAGATTGTCTAGATGCCAAACGTAAAGGAATGTTCCCTAAACAAAAATCAGCTAAAAATGGGTCATTGTAGTAAGCGGACAGCATCTTTAATTGTTTTTACTCCAATAATATCAATTTGATCCAGAAATTCTTTAGGTAAGCCTTTTATCTGCCCAAAAGGCATCACGATACCTTTAAACCCCATAATAATGCTTTCTTTTATGCGGTGTTCCATGTGTGAAACGTGACGAATTTCTCCTCCTAGGCCGATCTCTCCAGTATAGGTATAATTTTTAGGTAAATAGCGGTTATATAGGGAAGACACCACCGATAACACCGCTCCTAAGTCTGCCGAAGGTTGTGTGATTTTCAAGCCTCCAGCGATAGAAAGGAAGACATCGGATGTATATAATTTAACATTCGCTCTTTTTTCTAAAACAGCTAAGAGTAAAGAAAATCGGTTTGGATCAAATCCGGATGTTTTTCGTACAGGATTAGAAAATGGGGATGAAGAAACGAGAGCCTGAACTTCTATAAGAAGAGTTTCAGAGCCTTCTACAATAGGGATAATGGTAGAGCCTGTAGTTTCTACAATTTTTTCTTGTAGAAAGAGACCTGACGGATTTTCTACTTCGCGTAATCCATCTGTATGCATGGATAAAATTAATAATTCATTGGTTGGGCCGAAACGATTCTTAACAGAGCGAATCATACGGTAATTAGCATGCGCATTACCTTCAAAATAGAGAACAGTGTCTACTAAGTGTTCTAGGATACGTGGGCCAGCGATTTCTCCAGATTTAGTGACATGTCCAATAATAAAGGTTGTGATCTGTTTTTGTTTTGCTATATGCATGAGCTCTGCGGTCGTTTCTCTCACTTGAGCAACCGATCCTGGAGCAGAGCTTAAGGATGGAGAAAAAATGATCTGGATAGAGTCGATAACTAATATGTCTGGAGCAATGTTATCAATCTGTTGTTTGATGTCTTCAAGATTTGTTTCTGGGAATAGGAAAATATTGTTGCTAGAGATTTGCAGGCGTTGGGCTCGTAATGAAGTTTGGGACACGGATTCTTCTCCGCAAACGTACAACACTTTATGACCAGCTGCCGCGAATTGTGAGGAAATTTGAAGTAGTAAAGTAGACTTTCCTATGCCAGGCTCTCCTCCCAATAGAGCGAGGCTACCTCGGACCGTTCCTCCTCCTAGAAGGCGATTCCAGCCTTGAGCTTGGGTATGAATTCGTATTTCTTCCTGAAATTCCACATTGTTTAGTGGTATGGGAATAGAAGAGCTAGAGGAGTAAGAAGATGTGTTTAGTTTAGGAGCTGTTCTTTCTTCGACTAGTGTATTCCACTGGAGACATCCAGAACATTGTCCCAACCATTTTGGAGAATGTGTGCCACATTCTGTACACGTCCACTGTGTTTTAATTTTTGTTGTCATGTGTTGATAACGCCTGTTTAGCAGCAAGTTTTTCTGCTTCTTTTTTTGATCCTGCAAAGCCTTCTCCCCAAAGATCCCCATTAACAAAGACTTGTACATGATAACCAGGAGAGCCGTCTTCAGATTTCCAAGGCAATGCTTTATAAGAGGGAAGCACTTTTAGTGTTTGTTGTGTGAATTGTTGTAAGCGATTTTTGGGATTCACGAGCATGAGAGGAAGAATAGACTCTTTATCAGGTAGAAGAGGGACTATGATTTGTCTAGCAGGAGATAGGCCACCATCTAAGTAAACAGCACCTAAAATAGCTTCGAGCAGATTAGCGTATGCAGAGATTTTTCCTCGATGACTTTGCATTTTTTCTCCGCGACCAATCAAGAGATGCTCTCCTAGAGATAATTTTTGTGTGTATTCGAAACAAGCTTCTGCATTTACTAGAGCTGCTCGCGTTGTTGATAAGAGCCCCTCATTAAGTGCAGGGAAAAGAAGGAAAAGATGTTCCGTAACTACTAATCCTAAAACTGCATCTCCGAGAAATTCCAAGCGTTCGCTATCTTCTTCAGCAGAAGGAAATTCATTTCTATAAGAAGGATGTGTCAGAGCTGTAATAAGAAGTCTGGGATGAGAAAAAGTAAAATTTAATTTAGATTCGATAGCTTGGATATCTACTGTGTGCTGCATAACTATTTTTTAAGAATACAAAATCTTGAGAGTCAATCGGGTTTTTATAGGCGGAAATAATCTTAAAGTCTATAGTACTTTCGAGTTTATTCGCCTAAATAAGTGAGTATGAGGGCAGTTTTACACCTAGAGCACAAGCGTTATTTCCAAAATCATGGGCACATCCTATTCGAGGGGTTGGCTCCTGTTTCTGACTGTAAACAGTTGGAAGCGGAGTTGAAGCTATTTCTAAAGGAGGTTGCCGTGGTAAAGGATCGACATCTTCAGCGTTGGAGAGAGAATGTTCATCGAACTTTACCCGAAGTGCAGATGATAGTCAAGAGAGTTCGTTTAGATCATTTAGCTGCTGAGCTTACCCATCGTTCACGGGTTGCTTTGGTTAGGGATCTTTGGGTGCAAAAGCAAGAAGAAATATTCTTCGATGACTGTGATTGTTCTGTGCTGCTTTGCCTTTCCGGAGAAAAAGCTGGTTGGGGGCTTTTCTTTTCTGGAGAATATCCTCAGGACGTTTTCAACTGGGGGGCAGGAGATACAGCAATCATTCTTAGGTTCTCCTCAGCGGGATTTCCTAACTAATTCTTTGGATTTTTGTGCCTATCCCACTTTCTAAGTTAAGCAAGTTTTTTACAAAAACAGAAGCCTGACGTATAGTCCCGTTTTGTCCTCGCTTGTATCTGTATTTGGTAGAGCGTGGATGAGTGTTTCGTTCTGATCGGAAGGTTGTCTTATGGAAATTCCTAGAAGGAAAATAGAGGGAATGTTTGATCCTCAAACAGCCAAAAACATTTTGTCTTGGCTTGAGGATGTTGTTTGCGACCACACCTCTGTTTTAACCCTGCTTGATAATGATCCTGAGCGATTGAGAGAGTTATTTAGTGAGACGTTAACCTTTGGGACTGCCGGATTACGAGGTCTCGTGGGAATAGGGACAAATCGCTTAAATGTTTTTACAATTAGGAGAGCAACACAGGGTTTAGCCCGAGTCTTAAAGCGAAGATATCCAGATGAGAAGATTAGTGTTGTGATTGGGTATGATACGCGTCATTATTCTTTCGAGTTCGGACAAGAGACTGCTAAGGTTTTAGCTGGTAACGGTATTCTTGCTTATTTATTTCAGATTCCAGAGCCTTTGGCGTTAGTTTCTTATTCAGTGCGAGAGCTTCAGGCTAAAGCTGGGGTCATGATTACCGCTTCGCATAATCCTCCCCCCTACAATGGTTATAAAGTATACATGTCAACAGGAGGACAAGTCCTTCCGCCCATGGATCAGGAAATCGTGGAAGAGTTCCAGAAGGTGGAGATGGTCTCTGCTGTAGAGAGTTTAGATCATCCATATATTCGCATGGTTCAAGAGGATATGGAGAATTGCTACGAGGAAACTCTACATAATTTGCAGTTATGCGAAGAAGATAATCGGCGGCATGGTTCGCTATTGCGAATCAGTTATTCTCCACTACATGGTACCGGAGTAACTATGATTCCGAGGATATTGAAAGATTGGGGTTTCTCTTCAGTATCTTTGGTTGAAAAACAAATAGTTCCAGATGGGGATTTCTCTACAGTGGTTCTTCCTAATCCTGAAGATCCTGAAGCCTTGGTATTGGGTATTCAGCAGATGGTAGAGCAAAAAGATGATTTGTTTATCGCAACAGATCCAGATTCGGACAGGATAGGGGTGGTTTCTTTAGAGAAAGAAGGTCCTTATAGATTTAACGGTAATCAGATTGCTTGCTTATTGGCTGCACATATCTTGAGTAAAGAGTCTCAAAAGGCTCCTTTGGGTGCGGAAGATAAAGTAGTGAAGAGCCTTGTAACAACAGAGCTTTTAACAGCCATCTCAGAGTCTTATGGAGCCAATATCGTTAATGTTGGTGCAGGCTTTAAATATATAGGTGAAAAAATAGAATTATGGCGTTCCGGTATGGAGCGATTTATTTTTGGAGCAGAGGAGTCTTATGGGTATCTGTATGGCTCGTATGTAGAAGATAAAGACGCTATGATTGCTGCGGCGCTCATTTCTGAGGCAGCGTTGCAGCAAAAAATACGAGGGTGTACGTTACGAGATGCTCTGTTAGAGCTTTATGAGGTCTATGGCTATTATGCTAACCGGACAGAGTCGATAGATCTTCCTATCGATCAACCTCAGCGGAAACAAGAACTGTTGGATCGTTGGGAAACACAGGATCCTCTTCGGATGTCTTTGTCAAGTCGTAAATTAATTGCCTTTGAAAATTACAATACAGGGGAAGGACGCGATTTAGTTACCGATATTACGTACAAATTATCTTTACCCAAGATGTCGATGCTTTGTTTCTATTATGAAGGAGATTGTAGAGTAATTGTACGGCCTTCAGGAACTGAGCCGAAAATGAAGCTGTATTTTGAAATCAAGCAAAGTTTTTCAGAATTTTCTAAAGAGCGAACTGTCCGTGAAGCTCGAGAAAAGGAGAGTTTTGAAGCTTTGCAACAATTCATTAAAGAAACCAAGAGTTACCTTTTTTACTCTTAGCATCAGTACGTAAAGATGTGGATAGCTCTTGACAGTGAATATTTTATTGATAATCTAGAGGGATCTATCTAGCTAGCCTGTAGAAAATAGAGAAGGTGGCGAGGATAGTAACCTTATTTTTTAGGATGGCTATGGTCTTTTCTTCTTATATGCTTCCCGCATTGCCTTATGATTACGATGCTTTAGAGCCTGTAATTAGTGCTGAGATTATGCAACTGCATCATCAAAAGCATCACCAAGGATATATAAATAATTTGAATGAGGCCTTAAAAAGTTTAGATGTAGCAAACGCTACTCAAGATTTAGCAAGGTTAATCGCAATCAATCCTGCTCTGCGTTTCAATGGTGGAAGCCATATTAACCACTCTCTTTTCTGGGAGATGCTTGCGCCTCAAGGGAAAGGAGGGGGAGTTCCTCCTCGTCATGAATTGTTAAAATTAATCGAAAAATTCTGGGGCTCTTTCGATAACTTTTTAAAAAATTTTATTACTTCTTCTGCTGCGGTGCAAGGATCTGGCTGGGGATGGTTAGCTTTTTGTCCCCAAAAACAAGAGCTTATGGTACAGACTACAGCAAACCAGGATCCTCTGGAGGCGACGACTGGGATGATCCCTCTCCTAGGAGTAGATGTGTGGGAGCACGCATATTATCTCCAGTATAAAAATGCGAGAATGGACTATCTAAAAAGTTTCCCCAGCATAATTAATTGGGATTATATAGAGAATCGCTTTGTAGAAATGAGCAAGCAATAATTTTATTATTGATTGGTTAAAAAAAATTACAATAAAATTATTGCTCAATTTTTTGTAAAGAGGATGGTTTTGTGCGTTTATTTTCCTATGATAAACCAAAGATCAAAGTGCAAAAAATAAAAGCTGATGGCTTCAGTGGCTGGCTAAAATGTACGCATTGTAGCGAAATGATTCATGCCAATGAGTTGGGACAGAACTTTAATTGCTGTCCCAAATGTTCGTACCACTATCGGATTAGTGTTTCGGAACGGATAGCGCTGTTGGCAGATAAAGATTCATGGAATCCTTTATTTTCGGATTTACGTTCGCAAGACCCTTTGAATTTTGTTGATACAGATACTTATCCCAACCGTCTGGAGAAGGCTCGTAAAGATAATCCTGACAGCGAAGGGGTTTTAGTCGGGGTCTGTACAATCGGAAGTCATCCTGTTGCTTTAGCTGTTATGGATTTCAGTTTCATGGCTGGTTCCATGGGAGCTGTTGTGGGAGAGAAGCTTACTCGTTTGATAGAGAAGGCTATAGACTCTCGGTTGCCTGTTATCATTGTCTCTGCTTCAGGGGGAGCTAGGATGCAGGAGTCTGTTTTTTCCTTAATGCAGATGGCAAAAACATCTGCAGCTTTGGCTAAGTTACATGAAGCCAAGCTACCTTATATTTCTGTTTTGACAAACCCTACTTCTGGGGGAGTTACTGCTTCTTTTGCTTCTTTAGGAGATGTGATTATTGCAGAGCCTAAAGCTTTAATTTGTTTCGCTGGACCTCGAGTGGTATCTCAGGTGATAGGGGAAGATCTGCCAGAAGGAGCTCAAAAATCTGAATTCCTATTAGAACATGGGATGATTGATAAGGTAGTAGAGAGAAAACAGCTCAAAACAACTTTAGAAAGTTTGTTAAGTTTTTTCAGCTGTCAGGCATATTCTGGAGGCAAAGGTAATTGCCCCAGAGATATCTCTAAGACCCTTAAAGAGATTTTTTTGTTGACAGATGATAACGAATAAAAGATCATAGGAGGCTCTTCAAAAAGAGGGCCTTCTATGAAATTTTTCTGTAAATTGGAGTCTGGAAGCTCCTTACCCGAGTATGCTACTTCTGGAGCTTCTGGCGCAGATGTCCGTGCAAATATCAATGAGCCTATAGCTATTTTGCCAGGGCAGAGAGCCCTGATTCCTACTGGGATTTCTGTGGAAATCCCTCATGGGTACGAGATTCAAGTTCGTTCTCGTAGTGGATTAGCTAGCAAGTACGGCGTTATTGTTCTTCAATCTCCTGGAACTGTCGATGCAGATTATCGGGGAGAAATTCGGGTTATTTTAGCAAATCTTGGCGAAGCTACATTCATTGTAGAACCCGGAATGCGTATAGCACAGCTTGTTGTAGCAAAGGTTGAACAAGTGTCTTTTGTCGAAACTCAGGAAGAGTTAACCGCTACGGCGCGGGGAACCGGTGGATTTGGGCATACTGGGGAATGTTAAGATGACTTGCGTTGCTGACCATAAGCAAGCTGTTACTTTAAGTTCGTTACTTTCATCAGATTTAATCACTTTCTTACATTCAGATACTAGAGAAGATATCCTTTTTGAACTTTCGGAGCTAGCTGCCAGAGCTGGGTTACTGGAAGATAGGGAGGCTTTCTTTCGTGCTCTATTGGCAAGAGAGAATATTATGTCTACAGGTATCGGTATGGGAGTAGCTATTCCTCATGGGAAAATCGATGGGAGTGCAGATTTTTTTATTGCTCTAGGCATCCATTCAGAGGGTATTTTGTGGGATGCTATAGACGGGTTGTCTGTGCGGCTTGTTTTTCTTATTGGAGGGCCATCTGATGCCCCTTCGAAATATCTGAAACTGTTATCGGCATTAACACAATCTTTGCGAGATGAAGCCAGAAGATCACAACTCTTACAAGTGCAAACTGTTGAAGAAGTTATGAGTGTTTTTTCAGGAGTCTAGTTATGGATTTGCGATTAGATCAGTTAGCTGTATTATTGGATGTAGCAGAAGATTCTATCCGACAGTGGGTATCTTGTGGAGGAATCCCTAGTTACACGATTAACGATGAGTTGCGTTTCAATAGAGAAGAAGTGGAAGACTGGCTTATCCACAATCATGGGGTTATTCTAGATGAAAAACGAGAGGAAAAAGGGGAGTCCAAGGATTTGTCACTTAGATATAGCCTATATCGAGCTATTTATAGGGGAGGGGTTCTAAAAAATGTTCTTGTAGATAGTAAGGAAGGCGCCCTACGGTATGCTGCTCATTATATAGCTAATAAGTTCGAGTTGGATCCGGTAGTTCTATTCGAGATGCTTATGCATCGGGAAAGTCTTATGTCTACAGGTATCGGAGAGGGAATTGCTTTACCTCATGCTAAGGACTTCTTGATTAACGTTGGGTACGATATTATTGTTCCCGTTTTCTTATCTCAAAGCATTGAATATGGAGCGCTTGACGGTAAGCCTGTTGATACTCTGTTCTTCTTATTCGCTAATCAAGATAGAAATCATTTGAATCTTGTGAATAAAATCGTGCACTTAGGCATGTCTATTCAAGCTCGACTCTTTCTTAAGGAGCATCCGGATCAGCCACAGCTTTTAGCTTTTGTTAAAAATTGGGAAGCTCAAATTCATTAAGTTATCAATAAAAAAAGAATTGTACGTCCAAGTTGTGAAAAAAGCTTTAATGTTGCTATGGTGATCCCTAAGGTGGATCTAGGAGAAAGTGCCGTCATGATGGGTTACAAGCTTACTTCGCAACTTGCTATGCTTTCGATCTTATTGACTTTCACCCATACTATGGGTCATGCAAGTCAGATGAGCCAAACTCTTCCTACTATTATAGAAGCACAAGCGGAAGAGGCATTGCAGGCTGACAGGGGAGTTGCTGGACAGGCTCTTAAAAAACTTCGTAAAAAAAGATGTGCTTCTAGAAAATCTGCATGTAAGGCTTCTTTTAAGAAAAAGGATTTCTTTTCTTGTATTACAAATGGATTGTTCTCTGGAAATCATGAGCAGCGTTTAACTGCGAAAAAAGAGAACAAGGCTCGAGGTAAAGAGCCTCGAGTAGTGGTTCAAACGACTAAAAAACGACAAATAACTCAGTCTGAGAAAGAATTTTTCGATTGGCTATGTAATAGTAAAAGAGAAAGAAAGCTTCTCAAGAAAAAGCCTGTAAATACTTCTCTTGCTAAGAGTGAAGAATTGAGTCCTACAGAAGCAGCAATAGCTGCTGCTCGAGCTTCTCTTTCTCCAGAAGAAAAACGTCAATTGATTCGTGAGTGGTTAGCAGAAGAAAAGACTGCTCGTAAATCTGGGCGTGCGGCTTGTGCGGTAAGTGAGAATCTTAAAAGAGACGGAAGTATTACTTCTACATTGCGCTATGATGCGGAGAAAGCTTTGACTACACGTGTAAAACGCAATGAAAATTCTGTAAATGCTAGAGCAAGACAACGAGCCGCTCTTCAAAAAGCCAAGAAAGCAAAGACGGAGAAACCTGAGGCTGATGAGAAAGCTGCAGAAGCTGTTGCCGCAGCTCCAACCAAACAGGCGCATAAGGAGTCAGAGAATTACTTCGCAGCTACAGCTTCTACAAATAATACTAATGTTATGTCCTATCTAAATGCTCATCAATACCGTTGTGATTCTTCGGAGACGGACTGGCCTTGCTCTTCTTGTGTTACGAAACGCCGAGCTAACTTCGGTATTTCTGTATGTACTATGGTGGTTACCGTCATTGCTATGATCGTAGGAGCTGTTATCATTTCTAATGCTACAGACTCTACCGTTGCGGGCTCCTCGGGAACAGGAGGAGGAGGCTCAACGCAACCATAAAAAGGTTAGTCTTTCAGGAATATTTAGAGAAAAAGGAGAGCACAGCAACAGCTCTCCTTTTTCTTTTTGTCATTTATGAAGAACCGTTAGTGATTATCTAACAGGTATTGTGCTAGTTGTTGTAATTCAGAGAGGATGTTCAGAAGCCGGTGTGTTTCTTGATTCGCTCTAGCTAAATCCATCATGGCTACACTGGATTCATAAGATCTGTCTAGAGCATGCTTTTCTAGGACTGCGAATGATTTTTGTGCCGCCTTCAGTTCTTGACTCACTTTTTGGAGTGCAGCTTGACATTCTGAGGTTTTATAACTCATATAATCTTCTAAGAGGAGAGCTTGTTGCTCTTCATTGCAAGCTTCATGCACTCTCCACAAATCTTCTAATGCCAAGTTCTTTGTGGGTTTCCATATAGAGAATCTTTTGTCAGAGGTTTCGTCTTCCGTATAGAATTTTGACTTAGCGTCAGCTCGTCGTTTATTGGCAGCTTCTAGTCCTTTATTTATAATCTCCTGAAATTCAGAATTTGAATCATTTTCTGAGTCTAGAAGCTGCGATTCTTTAGTTTTAGCATTTTCGTCGTTATTAGGAATTGGGAATAAGTAAGCTCGTTTCTCTAATTGAGAACGGAGCGCCTCATCTTGTTGTAAAGATTTATTAAAGGCTGCGTTCAATATATCATATTGTTTTGTCAAATCTTCAATTTTTGCCTTAAGATTAGCGTGTTCAATAAAGAAGGGCTCGCTCCATCTAGCTGTGATGGCTTCATCTAATAGAGTTTCATGTAGATGTGATAGTAATTGATGCTGGTAATGAACCATAGAGGCCAAGACATCTGGGATAATGGTTTTTTGAATATCTTTAGCTAGTTGCTTTCTATTCAGAGGAGAATGTTCGAGCAAATACTTAATGCCCCGAATCATAAGGAAAGATGCCATCCCCAATGCTAAGGAAGATACTCCTATAACAGCGATAAAAGGCAGGCTAGGGGGAAGAAAGATGATAAGAGCAGCGACTCCAGCGAGAACTCCTAAGGATAAAGCGACTTTCAATACTGTATATAGTGTGCGGCTGGCATGACTTAGTGTATTGGCTTTGAGGGAAAAAACACCACCGGATTTTGGTAGCATCCTAATCATATTGGATGTGATTTGGGTCAGCAAACGATTCTTGTTAAGTAGAGGAGGGCTTAAATAGGGGGCATAACGCTCTTCTCCTCGATAAAAATGTTCTCTTAATCGAAGAAGAGAGAGCATTTTCGTAAAGCGATCGGAGATCTCTTCGATGGAGTGATTAATGGAATCGTATCTGGAACCAAGAACTTCTTTTAATAGTTTTTTTTCAGGAGCTTGAATAGTTAAGTCAATCTGAGACAACTGCTTATTTAGAGCATCTAAGGATGCCCATTGATTAAAATAAGAGGTGTCTGAGGTCAGGTAATTCACATGCTCGGTCGCATTATCTAACGGAAGCGACTCTTTTAGTTGTTTTTGTTTTCGTTGAGCCAGAGCCTTTTTTGCAGAACAGATAATGGTGGCAGCGGATAAGAGGCCAGACATTGCAGCAATTCCACCAATGACAGCAAGAGGAATGGCAGCTCCTCCCGCAGAGACGGCAATAACGCAGGCGACTACAGCGAGCAGAGATAGAGCTGCGAGGGCTATCCCCGTAATCCACATAGCTTTAGCAATTTGAGGATGCTTATCGGAGAACGAATGGTGAACTTCCAAAGGAAATGTTTTAGGCGTATGCCTAGGTTGATGAGCTCTAAAATAAACCATGAAAGAGATTTCCCCGTAACTGTGGTTATTATTTTAGAATAAATATTGTTTTTTACAACAATTAATGTTTAATTCTTTTTTTGAAAAATTGAATTGATTTGTCTTTTTGTAATTAAGATTTAAAAGAGGCGGCTTGAGAAATAGGTTTTTTTGATCCTGTTTTTTTGCTAACATGATGGCCCTTTGTAATGTGCAAACTTCAATAAACGAAAGCGTTTTCTGGGTTCATTGTGCGTAAAACTGTCATTGTTGCTATGTCTGGAGGAGTGGATTCCTCGGTTGTTGCTTATCTCTTAAAGAAGCAAGGGGAGTATAATGTTGTTGGGCTCTTCATGAAAAATTGGGGAGAGCAGGACGAGAATGGTGAGTGTACTGCAACCAAAGATTTTCGCGATGTAGAGCGGATCGCAGAACAATTGTCCATTCCATATTACACAGTTTCCTTTTCTAAGGAATATAAAGAGCGAGTGTTTTCTAGATTTCTAAGAGAATATGCGAACGGCTACACTCCCAATCCTGATGTGTTATGCAATCGAGAAATCAAATTTGATTTATTACAGAAGAAGGTACGTGAGCTAAAAGGTGATTTTTTAGCCACGGGACATTATTGTCGAGGAGGGGCTGATGGAACTGGTTTGTCCAGAGGAATAGACCCCAATAAAGACCAAAGTTATTTCTTATGTGGCACTCCTAAGGATGCTTTATCCAATGTACTTTTCCCCCTGGGAGGTGTGTATAAAACGGAGGTACGTCGAATTGCTCAAGAAGCTGGTTTAGCTACCGCCACAAAAAAAGATAGCACAGGGATTTGCTTCATTGGTAAACGGCCTTTTAAGAGTTTCCTTGAGCAGTTTGTAGCAGACTCTCCTGGAGACATTATTGATTTTGATACACAACAGGTAGTCGGCCGACATGAAGGAGCCCATTATTATACGATTGGACAGCGTCGAGGGTTAAACATAGGAGGAATGGAAAAGCCTTGTTATGTTCTTAGCAAGAATATGGAAAAGAATATTGTTTACATTGTAAGGGGTGAAGATCATCCTTTACTTTATCGACAAGAGCTTTTAGCTAAGGAACTTAATTGGTTTGTTCCCTTGCAGGAGCCTATGATCTGTAGTGCTAAAGTTCGGTACAGATCCCCTGACGAGAAATGTTCTGTATATCCTTTGGAAGATGGAACGGTAAAAGTGATTTTCGATGTCCCTGTGAAAGCTGTCACCCCTGGACAGACTGTAGCTTTCTACCAGGGGGACATTTGTTTAGGAGGAGGAGTGATTGAAGTGCCTATGATTCATCAGCTGTAATAGGCTCTGAGCCATCGCCTTCTATAGCTAAAGCAGAAACAGCTTCTTCTTCTCTTTCGAAAACAACGCGTTCTTCTGTGAGGCGCGCGCGTAATTTTCTAGCTTCTTGTCGGCAAGACTCTTTCAATAGCATTTCTGCCAAAGGATCCTCCAGATACTGCTCCACAACACGTCTTAAAGGTCGAGCTCCCATTTCTGGCGAATGCCCTTTAGTTACCAAAAAGGAAATCACTGAATCAGGAATATTAAGATCCATTTGATAGTTTTGTAAACGAGAGCCCAGCTTATTAATTTCTAGATGGATAATCTCTGAAAGAGCTTCTTTTTCAAGAGGCTTAAAGATAACACTCTCATCTAAACGGTTGATAAACTCGGGTTTTAAATGCTTCTTAACTGCAGCATCTATTTTCTCTTTAATAACTGCATAGTCCATGTGAGAACGAAGCCCAAACCCTATTTCACCACTTTTCCGAATTAAATCTGCTCCTAGGTTAGAAGTCATAATGATGATGGTATTACGAAAATCGATCTTACGTCCAAATGAGTCTGTTAAACGCCCTTGCTCCAAAATCTGAAGCATAAGGTCCATAATATCTGGATGTGCTTTTTCAATTTCATCAAACAACACAACACAGTAAGGGCGGCGACGGACTTGCTCTGTTAGATGACCCCCTTCCTCATGACCGACATATCCTGGAGGAGATCCCATCATCTTAGTGGCTGCAAATTTTTCCATGTACTCAGACATGTCCACTTGAATAAGAGAATCTTCTCCTCCAAACATCTCAATTGCGATTTGCTGCGCTAATAAAGTCTTCCCGACACCAGTTGGGCCCAAAAATAGGAAGGATCCCATAGGTCTATTAGGATCTTTGATGCCTGTTCTAGAACGACGGATAGCTCTACAGATACTAGCAACAGCTTGACTTTGGCCGATTACTTTCTTTTGTAGAGTCGTTTCTAAGGTTAAAAGTTTTTCGCTTTCAGCTTCTGTTAAACGAGCTGCAGGAATTCCTGTTTGTACGGAAACTACTTGTGCAACAGCTTCTTCATCAACGGGAACTTGATGTTCTTCCTTATTGGACTCCCACTGTTGTTTCATATTTCCTAATTTTTCTCTTAACTTCTTCTCTTCATCACGAAGGCTAGCAGCTTTTTCGTATTCCTGAGTTCCGATAGCTTGCTCTTTAGCTTGTTTTGTTTTTTCTATCTCAGCTTCTAGACGCACCAGGTCCGAAGGTTGTCCCATCGTATTGACTCGTACACGAGCTCCAGCTTCATCCAAGAGGTCAATTGCTTTATCAGGAAGAAATCGACCATGAACATATTGGTCAGAGAGTTTAGCTGCAGCAACTAGTGCTTCATCAGTGATGAAGACATTGTGATGCTCTTCGTATTTTTTCTTTAAACCTCTGAGAATTTCTACTGTTTCATCGACGCTAGGAGGTTGAACAACGATTTTTTGGAACCGACGTTCTAAAGCGGCATCTTTTTCTATATGTTTACGGTATTCATCTAGGGTCGTAGCGCCAATGCACTGAATTTCTCCTCGAGCTAGAGCTGGTTTTAGAATATGAGAAGCATCGATAGCTCCTTCAGCAGCTCCTGCACCAACAATCGTGTGAAGCTCATCAATAAATAAGAGGATGTTCCCATGTTTACGAACTTCATCCATCACAGCTTTGATGCGTTCTTCAAACTGCCCTCTGTATTTGGTTCCTGCAATCATTAGAGCCAAATCTAAAGTGATCAAGCGTTTTTTACGAAGAGCTTCAGGAACTTCTCCTGAGACAATTTTCTGAGCGAGGCCTTCTACAATGGCTGTTTTCCCTACTCCAGCTTCTCCAACTAAGACTGGGTTATTTTTTCTTCGACGACAAAGAATTAAAATTAATCGTTCGACTTCTGCAGAACGCCCGATCACTGGATCGAGGCGCGATTCTTTAAACATTTCTGTTAAGTCGTAACCGTACGCCTTCAAAGCTGAAAGTTTTTCAGGTTTATCTCCGCCCAAAGTATGACCTCCTAAAGGAGAAGAAGATTTCGAAGAAGAAGAGCTATTAGTATTTCTAGGAGTGATGGAGGAAGAGGGGGGGAGTTGTAAATTAAATGTTTCTAATTCTTTTAAAATCTCTTTTCGGATTTCTTTAGGATCCACGTGCAAATTTTCTAATACTTGCAAAGCCACTCCATCGGATTGATTGAGAATACCTAACAAAAGATGTTCAGTTCCAACATAATTGTGTTCTAAAAGAGCAGCTTCTTCATTAGCGGATTCAAAAGATTTCTTCACTCTTCCAGTAAGAGCTGGATCTCCGTAAACTTGAATCTCGGGGCCATAGCCAATCAGCCTTTCTACTTCGTGCTTTGCTGTATCGAAGTCAACACCAAGAGTGCGTAATACATTAACAGCCACACCCTGGCCTAATTTTAGTAATCCTAACAAGATGTGCTCGGTTCCTAGATAGTTGTGATTGAGTCGTTGAGCCTCTTTTTTCGCCAACTTAATCACTTGCTTTGCGCGATTGGTAAACTTCTCAAACATAAAAACCTGAATGGCAAGGTGGAATATTTTTCAAGCATATACGACATTTATGATAATGATGCAACTTTTCGTAAAGGGAAAGGAATTGGGAGATTAAAGCACTTTTTATAGCAGACTTTTTTTAAATTTTTAGAAGCTTTTTTAGAGTCAGGCATTATTTATTTTATTAGATCACTGTTCTGATGTAATATGTTTCCGTGAAATAAACGGGAGAAGTTGTTCTCTGTCTGTTTATTTAGAATGGTTATAGATATTTATTGAATAATGAGAACGCGTGTCATTGATTCTATTAGAGGAACTCCTAAAGATCTCATGCAAAAGGATCGTTTGCTTCTAGACTCTTTAAGAAAGGGAGAAGTCATTCTTCATTTGTATGAGTGGGAAGGGATTTTCCCTTTGACTTATGGATGCTTTATTAAGCCTGAGAGATTCTTAAAGGCTAACTGGGAATCTTTAGGAGTAAGCGCTGCAAGTCGTCCGACAGGTGGTGGTGTTACATTTCATAATAGTGATTACGCGTTCTCGCTTCTGGTGTCTTCAGAACATCCCTTATATCAAGACTCTATCCTGGCGAACTATCATACGGTCAATCGTTTTGTTCTGAAGACAATCAATAAATTATTTGGATTGGAAGGTTCGTTATCACCCATTGAAGTATCGACTGATCGAGCAGAGTCTTCTAATTTTTGTGTGGCAAAAACTTCTAAATACGACGTTCTTATAGGAAATAGAAAAGTAGGAGGAGCGGCTCAAAGGTCTGTGAAACAAGGCTTTTTGCATCAGGGCTCTATCTTTCTATCTGGTAATTCTCTTGATTTCTATCGAAATATTTTGCTTCCAGACCTTGTGGATAAGATCGGACCTGAGATAGAGAAGAGTGCTTTTTTCCCATTAGGGATGGAAGCATCCTCAACAGTATTAAAAGAAGTTAGAAAAGAGGTTAAAGACTCTTTGATGCGGATCTTTATGCAGGAGGGGATTTAATAAGGATGAAAATGGCTTTTTTACGGAAAATATTTGTATTTGTAGCTTGTGTTGTCTCGTTGAATGGTTTTGCACACACTATAGCTATTCCGGATGGAGACAAAAAAGCTAAGGTTCTTATTCATGATAACGGCTATGAAATGTACGAACACCTGTTGGCCGCTATTAGTAGTGCTAAATATACTGTAGAATTGTGTCCTTGTTTAGCAGGAGGAGAGATTTTATCCACAGTTCTTCAGCGCTTGGAGCAGCGTATGGAAGAAGTGCCTGCGCTTGTAAGCTACATATTGGTCCAACCTACATGTATTGATGATAATGATCGGAAGAATTTAAAAACTCTGCAAGAAAATTATCCTGACAGGTTTTTCTACCTGTTTTCAGATTGGCCACCGTATTGTAATGTATTTTTCCCTAACGTGACAGAGTCGCATACTAAGTTGTCCATTGTTGATGGGAAGTACATTTTTATCGGAGGTTCAAATTTAGAGGATCTTCAATGTTCTAAAGGGGATGTGGATTTAGAAGTCTCTGATTCCCCTCGTGCTGTGATAGGAGGAGTGCTTCGGCCTTCAGCTATGCGAGATCAAGATGTAACGATTGTCTCGGAAGAATATGGAGCATTGCTGAGAAAAGAATTTTGTGCTCACTATGCTTTGTGGAAGGATTTCACTCAAAAACTATGGTTAAACAAAAAATTAGATGATTTTAGAGGCATTGATCCAATCAATCTTTCTATAGAAAAAGCTAGATCCTCTTTCTGTGCTATGATTGAGACGAGCCTTTGTGCTGTATCTGTACCTTTAGATAAAATGCATTTTATCTTTTCCGGACCGGATGAATCGAACAACACGATTGCTGAAGAATATGTTCGGCTGATTAACCAAGCTCAACATTCTATCCGGATAGCGCAGATGTTTTTTATTCCGGTAGCGAAAATATATGATAGTCTCATGGCTGCTTGCTGGGATAGAGGCGTAGAAATCTATTTAGTAACCAATGGGAGAACGGATCGGAGTCCCGAAATCACTAGAAGCTATGCTTGGGGAAATCGAATTAATTATTTCCCATTGACTTTCGGTTCTCGGCCGCTTTTGTGGGAACGCTTTTTGTATTCTCCCAGTCGAGCCTCTATGAAGTTTTATGTGAGCGAGTTTTATGTAGCTAATACACAACTGCATAAAAAGTGCATGCTTGTAGATGATCATATTTTAGTTATAGGCAGTTACAATTTTGGAAAGAAGAGTAACGATTGCGATTACGAATGCATTGTGGTGATTGATTCAAAAGAAGCAGTCTCTAAAGCTCAGGTAGTATTTGAAAAAGATTTGCGACTTTCTAAATCAGTGACTCATGATGACATTATAAACTGGTATTTTGATCCTGTACATTATTGTTTAGGGTACTTAGAACAGAGATACATGCCATCTTAACTCTTCTAATAGGGAGGGAGGATCTGTACAGATCCTCCCTTCGGTCTTTGTCCATGAAAACTTGATAATAATCTTATGCAACAAGTACCATGAGATATTCTAGAGGGATCTCTTTCTCTCTTCGTAAAGGAATTCTGTAGAAGTAGTTTTCCTTTTTTTTCTTAAAAGGATTGTTCTCAAAAAAGAAGGGTCTCTTGTTAGCATTTTTTAACAAGCATCAAAAGAAGTTTATCGGACTAGTTATCGCTGGCGTTTGTTTATCTGGAGTTGGCGTAGGCGTTGGTCAAACCGTTAAGAAAACAAACAAATTAGGATCTGGTAAAACAGTCTATAGAACTCCTTTGGGTAGGAAATATTCTGAAAAAGAATTCCTTCTTTTGAAACATTTTTTATCCAATGAAGCCTATCCTTTTACAGGGAATCCTAGGGAGTGGAATTTTCTTAATGAGGGTTTGTTAACCGAGCGTTTCCTAACGAATAAGTTAGGGGAAAAGATCTTCCTGAGTATATACAAGTCTGGATTTCCAGCTTTTGATAAAGAGAGGAGTTACGAAGGGTATCGGCGATTCGATGCTCCTTTTATTTCTTCAGAAGAAGTTTGGAAATCTTCCGCGCCTCAATTACGAGAGGCTTTCCATATATTCCAGCAATTGACTGATCCAGTCTCTCCAGAAGGGTTTGCTGCTCGAGTAAGGCTGTTCTTAGAAGAAAAAAAATTCCCTCACTACGTTCTTAGACAAATGCTGGAATATCGTCGTCAGATGTTCAATCTTCCAGTCGACAATTCTTTGGTTCAAGGTCGTGATTTACGTCTATTCGGATATAAAAATGTGAAAGATTGGTTTGGGGATAAGTACATTTCTTCTGTTACAGAGGCAATGTTATGTTTTATAGATGAGCAAAAAAAGAAGGTTGGGATGCCTTCCTTAAAAGAAGCTCGCCAAGATTTTTATGATAAGGCGCAACATGCATTTGCTAGACTGAGTAAACATGCTGAGTTCAATTTAACATTCGAGCAGCTAGTGGCCTCTTTTTATGCTTTTATGGGGGTAGAAGAGTCTGATTTTCTCAGTATGTATCGAGAAATTTTGTTATATAAGAAAGCTCTTTTATCTCTAGAAGGGGCTGTGAGTTTCGATTACTATCCTTTGCAGAAGTTCTTTTCTATGGGGAAAGATTCGGTATCTGTGGAGTTATTCCATTTACCGGATAGTTTAGTTTTCAAGGACAAAGAAGATTTAGAAGCTTTTGAGACCTACCTCCATTTAACAGCTTTTCCTTCCGCTCACGTTTTAGATGTTCCCACAAAAGCCTTTCCAATAGAAAGGGTACGACGTAAAGCCGAGTGTCTGGTTGGGAAACGTTTCGCTGTTTCTTATCAGAGCGTAAAACTATCGGATCTAGAAAAATATGTGCCGATGTCTCAAGTCTACCAGTGGTATCAAAATCCTGAAAACTTTGAAGAAATTGTATTAGAATTTCCAGAGTTAGAAACCAGTTCTTCTCTACGCGATATCTTAAATTTGAGACCAGCTATTGTAGAGAAAGCCCATTCCTATGTAAGAAAAGCAATTCTTCGTGCAGATCCAGAGCGGATTCAATCTGAATTAGCTAAGAAAGAGCGGCAAGAGGAAGAACTTTTCTTGTCTATAGGTAAGGATCATGTGTTACCAGGTATTCAGAACGGTGTTCGTTTAGCTAATGTGCTGATGCAACAAGATTCTGTAGATAGCTATACTCAAGATAATGAACATTTCTATTCCATTAGTGTAATCAGTCGCGCAGATAAGGATGAGGTTTTGCCGTATAAAGAAGTTTTGCGCAAAGGGCTAAAGAAAGTTCTATTAGAGAAATACAAAGCAGAAGAGCGCATTAGTCGTGTTTTGACGCATCTGCAAGAAGCTTTTCCAAATAGTCAGGGCCAGGATTTATATCAGAGACGTTTAGTTAGATTTGTCAAAGCTTTCCAAACAGGAAAATTAGCGCAGGGAGATCTTTTTTGGGGACTAGAGAAAACTATGAAGACGTTTTCTAGAGGTGATCAGGGGGCCCCTCAAGAGTTCGAAGATATGTTTGCCTTAAAAGAAGGTCAAGTATCCGATGTGTTATTCGATTTGGATAAAGGCCCTTTCTATTACACTGCTATTTCCAAGTCTTGTTGTGATTATCCAGTAAGCCTAGATAAGCTATTATTTGCTAAAAGTCACTTGAATGAGGAATTTTTAAGACCCTATTTGGAAGAAGTTTTTTTTCACAACCCTAGTTAAAGGATTGAGTAGGACTATTATGAAAGGGAAAAAATATTATTCTGACTATCATGTATGGATAGAACCTATTCATTCTCGAATAGTAAAACTTGGTTTATCATCTCAAATGCGAGAGCATTTAGGGAATATCTTGCACATAGATCTGCCTTCTTTAGGAGCTTTTATTAAAGAAGGAGAAAAGCTTTGCATTTTAGAATCTTCAAAGTCAGCTATTGAGGTTCTTTCTCCTGTTTCTGGAGAGGTGTTGGAGGTCAATACAGCTCTTGAAGATGATATTCTTCCTGTTAATAATGCCACAGAATCAGAAGGATGGTTTGTGGTTCTACAACTCACCGAAGATTTCCGCAGCGAAAGCTTTTCTTTAGAACCCTAGCAAAGGCGGCTATTAACCGCCATTTATGAAGCCTTGGGTTCTTCTGAGCTAGAATGTGTATTTGGTTGTGGGCTATCAGTGGCTATATTCGTGACAAATGCAGGTTTAGATGTTGTGGGTTTGGAAATATCAATTCCTGTTAATCCCATAAAAGCCATAGCCATCAGTCCTGTCGTAATGAAGGAAATCCCTGTCCCTCGTAAGTGTTGAGGAACATCGGAGTAAGCTAATTTTTCTCTAATAGTTGCAAAAAGAACGATCGCAAGCCACCAGCCACATCCTGAGCCCAAGGAGAATACCACCATAGGTAGAAAAGGATAGTTTCGAGTAATTCCAAATAATACTCCACCTAGGATAGCGCAGTTTACTGCAATAAGGGGAAGAAATATTCCCAAAGCTAGGTAAAGGTTTCTGGAAAATCTTTCGAGGAGTACTTCTAAAATTTGTGTGAATGCTGCGATAACAACAATAAACATGATTAATTCTAGGAAGCTGAGATCAATATTTGCTAATGCAGGTGATAACCAAGCCAAGGCGCCCGGTTTTGTGATAAAATAATGTACCAACCAGTTAATGCTTCCTGTAATTGTAAGCACGAGAGCCACAGACATCCCCAAGCCGTTGGCTGTTGACAAGCGAGATGAACAGGCCAAATAGCTACACATTCCTAAAAATGTGGACAGCAAAATATTCTGAATAAACGTGGCTTGTAAAAAGATCCCTAAGAGATTTAATAAAGAATAGTCTCCCAACCACATAAACGCTACCTCTTTGTCTTTGGAGCTCTAATAATGTTTACGATCCAAATCATGATCCCTAAAAGGAAAAATGCGGATGGAGCTAAAACCATCAGACCTAGGTTTTCGTATCCATCAGGGTGTGCTGCTGAAGTGTATAGAATTTCAGGAATGACACGAAATCCTAGAATAGTTCCGAAGCCAAATAGCTCTCTAATGATACTAATGCAAACAAGTACCCACCCATAGCCGAGGCCAGATCCTAATCCATCTAAAAACGCTGGAATAGGTGAAACGTGTCTAGCCATACTTTCTGCTCGCCCCATGACAATGCAGTTAGTAATGATTAATCCAACAAAAACGGAGAGGGTTTTCGAAATAGTAAAGAAAAAAGCTTTCAAAAACTGGTCAATTAAGATCACAAATAGGCTAATGATAATTAGCTGAGCGATCATCCGAACACTTTCGGGAGTAATTTTCCTAAGCAAAGAAACAACAAAAGAGGAACAGCCAGTGACAAAGCTAACCGCGAATCCCATAGTTAGAGCTGTAGTCACCGTAGTCGTAACCGCAAGAGCTGAGCAGATACCTAAGATAGCGATCAAAGGTTGATTGTTGATCCACAACGCATCTGTAAAATAGGTTAAGTAGGATTTATTAGTGGTCATGAGACTCTCCACTAGGTTTAGAGTTGGCGAAGAAAGTCAACAAAGCGCGGTAGGGAGCTAGAGAATGAGAGAAGGATTCGGTAACACCATTACAAGTCAAAGTAGCTCCTGAAATTCCGTCGATGGAAGAAGCAGCTTTAGGTGAGTCTCCTAATGCTGCAGATACAGATCCTTTTATAACTTCCAGTCCTAGGGTTGTCTTAGCAAAATCTGTTTCTCCAGAAGCTGAGACTAGAAATACTTTTTTGCCTCTGAAATTTTTTTGCCATTGAGGGTTAGCGATATTTGCTCCTAATCCAGGAGTCTCGCCATGTTGATACCAAGAAGTACCAAGAACAGTATTCCCGTCTTTTTCTAGAGCAAGGAATCCATAGATAGGTCCCCACAAACCAAAACCTTCTATAGGAAGAACTATAGATTCTATAGCTGTTGGATTTTTCGCTACTTGGGAAGCAGATAATTTAGAGGAAGCTGCATCGTTGTGTAGGATAGCGTAGACCACATAAAGGGCAAGACCATGTATTACAGGAGTTGGTTGAGATAAAAATTCTTCTAGATTGAGATTATGGTCTTCGAATGAAGAAAGATTTCCTTGTGTATCTGTAAGCAAGACTCTAACAAAGTTTTGAAAATATGAGCTTAAAGTTGTCACGGTTACTTTAGGAGGAGTAGAGGAGATCTCTAGCAACTGCTTTTTAGTATTATATAGGGCTGGGTGCCAATCTCCCTTTTCATAGACTTGGAATGTGTTATCGGAAGAAATTACTTGTGCAGCCATTAGCATTTGTTGATTGCGATCGAATTCCGCAGCTTGCTGTTGGATAGGTGCAAGGACATAATACACAGAAGACAGGAGGGTACCAGCAATTAAACTAAGAACAAAGATGAATAAGATAATGTACCAAGGCTGATTAAGATAATGGCGAGACTTGGATGCCATATTTTATATTCTCCGTTGTCTGTATTGCTTAAGAGCGATGTTATCAAATAATGGAGCAAACACGTTCCCTAATAGGATGGCTAACATAACTCCTTCAGGGTATGCAGGATTGATTAAACGTATGAGAATTGTTAGAAATCCTATAAAAGCGCCATACAGCCATTTTGCAAGCTTCATTGCAGGGGAAGAAACTGGATCGGTAGCCATAAATACTAGCCCGAATGCTAAGCCTCCAATACAAAGATGGCGATAGGCAGGAATAAAGAACTTTGCAGGAGCCCAAGCACCAGCATTCCCGGTTGTTAAGATGCTCATGATTTTAAAGAACCATGCAAAGAAAAAAGCACTTAGACCAAAAGATAGCATAGTTCGCCAAGAAGCGATTCCTGTTAACAAAAGAAGCCCCGCACCTAGTAAGCACGCTACAGTTGAAGTCTCTCCCAAAGATCCTAGAATATTTCCAAAGAATAGGTTTCCTGTAGAAAATTTTCCGATACCATAAACAGCCTCAGTAAGGGAACAGGCAGAATCAAAGTGTGCAGGAAGAAGCCCTAAACCTCCTTCGGTTATCGGAGTAGTTACAAAATTTTGAAGTTGTTCTAAGGAAAGTTGATCTACTGTTAAACCTGGATAAGATTCTGCCCATGTCGCAAATTGAGTCTGGAGAACATCTTGGGTAGGAACATGTTCAAGATTTAAGATATTAGAGGCTATGGCATCGATGTGAACACGTTTGACGGATGGAGGAGTCGAATTCAGAACTTGTAAACAAGTGGATTGAGAAAATCCATCGAAATGGCTCTTCTCTGCCAAAGAGCTCATCGTTGCAAGGCTTTCTTTAATTCTGCTAGGGTTACTGCCAACCCAAACGTCTCCACTCATTTTAGCAGGGAATGTAAAGAATAGAAAAGCTCGTCCTGTTAAGGCTGGGTTGAGAATATTCATTCCTGTGCCGCCAAAAAGTTCTTTCCCCATAACTACTCCAAAAGCAATGCCAAGGGCAGCCATCCAATAAGGAATAGTAGGAGGAAGGATTAGCGGGTAAAGCATTCCTGTTACTAACAGTCCTTCTGCTATTTTATGCTTACGAATAATAGCAAAAAGAACTTCGCAAGTTCCTCCTACAGCATAGCTAATGAAGAGGAGAGGGAGAAAAATTTTGCATCCAGCAAAAAGGACGGATCCTATACCGATCTCTTGTGAAACGAATGAAAAATAGCTCTTAAATCCAGATATGTGTAAGAATGCCTCCATGATTCGTGGATCAGAGGATTGATAGACCAGAGCTTGTAGACCCGAATTCCAGACGGCTGCAAAGATCGTTGGCATGAGCGCAATTACAACCAACATCATCCAACGCTTGACGTCAACAGCATCTCTAACGAACGGTGGAGAAGATGGGGTGTGTAGAGGCTCGAAGCAAAAAGTATCAACAGCATCTGCGATAGGCGTCATGTGTTGAAATTTGCTTTTACGACAAATTTTCCAAAGGGAATCGACAAGTTTTTCGAGCATTGTGTCTGAGAGAAAGGTTGAGAACGTTACACGTTCAAAACGTAACAAATTATTAAAATTTTTACGAATAAAAAACTCGGTTGTTTATAGGATTCTAATATTTGTTATTCGACAAATATTTCCGGTCCTTTGCTGCATTTGTAAAGCTCCAGGAAGAGAGATTTGTCTATCTTGTTGGCGGCGATGTAGTAAACGTATTTACGATAATCGTTGTACTAGGTGTTTAGAAACGTTGAATATAGGGGAGATTTCGGCGATCTGTTCTACTTGTTCAGCCTTATCTCCGCATCTCTCTTTATATTTGTATGAGCTTATGCCTGAGACATTAGCTTTATATCGTTGCGCATGTTTAGGGAATAGAAGTGGAGAGCAGAGTTTCTCGAAAGCTGCTTTGAGAGCTCTAATACTAAATCAGTGCTCAATTGATCGGATTATCTTTTCTTCAAAAGACATAGAGAGAAACATTGTGGAGTCTATAGCCAGATATTTGAAAGTTCCTTGCGAAAAGAGATCTTGGTATAGGAAAAGAAAAGCTTTAGACTCAGCAGAAAACATATGCATTCTTTCTATTTATCCTTTTAATAGAAGAGTGCGCGAAGAAATTTTTAGCCAAGTACCTGACAACGCGATTTTTATGAGTCTATTTCCTCTTGCTCATTAGAGGGGGCTCCTTGAATAGAGACATAACCACACAGGCGTACACCCTCATCCACACATAGACTTCCTGCTTGAATATCTCCTGTAACCATAGCTCTTCCTTGAAGAGATACTCTTCCAGTTACTGTAATATTGCCTTCAACGACTCCTGCTATCACAGCTTCTTCAAGTTCTATATTGGCTTTGACATATCCTTGAGGGCCAACAATAATCTTTCCTTTAGAGACAAGAATACCTTCGAACGTCCCGTCAATACGAAGGAGTCTCTCAAAAGTTAATTCTCCTTTGAAAGAGACTCCCTCACCTAAAGTAGTTTCAGGTTCTTCCGGGAAGGAGCTTTCTTGAGTTGCGAGTTCTTCTTGTTGATCAGTCCATTGAGAATGTTCTTCTTGAGATAGCAATCGTGTTTCCGCGGGCTTAGCTGGTTCAAAAATATTTGAATGATTTTCTAAACGTTCTGTTCTTTGGGGATATATACTGTAACTCGTGGAGTTGGCACCACTATCCTCATACAGAGTTTGGACTTCATCAAAGAAATTTTTTGCAGGTCTTTTGAACATTCCTCTCCCCACATTAAAATAATGAAAGCTTTTCAAGACTACACAAAGTGTTGTGGTGAGTCTATCGCTATATTATTCTTGCATAAGCTAATCTGATTTTTTAGCAGAGCGTCTTTTTCTATTTTCTGTTCAATTGTCTTGCACGCATAAAGAACTGTTGAGTGAGTTTTCCCAAAAGCAGCACCGATTGCAACAAGAGAATCTGTAATTAGAGTTTTTGCTAAATACATGGCAACTTGTCGAGCCAAAGGAACATTTTTAGCTCTGGAAGACCCTTTGAGGTCCTGAATTTTTACCTGAAATACTGTAGCAACGCTCTTTAAAATACTTTCGACAGAAACTTTTTGTTTAGAAGGTGCGCGGAAAAGCTCTTTTAAAGTATCTCGGACAGTTGTTTCTGTTAGAGGCTTATTAAATAAGAGACAGTATGCTGTGAGTTTATTAATTGCACCCTCAAGTTGACGGACATTTCCGTAAACATGATCTGCTATATAAAAAGCTATTTCATTAGGAATATTTAATCCTTTTTGTTCAGCTTTATGCTGTAAAATAGCAACTCGAGTTTCTAAATCAGGAACTCCAACGTGAGCAACAAGCCCCCACTCCATTCTAGCAATGATCCGTTCTGATAATTTAAGTTGTCCTGGAGGCTTGTCACTAGTTACAACAATCTGTTTGGACAAGTGGATCAGAGTTTCGAAGGTGTTGCAGAATTCCTCTTCAAAATTTTGGCGGTTTTGCAAAAACTGGATATCGTCGACGAGAAGTAAATCTAACGATCGATAAAAGTTTTTCATTTTATCGATAGATTTTACACGTAAATGATGAACCAAGTCATTAATAAAAGCCTCGGTTGTAATACAGTGTATGCGGAGATTTTTATGATGTTCGCGAACATAATGTCCTACAGCATGAAGCAAATGCGTCTTACCTAATCCGACTCCACCATGAATAAATAGAGGATTATACGATCTTCCTGGACGAGCAGCAATTCCTAGAGCTGCCGATTTTACAAATTGGTTGGATGGACCTTCAATGAAATTATCGAAACGATAAGCTCCATTAAGCTTAAGCTGAAAATCTTTATTCTCTTCAGAAACTTCTGTAGCAGGCTTAGCGATAGACGGAGTTACTAAAGGAGAAGAGCGTTTGATCTCTGCAACAACGAATTCTAAGGCAGGATTTCCTTCGGCATCGAGAGGCACAAAGGAGCAAAGATCTTTTTTATAGTTGTCCAAGAGGTAACTTTGAACAAATATGTTGGGAATTTCTAATCGAATTTTTTCGCTAGATTCTTCTAGTACTTGGATAGGAGCAATCCAGTTTTCAAAGGCTGTTTTAGAGCAGCGGGTTTTAATATAATTAACGAACTGCTCCCACGTGCTGCAATCATTGCAAGTTAACATCGCGTTCTCTTTATCGCTTGAGGAATTAAGGATTCGGTAATGCACCCTCCTCCTGGAGAAAATCGCAAATGTAGCATCGCTATTGATAAGCAATCAATACATTTCGTTCAAAAATACGCTTAAGGACAAGAAGTTTTTCTATTAATTTTTCCTGAAATCAGAAACAAAAATTATTAATACTCAATAATAGAAGGAGAATCTCTCAAGAAGAGACTTTTTGCTTCTCCCCAGGATGAAATGCATTATCGAACAGCAACCAAGGGGGGTTTTACATAACTAAGTAGTAATGCTTCGGCATCGTCTGCAATGATAGGATCTGGACACGACGTTAAGTAGGAAGCTATCGCTGATGCTTCTTCTATGCGTCCGAGACAGAATAGAGCTTTAGTTTTATTGAGCAGGGTAGGGAGGTGATCTCCTTGCATACGTAAAGCTTGATCCAAGACATAAAGAGCTTTGGTATTTTCGCTAATCTGCAAATAGAGTCCTCCTAGTGTTTGGAAATCATATACACTTAGAGGGTCTAAGATAACGAGAGCTTCAAAAAAAAGAATAGCTTTCTGATAATGCCCTTGACGAAGGAACGAATATCCAGAAATGCGGAGCTCTTCGAGTTCTTCGTCTCCCCATCCTAAAATTGCTTTCCACTCATTATCTAACATATACGCTTAACCTTGTACGAATTGAAAAATACGAGAAATAACATAATCGATAAGGAGATTAGAACTCTTGATTCCTTGATCCAATGCTCTAAGCAATACTGTGCCTTCTCGTACTAAGACTTCCTCTTCTACTTCAAGCTCTTCCTGCTCAAAATGTTGTCCATTTCTCTTTTGATCAGAGGAGCGTTTATTTTTTCGTGAAAGCGTGTCAGCTGTTGAGCGGTAAGAAAATTTACCTCTAGTTAGAACTTTTAAATAGGAAGAGATTTTTTCCATGTCTTGGTCTTGTTTATCAGGAGAGCCGAGAGATGGTACTAAGTAAGGAGTGGAGAATCGTTGTTTATGAAAATTGGTTGGAGGAGAAAAGGACGCCCAGCAAGTTTTTTTATTTGTTTGCATGAGCGTTGATAACGCAGAAGGCTTGGGTGTCATATCTAAGATTTGAGCATGCTTAGCTATGTCCCGAATCGCTGCGCCTTCCATTTGGATTTCTTTACGGAAGTCATTAACAAGCTTGTTCGTAGAGCTGTGTTTCTCGTATACCGAGGTACTATAGTTAAAAATTTCGACCATAAGTTTCCCTTGAGAGGCTCACAATCTCAATCATAATCGTGGGAGGGAAAAAGTCAAGTATGGTAGAGGGGAGAACGTAAAGCAAAGGTTTTTAAGGTATTAGATGTAATAAGTTGCTGTTTGAGGTGTATTGAAGAGCTGTGCTTTTAACTAAACATGCGATACACTGCAACCTTCTGCTTTAGCTACAAGGGAATTTTTTGAAAGCTGTACTTTCGCAGCTAAGCGGCTTATTGTAGTAGTGGATGGATAATAACTTTTATGCAGAAGGTTCCCCGTGACCGATTCAATTCCTCATATTCCTGTTTTAGTAAAAGAGAGTCTTTCATTATTCCGCGATCGTAATCCAGTAGTCTTTTGTGATGTGACTGTTGGTGCAGGTGGTCATGCAGAAGCTTTTTTAACCGAATTTCCTTCGATAGAACGGTATGACGGGTCGGATAGAGATCTGTCTGCGCTGGCGTTATCCGAAAATAGATTACTTCCTTTTAAGGATCGCGTGCGCTTGCGACATGCTTCTTTTGAAGAAGTGGATACACTGACTTCTGATGGGACGTATGATGGAGTGCTTGCTGATCTAGGAGTATCCTCTATGCAGTTAAACAACCTTGAACGTGGATTTAGTTTTCAAGGAGAAGATCATCCTTTGGATATGCGAATGGATACTTCTCGAGGAATGACTGCAAGTGAAGTGCTTAATTCTTTAAGGGAAGAAGAGATTGGAGAAATTTTTCGTAACTACGGAGAAGAGCCTCTTTGGAGGAGCGCTGCGGCAGCTGTAGTGCATTTTAGAAAAAAGAAAAAGATTTTGACCGTTAAAGATCTAAAAGATGCTACGTCTGGAGTCTTTCCTTCCTACCGATTGCGAAAGAAAATTCATCCACTAACATTGATATTCCAAGCTCTGCGCATTTATGTTAATCAGGAAGGGGCTCAATTAAAAGTTTTGTTAGACTCTGCTTTCCGTTGGTTACGTCCTGGTGGGCGTTTAGCTGTTATTTCTTTTTGTAGTTTAGATGATCGTCCTGTTAAGTGGGCTTTTAGAGAAGCTGAGGCTAGGGGGCTTGGTAAGATATTGACTAAAAAAGTGATAATGCCCTCTTATGAAGAAACTAGGATGAATCCTCGATCACGTTCAGCTAAGTTGCGTTGTTTTGAAAAGAGTTTTGAAGATAAGTAATGAATAGGTATCGGTTTTCGCGACTACTTGTCTGTTTAAGTCTTTTGTGTTGCGCTCTTTATCGGTATATAGATAAACAGAATGATCTTACAAAACTTCGTTTAGAAATCCCTTGTTTATGGGCTCAATTGCGTCAGATAGAACAAGAAAATGTTGCGCTTAGTTTTTTACTAGAGAAATTAGAAAGCCCTGAACATTTGTTGCAGATAGCTTTTCTTCCAGAATACCAGTATCTAGAGTATCTTAGCGAAGAGAAAATCAGTGTTTTAGCTTATGAATCACCGTAGACAATTAACTCTGATCGTTGTTGGGGTTTTGTCTCTATACGCGCTCTTAATAGTTCGTTATTACAAAATTCAAATTTGTGATGGAGAGCGGTGGGCTGTGGAGGCGGCGAATCAACACGAGTTTCGCGTTAAAGATCCTTTTCAAAGAGGAACCTTTTTTGCTAATACCAGTCTGCGTAAAGGCGAAAAAGAGCAATTTCACCCGTTAGCCATTGATGTCACTAAATTTCATTTATGCTTAGATGCTGTCGTTATTCCGGAAGAGTATCGCGATGAGATTGCTCGTATGGTTGTTGTTATGGTTGGCGAAGGGGACTATCAGAGTATCCGTAGTGAATTTGATAGAAAATCGCGTTATCGCAAACTGTACGTTTCTCTAGATATTTCTATTCGTGATCGGATTTTAAGTTGGTGGAAACCTTACGCAGTTAAACATAAAATTCCGTCAAATGCCTTATTCTTTATTAGTGATTATCAACGTTCTTATCCATTCGGGAAATTGTTAGGACAGGTTTTGCATACCCTTCGGGAGATAAAAGATGAAAAATCAGGAGAAGCATTCCCTACAGGAGGTTTAGAGGCTTATTTTAATCGTTTGTTAGAAGGGGAAAATGGAGAACGCAAGTTGTTGCGTTCTCCTTTAAACCGTTTAGACGTTGATAAGGTGACTAAAATCCCTAGGGATGGGAGCGACATTTATCTAACAATAGATGCCAATGTACAGACGATTGCAGAACAAGAGATAGCCCTAGGCGTGTTAGAAGCTAAAGCTCGTAGTGGGCGAGCTATTGTACTGAATTCACATACAGGAGAGATCTTAGCTTTAGCGCAATATCCCTTTTTTAATCCGAGAGAGTATAGGGAATACTTCAACTGCAATGATCGCATAGAAGATACAAAAGTTAAGGCTGTTAGCGATGTGTTTGAGCCGGGCTCTATTATGAAACCCATAACTGTTGCTATTGCCTTATTAGCAAATGAAGAGATGCAAAAACGTGCTGGAGAAAATCTTTTTGATCCTTATGAACCGTTAGATGTTAGTAGACGAGTATTTCCAGGACGGCAAAAAATGCCTCTAAAAGACATTGTCAGTAATCGATACTTAAATATGTACATGGCGATTCAAAAGTCATCCAATGTGTATATGGCTCAACTTGCAGATCGTATAGTACAAAAGTTAGGTGCTGATTGGTACGAACAGCGTTTGCAAGATTTTGGTTTTGGAAAAAGAACTGGAATTGAATTGCCGGCAGAAGCTGTAGGATTGGTTCCTTCACGAAAACGTTTCCATAAAAACGGATCTCCCGAATGGTCTTTATCGACACCTTATTCTTTGGCAATGGGATACAATTTGCTGGCTACAAGCATGCAGATGGTTCAAGCTTATGCAGTTTTTGGTAATGGAGGGTTTTTGATACGTCCAACCTTGGTTAGAAAGATTGTTTCTCCTTCAGGAGAAGAAAAAATACTGTCTTCAAACCCAAAGAAAATTCGAGTTCTTTCTGAAAAAATAGTTGCAGATGTTGTTCGTGCTATGCGTTTCACAACATGTTTAGGAGGGACGGGGATTCGTGCTGCTACTAAGGGATATTCTAGTGCAGGGAAAACAGGGACAACAGAAAAATTAGTCGATGGGAAGTATGATAAAAAACGGCACATTGCTTCATTTATCGGGCTTACTCCTATAGCTGCTTTATCGGATACTGCAGTTCCTTTAGTTATTCTTGTTTCTATCGACGATCCTGCTTATGGAGTAAGAGAAGACAGAACTAAGAACTATATGGGAGGACGGTGTGCTGCTCCTGTATTTTCGAGAATAGCTTCTCGAGTGCTGCCTTATTTAGGTGTGCCATTAGACGAGCAACTACACACCTATCGTGAAGAAGTTTCTCAATTAAAGCTGCTATATGAGGAATGGAATCGCAAATAGTGAGTTTATTTAGATATGAGTGAATGTGTTGAGGTCTGTTGCTTTGGGATGAGTGTGCAGCCTGGCATAAGGAAAGCGGGAGAGGAAACTAATAATAAAGAAAAGAGCAATTTCATAATTACATCTCACAAACAAAACATTTCTTTGCTCCATATAAGAGTTACTTTTTTTGTGAAAGAGTAAAAAGACGAGTTCTCTTGTCTTTGCTCTTTCTCTGACAGATGACGTAGTTAGTCGACAAAGCTTGACAACGAATATGTGTATAGTAAACTATTTGAGAAAGCTTTTTGAAGCCCTTGTGTGCGTGTCTTAGGGATCTGGTATGCATTTAGACCAACTTCTTCAGAATATTCCGGCTAAAATTTATGGGAAAGTCGAGTCTATTCCTGTTAGAAATTTGACTCGAGATTCTCGTTGTGTTGGAGTTGGTGATATTTTCATCGCTCGACAAGGGCAGTTTTGCAATGGCAATGACTATTCTTCTCAGGCTGTTGCGAATGGAGCGATTGCAGTTCTCTCTTCTCTATACAATCCTTTTTTATCGGTTGTTCAGATTATCGCAGAAGATCCTATAGCATTGGAAGCCTCTTTGGCAGCAAGGTTTTATAATAATCCTTCAAGGCATCTGGATGTAATAGGAATTACAGGAACTAATGGGAAGACAACAGTCTCCTGTTTGGTTAGAGAACTTATGGAGCGTTCAGGAAGAAGAACTGGTCTTATTGGAACCATAGAGCACATTTTAGGTGAGAATAGGATTATTGATAGCTTTACCACTCCTGATGCGATTTTATTGCAGAAGTATTTTGCTGAAATGGTTAAGCAGAACTTATCTGCAGCCGTTATGGAAGTATCTTCTATAGGGATGGCTCTTGGTCGAGTTCGTGAAACAGAGTTCTTAGCTGGAGTTTTAACTAACATTACTTCAGATCATTTAGATTTTCATGGGTCTCTTGAAGAATATATTGCAGCTAAAAAGCAGTTTTTCGCTTCCTTGCCAGAGAAAGGTATAGCTGTTGTCAATTTGGATTGTGAGTATGCGCCCAGCTTTTTAAATGGTTCTCAGGCAAGAGCAGTCTCCTATGCAATCCATCAAGAAGCTGATTATCGAGCAGATAGATTGAAGCTGTATTCATCAGGATCTTCTTATGACATTTGGTATCAGGGGCAAGTTTTCCCTTGTGAGACATCCTTGATAGGAGAACATAATGTATATAATGTTTTAGCATCTTTAGCTGTTGTCCATCAATTTTTAGGCAGAGACTTTGCTGATTTAGTACGCGATGTTCGTTTCTTATCAGCTCCTAAAGGACGTTTGGATCCGATTTTATTGGGACCATTCCCTGTTTATATTGATTATGCCCATACTCCAGATGCATTGGACAATGTATGTAGAATTTTATTACAACTCCTTCCTAAAGATGGTCGGCTAATTATTGTGTTTGGGTGTGGTGGAGATAGAGATCGTGTTAAGCGTCCTCTTATGGCCAAAGTATCTGAGCATTACGGTTTTTCTTTTGTGACTTCAGATAATCCTCGGACAGAAGATCCAGACCAGATTATTGCTGATATATGTAAAGGTTTCTCAACTGATCATTATGTTGTTGAGAGCGATAGGAAGCTAGCCATAGAGAAAGCAATATCAATGGCTTCAGATAAAGATATTGTACTAGTTGCAGGAAAGGGACATGAGGGGTATCAGATCTTCAAACATCAGACGATTGTCTTTGATGATCGAGAGGTTGTGTGTGAAGCCTTGGCAGCCCTTTGTTAATTTGACATTATTGCTGTTGCTGCTTACTTTAAGTAGTCCAGTTAGTTGTTTTGCTGATGCTGCGGGGATTCCTAAGGTAAGTAGGAATGAACTTATAGTCATAGATCCTGGTCATGGCGGTAAAGACGAGGGAACTGCAGATAAGGAATTACGGTACAAAGAGAAAACTTTGGCGTTGTCGATAGCTTTAAGCGTGCAAGGATGTTTGCGTCGCATGGGGTATAAGACGATAATGACAAGGGCTACGGATGTATATGTCGATCTAAGTAAGCGAGCTGCAATAGCAAATCAGAATAAGGCTGATGTTTTTGTTAGTATCCACTGTAATCACTCGTCTAATACATCTGCTTTAGGAACTGAGATTTATTTTTATAATGATAAAAACATATTAAGGACTAGAAAATCAGAGAGCTTAGGTAAGTCGATCTTGGCTTTTATGCAAAAAAATGGAGCTTTACGCGAACGTAAAGTGAAAGAAGGTAATTTCGCGGTAATTCGAGAAACAACCATGCCTGCGGTCCTTGTGGAAACAGGGTTTCTTTCCAATTCTAAAGAGCGAGCCGCTCTTTTAGATGCTCGTTATCGCTCGCACTTAGCCAAAGGTATTGCAGAAGGCATACATGCTTTTATTTTGAATCGACAAGTTGACAAGACTGTATCAGTAAGCTCAGGAGCAAAAAAAGTGCATAAATAATCCGGGGGAGGGAGGGCTTTAACAAGACCTTTAAGTGCTCGAAAGGATATTCGTAGTAGAGAAGGTTTCGGTTGAGTGCAACTCGTGGGTAGATTTTGTGCGTTCATGGAAAAGATAAAAAAAGTCTTGAATCCAAAGGATGAATGCATATTATACGCATATATTGCGGTATTTAGGGACGCAAGGGTTACCACTTTAACTAGGAGGCAACAAGCTACCATGGCAACGATGACTAAGAAGAAACTAATCAGTACGATATCTCAAGATCATAAAATACATCCTAACCACGTGAGAACTGTTATCCAAAATTTTTTAGATAAGATGACAGATGCTCTAGTTCAAGGGGATAGATTAGAGTTTAGAGACTTTGGAGTTCTACAAGTTGTAGAGAGAAAGCCAAAAGTTGGTCGTAACCCTAAAAATGCAGCAGTACCTATCCATATTCCTGCTAGAAGAGCTGTGAAGTTCACTCCTGGCAAAAGAATGAAACGTTTGATTGAAACACCAACAAAATCTTCTTAGTCTTCTTCCCTTTTCCCGGCTTTGCTTTCGATCGTAGAGTCAGGCTTCAGCGTAAGCAAGCTTGACTCTAAATTTCCTCAAGATTATTTTTTGCCATTGGACGTCTTTTTATTAACTATGCTAGTAGAATCGCAGTTAGGGTTAGAGGACGTATTAGAGGCGTTCTCTGAGAGGAATTTTGATATTCAAAGTAAGAGTTTCATAGAGTCTTTCCAGGATAAGAAGCTGCGAAGAACCGTTATACAGCGTTTTCTACATCATCCATTGTTACATATTCATGATATCGCTCGTGCCGCTTATTTGCTGGCAGCTTTGGAAGAAGGGGTAGACTTAGGATACCAGTTCCTTTGTATGCATCAGACGCAGTCTGGAGCGGCTTTATTATTTCGTCGAGCAGGTTTTTTATGGGGAGGCCTTCCTTATCCTGGGGAGCATGCTGAGATGGCTATGTTGTTGTCTCGTATTGCAGAGTTTTATGACACAAGCTACGAGCAAGTTCAAAAAATGATAGCTTTTCAACACGCATTATTTTCTCATGAGAGAAACATTTTCCCTTCATTGTGGAGTCAAGAAGGCTCTAGATCCAACCAGGAAAAAACAGCTGTTAGTAAATTGTTATTTTGCCAAAAAGAAGCCCGTATAGAAGATCAGTTCACGCTAACAGATATGTCTCTTGGTTTTTGGATGCGCAGAACGCCTTCTTTTTCTGCTTATGTTAGTGGTAGTGGTTGTAAGAGCGGAGTGGGGGCTTTTTTGATAGGAGATGTGGGGGTTCTCAACTATGGTCCTTGCGTTGGGGATCCAGGAGAATGTTTGGGATTTGGTTTATGCGGCCAAGTGAAAGAGTTCTCATGTCAAGAAAAAGACGAAGAAGTATCAATATCTTTTGCAGGAGCTTTGTCACAGCCTTCTTCTAGGAGAACAGGCTTTTCTTATTTGCAAGATGCTTTGTTTAGCACTAATTCATGTTATTGTATAGACATTACTGAGCAAAAGTGTCATGTTGCTTCTTCTTTGGATAGGGAAAATCAGGATGCGTTTTTTGCTATCTTTTGTAAGGGATCGCAATGTCAAGTATGCAATGGTCCAAAATTGCGTACAGGATCTCCAGACTCTTATAAAGGCCCAGCCTATGATGTATTGATTAAAGGAGAAAAAGAGACTGTTCGGATTTTATCTTCTAGTCCGCATATGGAAATTTTTTCTTTACAAGGCAAAGATCGGTTTTGGGGAAGTAATTTTTTGATCAATCTTCCCTACACACAAAATAGTATAAACATTTTATTTGAAAAGGCTTGATTTCTTTTTAAGAGAAATTAAAATTGTTTGCGTGAAACAAAGGTCATTATAATCAAATAGTTGGTTTTTGGTTGTTTTTGATTATTGTTTGTATTAAAATAACTCTTTTTTATAAGAAGGGAGCGTGCTACGGTGGAACTACTTCCTCATGAAAAACAGGTTGTCGAATACGAAAAAACGATCGCCGAGTTTAAAGAAAAAAATAAAGAAAACAGCCTGCTTTCTTCTTCAGAGATTCAAAAATTGGATAAGCGTTTAGATAGATTAAAAGAAAAAATTTATTCCGATCTCACCCCTTGGGAAAGAGTACAAATTTGTCGACATCCTTCGAGACCTAGAACAGTGAATTATATCGAAGGAATGTGCGAAGAGTTTGTAGAACTTTGTGGAGATCGAACGTTCCGAGATGATCCTGCAGTTGTCGGAGGGTTCGCAAAGATTCAAGGGCAGCGTTTCATGCTTATAGGGCAAGAAAAGGGTTGCGACACAAAATCTCGCATGCATCGTAACTTCGGGATGCTTTGTCCCGAAGGCTTTAGAAAGGCTCTACGCTTAGCTAAAATGGCAGAGAAATTCGGTTTGCCAATTATCTTTCTCGTTGATACCCCTGGAGCTTTCCCTGGATTAACAGCCGAAGAAAGAGGTCAAGGTTGGGCTATTGCGACAAACTTATTTGAGTTAGCTAGATTAGCTACCCCAATCATTGTAATTGTGATTGGTGAAGGATGTTCAGGAGGCGCTCTAGGAATGGCTATAGGAGATGTTGTAGCGATGCTAGAACACTCGTATTATTCTGTAATTTCTCCTGAAGGGTGTGCTTCTATTTTATGGAAAGATCCTAAAAAGAACAGCGATGCTGCTGCCATGTTAAAAATGCATGGAGAGGATCTTAAGGGATTTGCTATTGTGGACGCAGTGATCAAAGAACCCATAGGTGGGGCTCATCACAATCCTGCGGCCACATATCGTAGTGTTCAAGAATATGTCCTTCAAGAATGGCTTAAATTGAAAGATTTACCGGTAGAAGAGTTGCTAGAAAAACGATATCAGAAATTCCGAACGATAGGTCTATATGAAACTTCTTCTGAAAGCGATTCTGAGGCATAAGAAGCATTTAGTTTTATTCGGTTTTTCTCTTTTATCCATATTAGGGCTAACGATAACGTCTCAAGCAGAAATTTTTTCTCTAGGTCTTATTGCTAAGACAGGTCCTGATACGTTTCTTCTTTTTGGGAAGCAGGAGGGAGCTTCCTTAGTCAAAAGGAAAGAGCTGTCCAAAGATCAACTTCTTGAACAGTGGGATAATATTGTTGGTGAGGGAGACACGCTATCTTTGCCTCAAGCGAATGCTTATATTGCGAAACATTCAGGAGGCTCTCAGTCAATAACAAAAAGGCTTTCCGCCTATCTCTCTGGTTGTTTTGACTTTTCTCGTTTGCAATGCCTCGCGATTTTTCTAGTAGTTGTTGCTATTTTGAAATCAACAACGCTATTTTTTCAGAGGTTTTTAGCACAATTAATTGCTATTCGTGTGAGCTGCTCTTTACGTAAAGATTACTTCTTAGCTTTACAAACGCTCCCGATGACATTCTTTCATGCACACGATATGGGGAATCTAAGTAGTCGTGTGATAGCAGATTCATCTATGATTGCATTAGCTATTAATGCCCTTATGGTGAATTACATTCAGGCTCCTATCACTATGACTTTAGCCTTAGTAGTGTGCTTGTCTATTTCTTGGAAATTTTGTGCTTGTGTTTGTTTAGCGTTCCCTATTTTTATTTTGCCAATTGTTATCATTGCAAAGAAAGTTAAAGCATTGGCTAAACGAATTCAAAAGAGTCAAGATCATTCTGCCGCTGCGTTATTGGATTTTCTTTTAGGTATTCTTACAGTAAAAGTATTTAGAACTGAGCAGTTTTCTTTTAGTAAGTATTGTCAGAAAAATGATGAGATTGCTCGATTGGAAGAGCGCAGTGCTGCGTATAGTTTAATTCCAAGACCTCTTCTGCACACTATTGCCTCGTTGTTCTTTGCTTTGGTCATTATGATCGGTTTGTATCATTTTCATATCCCACCTGAGGAGCTTGTGGTCTTTTGTGGGCTTTTGTATCTCATTTATGATCCGATTAAAAAGTTTGCTGATGAAAATGCGAATATCATGTGGGGATGCGCTGCTGCAGAACGGTTTTATGAAGTATTGGATCTAGCAAAGCAGCAGTCCAATGTTTCTGAAAAGTTAAATGAATTCCAGGGATTACAACATAGTATTCAGTTTTGCAATGTATCCTTTGGATATGTAGAGGATAGTCCCGTATTATCGGATTTCAACTTAGTATTAAAAAAAGGGGAGGCTATCGGTATTGTTGGTCCAACAGGATCTGGGAAATCTACCATAGCAAAGTTATTGCCAAGGCTTTATGAAGTCTCTCATGGCGAACTGTTAATTGATTCACTTCCGATACAAAGCTACTGCAAAAATTCTTTAAGGAAACATATTGGTTGTGTGCTGCAGCATCCATTTTTATTCTATGATACGGTGTGGAATAACCTGACTTGTGGCAGAACCTTTTCAGAAGAAGAAGTATTTCATGCTTTAAAGCAAGCTCATGCCTACGAATTTGTTTCTAAAATGCCTCAAGGCGTGCACAGCTTATTAGAGGAATCCAGTAAAAATTTATCTGGAGGTCAGCAGCAACGTTTGACAATAGCTAGAGCATTGCTGCATAACACCTCCATTCTGTTGCTAGATGAGGCAACATCAGCATTGGATGCCATTAGCGAAAATTATGTTAAAGAGATAGTCGGGCAGTTAAAAGGCCGTTGTACACAAATTATCATTGCCCACAAGCTCTCCACTCTCGAATACGTAGATCGGATTGTTTACTTGGAACAAGGGAAGAAAATAGCAGAAGGAACCAAAGAAGAGTTATTAGACTCTTGCCCAGCTTTTCAAAGAATGTGGGTCTTATCGGGTGCTAAGGACTGGGAACTCAATGCTGTCGTAAAATGATGGTCCGTGGAAGGGATGTGTTAAACATCAATAAACGAGGAATATATCGGAAAGATAGCCTCCGCTAATTTTTGAGAGAGCTTAACTTTGTTATTTTTTAAGAAGTCTTGTCCTTCCCGCGTAGTGTAGTCAGAAGATACTTTAATCATAGAACATGGGCACGCTACTAACGAAGCCTGTTTTGCTATGAAAAATCCTTCCATATCGACTAGCTGTAAATGTTCATGAAACCCATCTCTATACGGAGATCTGACTGATGTCAATTGTGCTAGAGGGAGTCTGGGGATGGGGGTTACTTCAAGTTCTTCTTCCACAGAAGTTGTTGGAGTTAATTCTTTTACAGAGGTAATCGTATAAGTTTTAAGAAGAGGTATGTTTGGATTGCCTGCTCCGGCAAATCCTGCATTTATCCACAGGTCATATCCACTTGGAGGGGGGCTTAATGCTTGAACAACTCCTCGGTAACCCCATGTTTTTAGTACCATAACATCTAACAGAACGTTTTCTGTATGGTAGGTATAAAAGTTCTCCTTATTAAGAGAAAAAGGAAACAGAGAGAGTGTTCTAGCAGCTTCTGCCGGATCAGCAAAAATAAGAAGGAGCTTAAACATTACGACAAGCCGTCCATAATGTAGAAAAAGCTTGCCGTCCGATAGAAGAGAGGTTAAAGGTTTCTTCTGTTACGTAGGTATCTATAAAATGTTGAATGGTAGTTGGGTTTTTATCTCGAGAGTACTCAGAAGCTTTTTGAATAGCTAAAGCAGAATCAGTCAAAGATTTTTTTAGGGATTCTTGAAGAGCATGATTTAACAGATAAGAATCGTCATCAGATACCTTTTTAGAGATAACAATACATCCTAAGGGTAAGGGAAGATGCCAAGTTTTTTCCCAAAGTTGACCTAGATCTTCTACTATGCATAGATCTTTAGGGAAAGAGAAGCGTTCTTCGTGAATCACAGCTCCACCATCTACTCGATTAGAAAGAATAGCTGGAATGATTTCATGATATTTCATAGGAACCAGTTCTGCTCGAGGGTAGAAGAGGCGGCAAAGAGCGTGTGCTGTTGTCGTTTCACCTGGGGTAGCAAGGCTTTTTAATGGGGAATCGAGTTGTCTCGAAAGAATTAAAGGCCCGATCTTGTATCCCAGAGTAGTGCCAACATTTAAAACATCATAGGAATCAGCGATCTGTGGGTATAAGCTTGCAGAAATTTTAATTAAGGGAAAACGAGTCTCTAAAGCGTAATAATTTAAAGAAGAAATATCCGCGATCATGATTTGGCGTAACGAAGGGAATCCTTTATGTTTTTCTAAGAAAGACCGAAAAAGAAAGATGTCATTAGGACAGGGTGAGAACGCTGCTGAAAAAGTCATTTCAATTGCTGATAGGCCTCAATGGCTGCTTTAATTTCTTTATTTTCTGGTTGTAGCAAGTAATCACCTTTTTGTAACCAGGCGATGTAACTAGAGGGGACTTCAGAAAGAGGTTTCCCTTTATACTTACCGAAAGGCATTTTAAATATGCGAGGATGACAAGTCTCATTTAGTAGATCATAAATTTGATCAGGAGACAAATCCCCCACTAAAGCTGAAAATACTCTATAAAGAGTGATTACGTCATCTAATGCTCGGTGCGCTTGATTTTCTTCGAATCCGTATACCTGACGAAGGTATTGGAGACTATGCTGAGGCAAGTCGGTTCGATATTTTTTTGCCCATTTTAACGAATCTATAGTACGAAGCTGAGGCTCAGATAAGCCGTGTCTACGACATTCACGAACTAACAGAGGATAATCGAAAGCATTGTTATTGTGAGCTACAAGAATATTATCTGTACCACAAAATTCGATAAATTTCTGATAAGCTTCTGGGAATCTGGGGGCGTCGGCTACTTCCGCAGTCGTAATACCATGAATTTTAGTTGCCTCAGCAGGTATAGGGATTTCAGGGTTTACTAGCGTTTGGAAAGACTCGCTCGTAGTCCCGTTGTAAGCAGCTAGCTCCACTATACGATCCTTATCTATCTGCGTACCTGTCGTTTCTGTATCATAAAAAATTAAAGCTGGCACAAGTTCCTCTAAGGCTCTAGCTGATCGGATTGGTTATTTTCTAGTTTTGCTTGCTTTTTCAATTCATCCAGATCCATGTTTCCTGTCGAGATCAATCCTATTGCATGGAAGAAGCTATCACAAATCAACTTGATTGTATCAATGTAAACACGTAGTAAGTCCTCATTAATCTCGCCCTTTAGGCAAGGGATAACTAGACGGTAGAAAATAATGTTTTGTTCCTCATCCATTCCAAATCCTGGAATGTCGATGTCGCGGTTGACGAGATGTAAAAGCCTTGCTGTGGTATCACGTTGATTCTGCTGTATTTGATAAGGGAAATAGCAGACTAGTTGCAAAACTTCTCCTTCATTACGAATAACGAAAAAGAGAGGAAGCTCATGTTCTCCCGCAGGGACTGTGATATAGATTAAGCCGCTTTCTCGTTCTAAAGAAGGTTCTAGCTGAGCATGGGTCAGGAATTTTGTAAGATTATTGTGATTCAAAGTCCACGTTGTCATTGTACGAATCCTCTAAGTACGGCTTATTAAAAGGGAGGCAACTTTTGATACCCAACTATACTTAAGTGTTGTTTTTTCGGCAGAGTAAAATACTTCTGTTTGATGGGGGGGGGGGGGGAGAATAAAAATTTCTTCTTCCCATCTTTTGGAGATAGACCCTCTTTACACAAACTTTTTTTTGAAAAAGAAACAGATTAACAACCTTTTTATACAGATAAAAGTTTGCTTTATTTTTTAAAAAAATCTTTGCTATACCTCCGAGAATCTTAAGCGATTGATTTATCAACCGTCTATGGAAATTCCTTGGGCGGAGAGGGCGTGATGATTGTTGCGGATTTCGAATACTTTGGATTGAGTGATGTTGGTTTAGTTAGGCACAACAACGAAGATTTTTGGCAGGTAAACTATGATTCGCAGCTCATTGCCATTGCAGACGGAATGGGAGGTCATCGTGCAGGAGAAGTAGCTTCTTATGAGGCTGTTGGTAATCTTATGCAGCTTGTCGATTTACATAAAGTAGATTTGGAACGGTTTGGAGATGAGCAGTATAAAGAGTCTATAAAGACTATAGTATCAGAGATAAACTTATTAATTTATCGCCAGGGATTGTCGAATGAGCAATTCAAAGGTATGGGAACTACTTTGAGTTGTATGCAATTCCGAAGAGGTAAAGCTTGGCTATTTCATGTGGGAGATTGTCGGGTTTACCGATTAAGAAATAAGATGCTAGAAAGATTAACTGAAGACCATTCTCTTGCGAATCACTTAGCTTCTCGATATGGGCTTTCAAAACAAAGTGTGAAAAGGTATCCTGGAAGGAACGTTCTGACAAATGTTTTGGGAAGTCGTCCCCATGTGTCTCTTGATATTAGAGAGATGTCTTATGAGAAAGAAGACCTATTTGTTTTTTGTTCTGATGGTCTAACTAGTGCTGTTTCTGATCATGACATGCTAGATATATTAACGCAGACGACTACTCTGGAAGAAGGTGGGAATATCCTTATTTCCTTAGCAAACAGTCGGGGCGGTAGAGATAATGCTACTGTTATACTGGTTCGGATGCGTTAATTTTTATGACTATATACTTAGATACGAACGCTTCAGCTCTTTTAGAGCCTGGCGTCTTGATGTGTTTACATTCTCTTTTCATAGGCGAAGGTGGGTTCGGGAATCCTTCTAGTGTTCACAGTTTTGGAAAGAAAACCAAAAAATTGGTTAAAGAAACTTCAACTCTTATAGAAAAAGCTCTGGGGTTTAGTCATTGTCGGGTGATTTATACTTCTGGAGCAACAGAAAGTCTTAACCTGGCAATTCAAAATATTCCTACAGGAAGCCATGTTATTACTTCCAGCATGGAACATCCAGCAGTGATCGAACCTTTAAAGCAAGCAAAGCTTTCCGTGACTTACTTGGACCCTATTCCTGGAGAGTGCGTTGTTTCTTTAGAACAAATTAAAGAAGCTGTTCAATCAGATACCTCAGCCATCGTTTTGGGATGGGTGAATAGTGAGGTTGGTGTAAGAATTGATCTTGAAGCTATAGCCGAATTTGCTAAAGAACGCCAACTACTTTTGATAGTGGATGCCACGGCTATTGTAGGAAAAGAAGTTATTCACATTCCAGAGGGAGTTTCAATGGTTGCTTTTTCTGGACACAAGTTTCACGCTCTTTCGGGAATCGGAGTCCTTCTTACATCTCCAAAAATCAAAATATCTCCAATAATTTCTGGAGGAGGACAACAAGGAGGTATTCGTTCGGGAACGGAGCATATTCATGGTATTGCTTCCCTGCGTTATATTTTTAGCAAGTTATTAGTCGAGCAGCCTGCCATAGCTCAAACTATGCGTTCTTATAGGGATCTATTTGAGTCGCGTATACAAGAAACTTTCCCTGAATGTATCGTGCATTGTCAAGACAAGCCTCGAGTTAGCAATCTTTCTGCAATAGCTTTCCCTGGTTTAGAGGGAGAAGTGATGCAAATCGCTTTAGATCTAGAAGGGGTGGCTTGTGGTTATGGCTCTGCGTGTTCTTCTGGAGCAACTACAGTTTTTAAGTCATTAACAGTAATGAAAGTGCCTCAAGATCTTGCAGTAGCTACTCTACGATTTTCTTTTAGTTATTTACTTTCAGAAGAAGAAATTCTTACAGCAGCACGGAGGGTAATTCGCGTTGTAAAACACTTACAGCAGTACGCGTAATCGTTACAGAGTATCTTTGATAGCAACAGTTTTGATGCCGTACAAGGAAATCTCTTTTACCTCTAACAGTAGGTCGTTGATAATGATAGAGGCGCCTACTTCTGGAGGAGTATCCAGAAGTTTTAACATGAGTTGCTCAATTGTTGTACAATCATTATCCATAAAAATAATATCGAGCTCATTTTCTATTTCAGACAAAGGTGTGTTCCCAGAGAAAGTTCGTTCAATTAAAGAAGTTGGTTTGGGTTTTAATTGGGCGATATTTCTTGTGTTGAATAACGTTTTAAACACCGTATGTAAGCCTAAAACTCCCATAGGCTCGCCATTATTATTTAAAACAATGGCGACGTTAGAACTATTCTTGCGGAATTCTTGGATCGCATGAATGAGCTTAGATTTAGCTGTTATGAACCAGGGAGAGCTTAGGTAAGGGACAACAGGGTCACTGGGATTTCGATTAATGAGGTTTTTTGGAAAAGCTATTCCCACTACATTCTTTTTAACTTTATGGTAAACAGGGACAAAATCTAAACGATGGCGACGAACGAGCTGGCAAACATCTCGTACGGAAGCGGTAGCTGAAAGTATCGGGATTTGGTCCAAATATTGACATACTTGCTCTACAGAAGTTGCGCTTAAAGAGAAAATATTTGTAGCTATCACATTGAAATCATGCTCTTCATGATGAGTTTCTAATGTCTTTTGCAATTCATCTCGGCTAAGCGTTGAGTGGAGCGTCTCTTCCTTAATATTCAGAATAAAGTAGATCATATTGGTAATGCCACCGACACATTGGATGAGCGGATAGAAAAGATAGTGAGCGAAATAGAGGATAGGGGCTCCTTTTAAGGCGATTTTTTCTGGAATTTTACGAGAGATAGCTAAAGGAATTAATTCAGCAAAAATGACGACTAAAATAATTTGCGTTGCAGGAGCATATTCAGGAGAAATCCCTAGGAGTTTGTAACAAGTTCGTGATGACTCAGACCCTATTTGCAAAGCAATATTTACTCCCAACATTACGGTTCCAAATAAGCGATAAGGTCTTCTAACAAGGAAGTTAATGTAAGAGGCTTTTTTATTGCTTTTCGTAAGGTAATATTGCAACCGCACGCGATTGAATGATATGCAAGCCATTTCCATCATGGAAAAGAACCCTTGGACAAAAATACAAAGGAGGTTCACTCCTAACCAGAAAAAGGGAGAGTTAGTTTCCATGGGTTTTCCTTATATACACCCGTTTCACACAATTAGGAGCCGCGTCTAGTATTTGGAATACAAATTGTCCCCAAGCGAATTTTGTTCCTGTTTCAGGGATTTCTCCTAATTGTTCTGTCAGCCATCCGCCTATGGTAACGCAATTAGCTGTAGTAGGAAGATCAACTCCAAACAGGTCATAGAAATCAGAAAGCTCATAGGTGCCTGCAGCAATAACAACATTCTTGTCTGAGTGAGCGAATTGTTTAAAAGATGGGCGATTATGAGCTACCCCATCAGAGACTATTTTAAATAGATCATTTTGGGTGATCAATCCTTCTATAGACCCATATTCATCAATGATAATACCTAAACCACAGTCTTCTCCTGCTAGATGATACAAAGCTGTCTTAGCTGATACTGTTTCAGGAATGTAGTGAGGTTTACGAAGGAGAGGCAAGAGTTCTTCGGCAGATTGTAATTTTTCTTTGTAGAGAAGAAGCAATTTTGCAGAACAAACTCCTAAGAGATTTTGTAGACCACCTTTACAAACTAGAACTTTGGAATAGCTTTGTTTAGGTCCAGAGAAGAGTTTATATAAATTTTCAATCGGAGTAAGGACATCATAAAAAATGATTTCTTGTTTGGGCGTCATGCGTTCTTTAATGCTACCTTCTTCCATGGATAGATAGCCAAATAGAAGACGACTTTCCTCATGATTTACAACTCCGAAATCTTTACAGCTTCGGAGGACTTCTTTTAATTCTTGGGGTTGAATAAAATCACTTTCTTGACGGGCCAACATTTTCTGAACGATAAAATTGATACCCGAGATAGCCCAATCAAATATAGGGCGGAAGCTTTTAGTTGAGGCAAAGATGATTGGGGTTACAATCTTTGCAATTCGTGCATTGTAAGGGATTGCGATAACCTTAGGGACAATTTCTCCCAAAACTAGTGTCAAAGCGAGGGGAACTCCTACGGTAAGCAATAGAGATGCCGAATCGCCTACTAAGGTTGCTATGCAGTTTTGCACTCCAATATTAATCCCTATGTCGAAGAAGACTAGGGTCATGAGCAAATGATTGGGGTAGGCCATAAGATTGGCAATTTGTCGGAGCTGCCTATTTTTTGAGTGACTGTAATGAGCAATAAGGGAAGAAGGGAGCGAGAATAAAGCTATATGCGATAAAGAAACAAACCCCGAGCACAAGACAAAAATTGCAGTTAGAATAACAATTGCTGAAGAAAACATTCGATTTGGGTTATTGTGAGCGGACCCGGATTATTCTCATTATGTATAAAAAATGCTAGAAGAATTCCACTTTTTCTCTTCGGCTACGGATTCCTCAACTGTAGCTTAGGATTTTCCGCTTGAGAGAGGGTTTTCACGGTTTTTTTATTAACTCTTGCACCACCCATTTTTTTGAAGGAGTATGAATTATGGAAGAAAAAGGCATCTTACAATTGGTTGAAATTTCGCGAGCAATGGCTTTACAGGGAGTTTGTCCTTGGACTAATTTACAGAGTGTGGAGTCTATGTTGCAGTATATAGCAGGGGAGTGTCAGGAGTTGGCTGATGCTGTACAAGAAAATAAAGCTTCGTTGGAAATCGCTTCGGAAGCCGGAGACGTACTTACTTTAGTATTGACCTTGTGCTTCTTGCTAGAAAGAGAAGGAAAGCTTAAAGCTGAAGAAGTATTTGTAGAAGCCTTGGCTAAGTTGCGTCGTCGATCTCCTCATGTTTTTGATCCTCATAATCAAATTTCTTTAGAACAGGCTGAAGAATACTGGGCTCGTATGAAACAGCAAGAAAAAATTTCTTAATAAGGATTTAGGGAAAGAGACTTGAGAGAAAACTGTATTTATGGTACCAAAGATCCCGTAAGCTGGGGACCTCTTAAGATGAGAGACTTCTGAACCGGGTCAGGATCGGAAGGTAGCAGCCCTAAGGATAGGCCTTTTGTGCTAGGAGTTTTCTCTGGCTTACTTTTTTATTCTCTATCTATCCTTTTTGTCACACCCCTCTTTTTTTTATAAGGACAGTAACGCTAGTTGGCAACTATTGAACAGGATATGTAGGGTCACAGGAGCGGCAATATGCCGTACCTTCTCGTAAATAAAGCCAGCGCATAAAGAAAAGACAAACAAAGTTGGCACAAAGATGAAGCTACCTAAAGAAGCTTCTATGTGTGTGATAGCAAAGATCAATGAACTTGTTACAACAGCTTTACTTCTAGAAAATGTATTTTTGAAGAAAGTTTGGAGAATTCCTCTAAAAAAGATTTCTTCAGCAATAGGAATCAGCATAGCTATACAGAAAATATAGAGAAGGTCTGGCCTAGTTGATAGCTGTTCTCGAATTTCTTCCGTAATCACCTGCTCTTGAAAAAGTTGTTTGGGCAAAATGAGTGGCAGGACAAGATGTAATAATCGTGCAAGTATTTGTGTAGCGGTAATGGTAATAACCCACATGCGAGCACCAGCTCTTATGGCAAGTAACCATGGAGTTGAGCTAGTTGTTCTTCCTGCATACAAAATAGATTGGGTGATAGGAGCCGGTAATCCCAATAGTAAAAAAAGAAAGGCACTAAAGACAAAGATGCCGTGAAAGGAGACTTTAGAAATAGAGGAAAGAGGATCTCCGGTGGGGAGCAGAGCCGGTAAAAGCAATAACACTGCCCCCAAGCACACTAAGCTGAATGGTAAACGGGTATGTTTTTCAGGCTTTGGCCATACAAAAAACCCGTTCACAAGGAAAATTGAAATTCCAACAAAAACTAATAGAAGTCCTAGACCCACCATATATCAAGAGTAGTTTGCGCAGACATATCCCTCTACGCGAGCAACAATCTCTCTAAATAATCTCTGATGCATGAGGCCCATCGGAGTCGAATCGAAGTTTTTCGAACGCCAGCCATAACGATGATAATCGTTGCTTCCAGAGGCGAGAGATTGACTCGCGTCTAAAATCTCTTGGTATATCATAGAGACTTTATTGTGACGAATATCAAACACTCGCACACGAACAGATGCTGAAATAGAAGGGTTTAAAACATCTTCCGTTGTTTTCTGTTCTAAAATTTCTGCCGCAACTACGAATTCCGCAGGCAACAGCTGAGTCGCTAATTCGGGCGAAATATTAGGAGTAGGAGAAAAAAATTGTGCAGCAACACCAGCTGAAGCGTGGTGTTTGATTAAAAGTAGTTTATCAGAAGAGTGCAAACGTCTGCTAATCTCTTCGGAAAACTCTGCTTGTAAATTCCAAGGGAGTAGTTCTGCAGACTTTTCTGTTCGATAAAAAACAGGTAGCATGGCGACGACTCCTTTAGCCTTGCTCCCTTTAGTGTATAGTCTAGCATTGTAGCTGCCAGAATTAGATACAGCACAGCTAGAAAGAGTAGTCGTAGTTAAAGACAAAAGGCCGAAAGAAGCAAGTAACCAGAATTTTCGCATAACGCAACTCAGTGAAAAAATTGATTCGATTTTACGTCCCTAGCAACACTCTTGTAAGCTTGCGCAAAAGACCTGAGGAACTTATGTATTAAGGAGAACTCTAGCATGAGTATTTTCAAAAAGCAACTAATATAGCTGACGAGAGAGAAAACCGTGCGAAGATCTTTTTTGCAAGATTGCTAGCAAAAAATTTTTGGCATAGTCTTTTTTATTTAGAAAAGTTTTTCTTTTTGAGAGAGGTGATAAAAACGTGATACATTGGGACCAGTCTAGAACTCTCTTATCTTTCCCGCGAGTTGGGCTTCATTTATCGTGGTACGGAATCTTATTTTCTCTAGGAATTTTTTTATCATCTTTTTCGGGCATCAAGCTGGCAACAGCATTGTGTAAAGACAGGGAGGAGAAAAAAGAACTCCGAACAAGTCTGGAAAATTTTGCTTTAGGAGCTCTTTTAGCTATCATCATTGGAGCTAGGCTTGCTTACGTTCTTTTCTATGGAGGGAGTTTTTATTTTGAAAATCCTTCTGAGATTATAAAAATATGGAAAGGAGGGCTTTCTAGTCATGGAGCTGTGATCTCTGTGGTGATTTGGGCAGCTGTATTTTCGCGACTTCATATTCGTAAGTTGCCTATGCTTTCAGTAACCTACATTTGCGATCTTTGTGGAGCAGTGTTTGGTTGTGCAGCTTTGCTGATTCGCGTGGGGAACTTTATGAATCAGGAAATTCTAGGAACCCCTACATCCATGCCTTGGGGAGTGATTTTTCCGAATGGTGGAGGCCAAATCCCTAGACATCCTGTTCAGCTTTACGAAGGCCTTGGTTATTTAGTGCTTTCTTGTATTCTGTACAGGCTTTGCTATCGTGGTGTTATTCGTTTGGGTTCTGGCTATAGTGCAGCAGGCGCTTTAATTGGGGTAGCAGTAATTCGTTTTTGCGCTGAATTTTTCAAAACACACCAAGGAGCATGGCTTGGCGAAGAAAACATATTAACAATTGGGCAATGGTTGTCTATTCCGATGATTTTTCTAGGAGTTGGAATCATTTGGATTGCTAGTAAAAAAAAATGATGCAAAGTCTTTGAATATATATTGCTAGCGTCCACATCTGAAAGCGACTCTACATTAAACTTTTTGATGTAGAGAGGGGGGATGGTTATTTTCCAAGTGCATGGAAAAGATACCCTCTATAAAATGACGCCAAGTTACATAGTATGAAGCTCCGTTCGGAAGAGCAGAGTTGAATCTCTTGTAAGCAAAAGACGATTCTCGACAAGAAGTGGAGAGGTTTTGTCTTTCTGCAAAGTTTTTTTGATTAGGGAATTAAAGCAACCTTGATAGGAACGAGGCTTCCCTCCCCATAGGGAGAACCCACCTCGGATGAGAATGAATAAACGAACGTTATTATTTGTTTCCTTGGTAAGCGCGGCATTTTTGGGCTGCCAAATTTTCTTCGGTTATCGAGACTTGAAGTCATGCCAGGATCTTGCAGAAAAGCAGCGAGCTATTTCTGAGCAAATATTAGCTTCAACAGAGCAATTGAGTGTAGTACCTTGGACAGCTTCTCTTGAGGAGAGCGAATCAGTCAATCAGTATGCTATTCGTTTGGGGAATCGTTTATTGCTGCTGACAAAAGGGGGATCTCATCCTGAAGTCTATTCCAGAGGAACTTATTGGAGTCTGATAGAACAGACTAGTACTTTTGGAGGGATCCTTGTTTCCCTCTATGGAGAAACTGGGCAAGAAGTTTTGTCGAAAGGAAGTTCTGTATATCTCCCTAATCAAAGAGATGCTTTCCCGGTTTTAGTAGCAGAATTTCGTAGCAATCAGGAGCCTCTTGTTTTCCTAGGAGAATATAAGGATGGGAAGATTGCGAATAAAGCGGGCGCTATCTACGGCACATCATTAGTTTTTCTCAATACCGGGAATGGATTTGTACCTTTAGGTATTTATAATTCTAAAGAAGAGTGTGTTGAGTCTTTAGATCTCCCTATGGCACGGGCTGTAGTCTTTGCTGATAAAGAAAATCCTACAGCATCTGGTAGCTACTACATGCTCTCCAATGAATACATGCAAATTGTAGTTTCTCAAGAAAGTGGAGCTATCGAGGGAATTAATCTTCCTTTTGCTTCTGATCAAGAAGAGAATAAAAGTATTGTTAATGAGATTGGGTTTGATAGAGAGTTAGCAATTAACTCTCCTTCAGAAGCCTCTTTCCCCGGAGTCGAAACTATCGATTCTCAACGTCAAAACATAGCAAATGTTGTGGGAGGCTATTATCCTTTACTCAGACGTGGAACGCTATCTGACGTTAAAAAGAGAGTGCCTGCACAATATCAAGCTTTAAATATTGTTTCAGGAAGAGAATTGGCTTCTCCTGTTGCTACCGGCTTTCGTGTTGTTTCATTCGATAATAAAACTTTAATTTTAGAGAGCGGGGATGGTGGAATTAGAAGAACCTACTCGCTGGGAGAGCAGCCTTACGCCTTTGAGTTAGAGATTCAAACTACTCAAGGACGAGAAGATTTGTGGATCACATCTGGCGTTCCAGAAGTTGAGATTATGTCCAACGCTTTTGTTCCAGCTGTGAAGTATCATGCTGTGAAGAAAAATAAGAGTGATCTCTTTAATGTGAAATTACCTAAAGCTAAGGATTCTTTGCTGGTACGGAACAACGCAACTCCTCAATGGATTTTGAATTCTAATGGGTACTTTGGGGTAATTCTAACCCCTCGAACTCCTATTCCAGCGGGCTATGCTTCTTCTTTTATTCCAGGGAATGTAGTTCCTACACGGCTTTCTCAACTTCCTCCAAAAGATCAAGCTTATCCTGCTTCGAAATATCCTGGCTATACGGCAATGCTACCTTTGCCTAAGGAAGCTGGGCGTTATCAATTTATGGTATATGCAGGGCCTCTAGCCGACCCTACTTTAAAAGCTTTAGATAGAGCTAACGCGAATTCTAAAGGAGAAACTCCTGAGTATGTTGATGCGATTGCTTTCAGAGGGTTCTTTAGTTTTATAACTGAGCCTTTTGCAGCATTATTATTTGTCATAATGAAATTCTTTAAATTCCTCACAGGCTCTTGGGGAATTTCTATTATCTTATTAACGATCGTACTGAAGCTTTTACTCTATCCTTTGAATGCTTGGTCTATCCGGTCTATGCGTCGTATGCAAAAGCTTTCTCCTTATATTCAGGAGATTCAGCAGAAATATAAGCGTGAGCCTAAGCGAGCTCAAATGGAAATTATGGCTTTGTATAAGATGAATAAAGTTAATCCGATAACGGGTTGTCTTCCTTTGCTTATACAAATTCCATTTTTGATAGCGATGTTCGATTTATTGAAGTCATCGTTTCTATTAAGGGGAGCTAGCTTTATCCCTGGATGGATAGATAACTTGACAGCTCCTGATGTTCTCTTTTCTTGGGAAACACCTATATGGTTTATCGGGAAAGAGTTCCATCTTCTTCCTATTTTGCTAGGTGTAGTCATGTTTGCTCAGCAGAAAATTTCTGCTGTGAAACGATCTGGTCCTGCGTCAGATCAACAACGTCAGCAAGAAGCTATGGGAACAATGATGGCGTTGTTATTTACTTTCATGTTTTATAATTTCCCTTCCGGGTTAAATATTTACTGGTTCTCTTCTATGTTACTAGGAGTTATCCAACAATGGGTAACAAACAAAATTTTAGATGAAAAACATCTGCAGCATGAAGTAATTATCAATAAGAAGAGATAGAGAATACCGAAAAGGTAAGTAGTACTGTTTTTTAATTAGAATAGTTTTATCAAAACTATTTAGCTGAGATAGTTTTATGCGAGCTTGGGAAGAGTTCCTTTTGCTTCAAGAAAAAGAAATTGGAGTGGATACCGTCAATAAATGGCTGAGGTCCTTGAAGGTCCTATGCTTTGATGCGTGCAACTTATATTTGGAAGCGAAAGATTCTTTTCAAGTAACTTGGTTCGAAGAGCATATTCGTCATAAAGTTAAAGCTAGTTTAATTAATAATAATGGGAAGCCAATTCGCGTGCGCGTGACTTCCCTAGATAAATCTACACCGTTTAAGGAGACTCAGATCCAGCAAGAAAAGACTGCATACTTCACTATGAAGTATGGGGACATTGATCCGAACATGTCTTTTGCTAACTTTCTTGTGACTCCGGAGAATGATCTACCTGTAAGAATTCTTCAAGAATTTGCTAAGGTTTCTGAACAAGGCAAAGGTTTTCCTTTTAACCCTATTTATCTATTTGGTCCTGAAAGCTCCGGAAAAACACATCTGATGCAGGCTGCTGTGGGAGGACTTCGTGAAGCTGGTGTAAAAACTCTGTATGTTACGTCAGAGCTATTTACGGAACACCTAGTGTCAGCTATTCGTTCTGGTGAGATGCAGCGTTTCCGAGCGTTTTATCGTAATGTAGAAGCTCTGTTCATTGAAGACATAGAAGTGCTCTCAGGTAAAGGAGCTACTCAAGAAGAGTTCTTCCACACGTTCAATTCGTTGCATACAGAAGGCAAGTTGATCGTGATTTCTTCTACCTTTGCTCCAGGAGATTTAAAGGCTATGGAAGAACGATTAATTAGTCGCTTTGAGTGGGGGATTTCGATTCCCGTTAGTCCTTTAATAAGAGAAGGATTAAAAAGTTTTTTAGAAAGAAGAACAGAAAAACTGAATATTCGTATAGAGGAGACTGCTTTAGATTTTCTAATTCAGGCTCTATCATCCCATGTGAAGTCTTTGTTACACGCATTAACAACTTTAGCTAAGCGAGTTGCTTATAAAAAGCTTTCACATCAAATGCTTTATCAAGGAGACATAGAGGCTTTATTACATGATGTATTGCAGGCTGCCGAGAGTATTCGTTTAACTCCATCCGGTATTGTTCGTGCTACAGCTCAATATTATGGCGTTTCTCCGGAAAGTGTTCTAGGTCGTTCTCAGTCCAGAGAATATGTTTTACCTAGGCAGGTCGCCATGTTTTTGTGTAGACAGAAGCTTTCTTTGTCATATGTAAAAATTGGGGAAGTGTTCTCTCGAGACCACTCTACAGTGATTTCTTCCATTCGAGCTATCTCGCAAAAACTAGAAGAAGATGATAGAGAGTGCGATGTTTCTCGTGCGATACAAGAATTAACAAAGCGACTTTCATCAGCTTATCAAAGTTTAGATTTTATAGAAGACTAGAGGTAGGAGGCAGGCAATTGCGCCGCCTCCTTGTACACCGTTCGGGAATTATACTACGCCTTTGAAGTAATCGAACAAGTAGGCACGTCGTGCTTGAATAGGTCATAAAGTTTAAAGGCGAGAGCGGCTGCAAAAGCTGCTTGGGTAACCATAATAAGAATCGTTACAGTTCCGAGAGGCAGAGTTGCAGCTGCCGCAATAAATGTAACAATAGAAAGGATAAATCCTAGTCCAAAGAGGAATCCTAGTGCACAGTGAGCAACTTTTGCTGCACATTCCGACTTTAGAACAGAGGAAGAAGAAGCAGCGGCGCTCTGATTTGCTTGCTGCGTATCCAGATCTTGTAAGGTAAAGATGTTCCCTCTACTTCCCCAACAGCCATGATCATGAGGTTTGATACCCATAAAGCCTCCTTAACTAAAAAAGGCGAACATTTTACTTGATTTTTTACCGAATATCAAGACCCTCTGCAGTATCGTCTGTTGAGAATAGAAATCTTTCTTTTAATATTAATATTTCTTATTCACAAGCAAACAAACTCTTTACATGAGAAGCCTCTATGTATTTCGATCGGACAAAGATCAATGTTGAATCTATGAAGCAAGCTATCCTCGAAAGGGTATATTGTGGGGTAGTCCAGACTCCTCAATCGGCATCAACCAGAGATATTTTTACAGCCGTTGCTAAAACTGTTTTGGAATGGATGGCTAAAGGGTGGTTAAAGACACAAAGCGGTTATTATGATAACGATGTAAAACGAGTGTACTACATATCCATGGAATTTTTGCTAGGGAGGAGTTTAAAAAGTAATCTTTTGAACTTAGGTCTTCTAGATTTAGTGAAAGAAGCCCTCTTTGATTTGGGCTACGATTTCGATCAACTGGTAGAAATGGAACATGATGCGGGTCTCGGTAATGGAGGATTAGGTCGACTTGCGGCATGTTTTCTTGATTCTATGGCAACACTAGAGATTCCAGCTTATGGGTATGGCCTTCGTTACGATTACGGTATTTTCGATCAGAAGATAGAGAATGGTTTTCAAGTCGAGTCCCCCGATGAATGGTTGCGTTATGGAAATCCTTGGGAGATTTGTCGAGGAGAATACTTATATCCCGTACATTTTTATGGGAAGGTAAAGCATAGCATCGACTCAAGAGGTAGGGATGTTGCAGAGTTAGTGGATTCCCAGGAAGTTTTAGCTATGGCTTATGATGTTCCTGTTCCAGGTTTCAATAATGATGCAGTGAATTCTTTACGCTTGTGGCAAGCACAATCGCGTCATGGATTTGAATTTAGTTATTTTAACCACGGGAATTACATTCGAGCTATCGAAGATATAGCTCTAGCAGGAAATATCACTCGCGTACTTTATCCCAATGATTCTATTTCTGAAGGACAAGAGTTACGTCTGAAGCAAGAGTATTTCCTTGTATCTGCTACGATACAAGATATTCTGCGTCGTTATACTAAAACACATTTATCTCTAGATAAATTGTCTGAAAAAGTCTCAGTTCAGCTGAATGATACGCATCCAGCTTTAGGCATTGCAGAAATGATGCGTTTATTAGTTGATCGTGAAGAGCTGGATTGGGATGTTGCCTGGGATGCAACCACAAAGATATTCAATTATACTAATCATACGATTCTTCCTGAAGCATTAGAGAGATGGTCTTTAGATTTATTTTCTAAGGTTCTTCCTCGTCATTTAGAAATTATTTATGAAATTAATGCACGTTGGCTAGCAAAAGTATCGCAGAAATATCCTGGAGATAATGATAAGCGTCGAGCTCTTTCTATTATCGAGGAAGGAAGTTCTAAATTTGTAAATATGGCAAATCTAGCAGTTGTTGGAACGAATAAGGTAAATGGAGTATCCACTTTTCATTCGCAACTTATAAAAAGTACTCTATTTAAGGATTTTGTTGAGTTTTTCCCGGATAAATTTATCAATGTCACTAATGGGATTACACCTAGACGTTGGTTGGCTCTTTCCAATAAAAAGTTAAGTTCGTTATTGAACCGAACGATAGGCACAGAATATTTAACGAATCTCACGCATCTACATAAGGTAATTCCTTTAGCTGAAGATAGTGGGTTCAGGGAAGAGTGGCGTAATATTAAAATCCAGAATAAAGAGGAACTAGCAGCTCGAATTTATAAAGAACTTGGGGTCACTGTAAATCCTCAGTCCATTTTTGATTGCCATATTAAGCGGATACATGAGTATAAACGTCAACTTATGAATATTCTCCGCGTGATTTATTTTTATAATGAAATCCGTAATGGATCTGGAGAGATTGTTCCGACAACGGTCATTTTTGGAGGTAAAGCGGCTCCTGGCTATGCTATGGCCAAGCTGATCATAAAATTGATTAATAATGTAGCAGCTGTTGTTAATAATGATCCTAAAGTGAACGATCAGCTAAAAGTCATCTTTTGGCCAAATTACAGAGTTTCTTTAGCAGAAGCTATCATTCCTGCAACCGATTTATCTGAGCAAATTTCAACAGCCGGAATGGAGGCTTCTGGGACAGGGAATATGAAGTTTGCTTTGAACGGAGCCTTGACAATTGGCACTATGGATGGTGCCAATATCGAAATGGCTGAACATATCGGGAAAGAGCATATGTTCATTTTTGGTCTTCTAGAAGAGGAAATCTCTGAGCTACGCAAAGAATACTATCCTCAAGGCATCTGTAACGCAAATCCAACAATTCAAGAAATTCTTGATATGATTGCGCAAGCCAAGTTTTCTCAAGAAGATAAGGACTTATTTAAACCTATTGTAAACCGACTTTTAAATGAGGGAGATCCATTCTTTGTTCTTGCAGATTTGGAAGCCTATATAAATACACAGAACCGTGTTGCAAGCTTATTCAAGCAACCTGAAGAGTGGACGAAGAAGTCTATTTACAATGTAGGGGGGATAGGGTTCTTTTCAAGCGATAGATCAATCGCTGAGTATGCATCGAATATTTGGAATATTTCCCGACCAACTTCTTAGAAGAAAGAAGGGAAACATTCCCTTCTTTAATTGAGAAGTAAAACAGAAGGAGCTTCGAGGAGTCTCTGCAGTCGTTTCATGAACATGGCTGCAGGATATCCATCAATCACTCTGTGGTCTACCGACAATGTCAACATACAGGTCAAGCCTACAGCTAGCTCTCCATTTAAGACTACAGGTTGTTCCTCTACGCTTCCTACAGCTAGAATAGCAGCTTGTGGAGGATTCAAAATAGCAGTGAAATCAGAGATCCCTGTCATACCAAGATTAGATACACAGAAAGAACCTCCTTTATATTCTTCTTCTGCAAGAGACTGCTGTTTGGCTTTAGTTGCAAGTCCTTTGATTTCTGCAGAGATCATACCAATATTTTTTCTATCAGCACAGCGGACAATAGGAGTGATAACTCCATCAGGAATAGCTACAGCAATAGAGATATCAATCGTAGAAAACCGAATAATCTTATTGTCGACACTATTGAATCCAGAATTAATTTCTGGGAATTCTTTCAGAGCTAAAGCACAGGCTCGTACAATACAATCATTGATAGAGAGCTTAATATTTTGTTCTTGAAGTTCTTTTAATAATGCAAGAAGGGGGGAAGCGTAAATGCGCTGCCTTACATAAAAGTGAGGAATAAAGGTTTTAGCAGCTTGCAGACGTTTAGATATGACTTCTCGAACAGGGGAAAGAGGTTCTTCTATATAAGATCCCGGATTAACATTTGGAGCTTCAGGGTAACCAAACCCAGCAATTCTTAAAGGAGGAGCTTTTTCCAAATCTTTCTTTACGATCCGTCCTCCAGGTCCACTACCAGTTACTCCAGAGAGGTCTAGATTTTGCTCTTTGGCCAATTTTTTTGCTAAAGGAGAAGCTAATACTGGATCGTTGGAATGTTTAATAGTTAGAGGAATAGCTAAAGGTGGTTCCGGACGGAATCCCATCATAGTTATGGAAGGGCCACTTGTGTATTGAGAATCTGTTTGAGCAGAGTTTTTTGGCGATGCTTCTGTAGCTGCATCTGTAACAACAGTTCCTTCCAAAGGTAGGAGCTGTTTTAAATCATATTGAGCATTTTGTTCTGTTGAAAATACAGCGATAGGAGTGCCAATAGGAGTTTTGGTTCCTTCTTCAACAAGAATTTCTAATAACCAACCATCTTCAGAAGCTGTATGTTCTAAAACAGCTTTATCAGTAGAGATTTCTAGTAATACATCCCCGAAATGAATTTCATCCCCAGCTTTTTTGTGCCATTTAACAAGAATCCCTATTTCCATTGTAGGGGAGAGCTTAGGCATTTTTAACAAAGAAACCACAACGTTACCTCATAATTTTTTCAATGGCATCCAGGATGCGGTTAATATTTGGGAGAGTCGCCATCTCTAGAGTTTTATTATATGGCATAGGCGTTTCTTTTTGACAGACTCGTAGAGGAGGATGATCTAGGTAGTCAAAAATATGTTCTGTAATCGTCGTAATCACTTCCGAAGATATACCACAAAAATAATGCCCTTCTTCAACGACAAGACAATTCCCTGTTTTTTTGACAGAAGTGAGGAGAGTGGCAACATCCAAAGGTTTGATCGTTCGTAAGTCAATGGTTTCAATAGAGAGTCCCCATCGTTGTTTTGCTGTTTTAGCAGCTTGCTCAACGATAGAAACCATGCGGCTATGCGAAATGATTGTTAAATCTTTTCCTTCTTGAACGATACGAGCTTTCCCAATGGGGATCAGGTATTCTTCTGAAGGGACCTCTCCCTTAAGATTGTAGTCTAATTCATTTTCTAAGAATAGAACGGGGTTGTTATCCCGAATAGCAGATTTAAGAAGTCCCTTTGCATCGGCTGGAGTTGATGGAGCAATGACAATTAAGCCAGGAATATTGGCATAAAGAGCTTCAACACAATGAGAATGTTGGCAAGAGACTTGCGCAGCAGCTCCATTAGCGCCTCTAAAAACGATAGGAACAGCAAATTTCCCTCCAGTCATATAATACATTTTTGCTGCATGAGAAATGATTTGATCAGCAGCAACTAGAGAGAAGTTCCAGCTCATAAATTCAATAATTGGGCGAAGTCCAGTTAGCGCTGCTCCGATTCCAATTCCAGAGAAAGCAGCTTCGCTAATGGGTGTATCAATAACTCGAGTGGGTCCCCATTTATCTAAGAGGTTTTTAGTAACTTTATAAGCACCATTATATTCAGCGACCTCCTCTCCTAGGATACAGACGTTAGGATCTCTGGTCATTTCTTCATCAATAGCTTGTCTAATAGCCTCTCGGATTTCGAGTGTAACAAAATTAGGCATAGACCCCCTCTTCTAAAGTAGCTACAGCTGGTTCTGGATCAAGACGAGCTTGAGCGACTGCTTCTAGGACAGCTGTTTTGCTTGTTTGACGCAAATCTTTAAAATCATCTTCGGATAGGACATTCGCACGAATGAGCCATTCTTTTGCAAAAAGGATAGGATCTCTTTTGAGAAGACATTGCATTTCCTCTTTAGAGCGATATAAATTAGGATCGGAAATAGAGTGTCCTCTAAATCGAGAACATAGCGCCTCTACGATAATAGGAGAACCTGTTTGTTGCATGTGGTGATAAGCTTCTCTAAATCCTATAAGCGAATTAAATAAATCGAATCCATTCAAAGTGATCGAAGAAAGACCATAAGAAATCGCTTGGGATTCTGCTATAGGCTGTTTAGCAATGGCTCTATGTAAGGCTGTTCCCATACTCCATCCATTGTTTTCAATAATGAGCATTAAGGGAAGGGAGTGAAGCGCTACAAAATTTAATGTTTCATGAAAGACTCCTTGAGCTACAGCTCCATCTCCAATAAAACACATAGATATAGAAGATGAGTTTTGGTACTTCATAGAAAATGCTGCACCTGCAGCCAGAGGAATTTGTCCACCAACGATACCAAAACCTCCAGGAAGACGATCACCACACATATGCATAGATCCGCCTCGTCCTAAAGCACACCCTGTTTCTTTCCCTAGAAGTTCTGCTGCCAGTTGTCGTAAAGGGATATCCAGCAGCAGAGCTACTCCGTGACAACGATAAGAGGAAAAAAACCAGTGGTCTTTCCCTGTGCAAGCAATAGCTGCTGTAGCAACAGCTTCTTGACCGATATAAGAGTGATAAAATCCTCCAACAAGGCCTTCTAAATAGGCCTCTTCTCCGCGAATCTCAAATTCGCGAATGAGTAGCATTTTTTTCAAAAGGTCAATGCAGAAAGAATTTCCGAAGTTTTCAATAACATGAAAAACTCGGGCTTCTGTAGTTTCCTCAGAAGCTATGTTGAGAGTCAGAGGATGCATAGATTCTCTTGGATAAAGGGTTCCTGAAAAATTCTAGAATGTCTTTCAAATAAATCTTTTGAATTTCACTCTGGCTATGCAAGGCCGGCGCGGAAAAGTAACCGGAAAGGTCCGGCCTTCGCAAATATAATATATACTGCTGGGCGCCAAGTCTATGCTACAAAAAAAAACTTTTCGGCACTACCCAGAAAAATGGATAGAGATGAAGTTGGTTTGAAGTTTTGAAATTTCATTTTCCTTGTTCAGAAGGCCTTATAAGGGGGTTTTCTAGAGAGTTCCTTTGTTGCATTTTAACAGATAAAAAAATACAATATCCGCTCAAAAATTTTATTTGTGTGGAGTTTATAGTGAATTCTTTCTTTGGTATCCTACCTCGAGGGATTCCTAATGTAGGCAGATTATCGGAAGTCGCTGGAGAAAATAAACAATCTTTGGAAGAAAGAGAGCAAGATAAAGCATTAAAATTAGAGAAAAAACTTTTAGCTATCCGGAAAAGAATCAAATGTTTTTGTCCTCAACAGTCCGAAATCTCGGTGCAGGCAGCACCATTAAAGCATACGGGAACTTTTCCTTGTTCCGAAGAAGAATTACGAGATATTAGTGATTTATTCTCCTCTTTAAAGTTTTTTAGACAACAGTTAGCACAACTGTTTTTCTATACGCCTCCTTTGAATTTAGGATGGGAAGATTTCTTAAAGTTTTTCTTTGCTTTTGAGAAAAGGGAGTTGGGCGGTATTTTGTTTTCTGCCGGACCTTTTGAATCGTTCGATAGATACTTATATCAGGTGAATAAGGCAAGACCTGTTCCCGTATTGATAGCTACAACGGTTTCCTATGCGCTGCAGGCCTATTGTTCATACATCAATCGGGCACCTTTTCAAGAGAAAGAAAATTTTTTTCAACTTGGAGAAGCTGTTGGCATTTTTCTTAAAGAACGAATGGTGTCTATTGCTCTGATGTATAAGGAAATTTTAGATTTAGATAACAAACAGTATTTCGAATTGTGTCGAGGGATTCAGAAATCACAAATTGTTCAAGGAGAGGTGTTTCATTCTTCTACTCAAGAACGGGATGGTTTAAATCCTATTTCCGTTAACTATGATCTTATGGGGACCATAGCAGCCTTGTCAGTAAACATAGATAGATCTTGTTTAAGATTCTCTGGGAGCCATATTTTCCATGATGATGAAATGGCTATAGAAACCCTACATAAAGGGGGAGACGTTTTCACGTTCTCGTCGTTAGCTGAATTTCAATTTAGCGAGAAGCGTTTATTGCATCTAGTCTCTACAGGGAGAGTGTGTCCGGAAATTATCCGGAAAAAGCTTATTAAGGTATTATTGCTGAAAAAAAAGCTCTCTGTAAGCCTTTTTGCAGGCATATCCAAATTACATCAGAGACAGCTCAATTAAATTAATGTTGTTCTGAGAGAGCTTCTAATTTCTGGACTAGTTTCTCAAGTGCTGCGATACGTTCTTCGAGTCGTGGAAGGTTGCGTACTTTGGCTACTTGGCGATGAATTTCTTGATATGGACGAGCAGGCGCTCCGCCATAGATCCCTGGAGAAGTAATAGATTTAGTGACGCCAGTCTGAGCCATCATAATGACATGATCTGCAATGCAAATATGTCCGGTTATGCCGGCTTGTCCACCGATAATTACATGATTGCCAATCTTTGTAGAACCTGCAATTCCAGCTTGAGCTACAATCATGCTGTGTTGACCGACCTCCACCTGATGGGCAATTTGCACAAGATTATCAATTTTCGAACCTTCACGCACAACACTGTGTTTAAACCGGCCTCTGTCGATAGTTGTATTTGCGCCGATCTCTACGTCGTCTTCAATAATGACTTTCCCGAGGTGTTTTAAATGTTTGTGCTGTCCAAAAGCACTAGTAACATACCCGAACCCACAAGAGCCTATAACAGCTCCTGGTTGAATAATTACTCGTTTCCCAATAGAGACTCGTTCTCTAATAACTACTCGAGGATGGATATAAGAGTGTTCTCCAACGGTTGAATAAGCTCCAATGACGCTACCTGACCCAATATGGCAAGCAGATCCAACATGAGCATGCTGACAAACTACAGCATAGGGCTCAATACAAACATGATCTTCAATAATCGCAGTTGGATGGATAACGGCTGTCGGATGAATACCTGGGAATCCTGAGTCAACAGGAGTAATGAATAATTCTAAACACTTTTGAAAAACTAGGGAAGGAGACTCAGAAGTGATAAGAAAGTTTTTATTCAAGTCTCGATATTTTTGAAACTGTGTTCGAGATATGATGATAGCGCCAGCTTCCGATGATTTTAAATGTTTAGCATACTTTTCATTATCTAAGAATGTGATGTGTGCCGTTTTTGCTTCCTCGATCTCTTCAACTCCGGAAAGAAGAGTAGCTCCATTTCCTTGAAACTCGACTTTCAAAAAATCAGCTAATTGTTCAAGAGAATAAGTGGATTGAGACATACGGCACTCCTCGGCTAGCTTCGCATGTTAATTATTTTGAAAAGAATCATCAAGAACTTTAATAACAGCATCGGTTTTATCTGCCGAACTATCGATAGATAAGACAATATCTTCGTTAAGAAGGACTGACAAGCCTTCTTGAATACGCACAGTTTCAGAAGCTTTTTTCACTTCTTCCATAATCTTTTGCATGCGCTTGAGATTACTTTGGTTTAATATTTGGTAATACTGCCCTTGAGCTGTGTTGTATTCTGCAGATAGATCTTCGAATTTTTTTCTTAATTCGGCAGCTGCGGTCTCGGATAGACCTTCCATGTAATCGTCGTCTTGGAGCTTGGAATAGATAGAAGACAGTTCTTCCTCCATCTTCCCCATGCTGTTAGAGAATTGGTTTTTCATCTTTTCGAATTCAGCAGATTCTTTTTTCCCAAGAGCAGACTCTTCTAGGCAGCGACGTAAATTAACGATTCCAATTGTGCCTGTAGAATTAGCTGCAAATGTAGGTAGAGATGACAAAGACATTAAGCTAAGTAATAAGAACTTTTTCATAATTCTTTCCTATAAAAATATAACCAATAGGTGAAAGGAGAAGGATGCTCTCCTTCTCCTTTCGGATTCTAGAATACTCCTCCCAAGGCAAAGAAGAATCTTTGAGATACATCAATTTTTTCATTATTGAGGATTTCTGTTGGGCGGAACGGCCAACCCCAGCCTAGCATAATTGGCACATTATTCATCATATCAAAGCGTAGACCAAATCCGGCGCTACTGCAAAGGTCTTTCAGGCGAATAGTGTACTCTTCTATCCCAATGAATCCGGAATCTAGAAATACAAAGGCATTAATGCAAGGTTGAGAAATCAAAGGATATTGAAATTCTTCTGTTAATAGTAGGGAAGACAAGCCTCCTTGTGGTTCAGTAGGAGAAAATTTCGGTCCAATAATAAAAGGTTTGTAACCGCGAACAGTGGTTTCACCTCCTAAGAAGAACCGTTCGCTGACAGGAATGCCTTGTGCAGTTGTTGTTCCGAAAGGTTTGATAAACTTAGCTTCTGCACGGACTTTCAAAACACCTTTTTTAGTTAATAAGCGATAGATAGAACCACTAGCTGTTAGTTTAGTAAATTGGTAAGTTCCGCCTAAACCAGATAATTCAAAGTTTAAGGAGCTGCGGATTCCCATAGTAGGTTTTCTAGGATTATCAATAGAATCATAGAGAACATTGAGTCCCGCTGCGGAAACGAATCCTTTATTACTGTCTAAATCTGGTCCGGGTCTATTAGAGCTGGACGTTTTTTTGCGCAAACTTAAGCTTGTTTGGCTACCACGGTAATACATCCCATATTTTAACTTATCGTTAAGAATGTAGGTGGTACTGATATTCCCTCCATAGGTATCCACAGAGTAGTCTTTTGATAAAGCTTTATTAATTGATTTATCTAATTCTACTCCAAGAATCCAAGGGGTATTTAAGAAGTGTGGTTTCGTCCATTTAACAGTGTAATCGGTGACCTTATCTCCTAAATTAGCTTTTAGGAAGAGGTATTCTCCACCACCTCTTAAAGATTTGAATCCTTTTTTGAGAAAGTTTCGGGCTCCAAATAAATCAAAGTTGCTTTCTGCAATTTCTGCCCCTCCAAATAAATGGTCAATAGAGCTGAATCCTAAGAATAGCCCAAGATTTCCTGTTTCAGTCTCTTTGACTTCAATAAAAACATCTCGATAAAGGTCGTTAGAATCAAGAGGATCTAATTGGGAATGAACCGTATAGACACTTACACTTTTAAAGTAGCCGGTGTTGCGTAAACGAGTCTCTGTACCTTCCAGTTTTAATCTATCAAAAGTGTCTCCAGGGAAAAGACTAGTCTCATGCAAAATCACATCATGCTTAGTATGAGTGTTCCCTTTGATTTTAATTAACCCGATTTTGTAGGAAGATCCTTCACTCACTCGATAGGTAACATCGTAAACAGGTAGAGTGGGGTGCGCTGAGAAGGAGACATCAACGTTAGTGTTCACGTAGCCATATCTAGCGTATGCGCTACGAATCTTTTGTGCTCCAGTCCAAATTTTATCTGGGCAATATAAGGAGTTAGGTCCAACTAATAGTTGTTTATCGAGCAGTCTTTTGGATAACGCTGTGAATCCTTCTATATGTACGTGACCTAATGTGTATAAAGGTCCTTTGTCTACAACGATAAGCAAAGTAATGTTTCCTTTAGCATCTGTAGAGACCTCTTTGCTTACTTTAGCATCAGCATATCCTTTATTTTGGAAGTAATTTGTGATAGCAAATAAGTCTTGCTCTACCATGTCCGGATGATACACTCCGGCACCAGTGAACCAGCTCGTTGTTGTGGAGTATTGTTTAGTTAAAACAATGTCACCTAAGTCTGATGCTTCTGTTCGCGTAATTCCCGAAATCGTTAATTTTTTTATGCGACCGTGACGTCCTTCTTTAATCTCGATGGAAATATCGATAAAGCCCTCTTTCTCATTATGATTATGAGAATAGGAGAGTTGAGAATCGTAGTACCCTCGTTTCAAATAAAGAGTTCTTAGCGCATCAAAATTTTTAAAGAATAATTCCCGATCAAAAAGATCATTTTTATAAAGCTCTAAAGTTTTCAGAATTTTATGAGTGGGGATAGCTTCATTTCCTGAAATATTGATCTCTCTGATAACAGGTTTTGCCGTCAGAATCAGAGAGATCACAGCTTGTCCATTACGAAACTCTACGATAGGCTCTACTCGATCAAAATCTTTCGAAAGTGTTCTTAGATCTTCATCAAAATCTGCTTGAGAGAACAACGTCCCCTGCTTTGTTTTTATTTTAGGAATAGCTCGTTTATTTTGAGTATTCTCTCCTTGAGTCGTAATGGTGATAGACTCTACGACCATACGTCCTTCTGAAGTTGAACAGAAAGAACTTCGTGAAAAGGTGAGCAACAGTAAAACAGCGAGTTGCAGAATCGTTTTTTTGCGTATTCCAAGCATTATTACTTCCTTTATCTAGAAAAGTCTGCGCTAGGGATGAAGTTTTATTCTTACTCTTTCTGGGAAGAGCACCATTCTTACTTGGTCAGAAGCCAATCTCATAGGCGTCCCCACATATTAGGAAGAGACTACTCAAGACCTATCCAATTACAATAGAGAATCGAGGATAATTTGACTAGCCCTACAAATATAGGAAGAAAAGAGAACAGAGAGAACTTTGAAAACAACGAAAAAAAGCCCGAAAAGCAACCCCTCTGGCAGGTTCGGGGGAGAACTCAGAGGGGTTGCTGGTCACTAGCAAAAACTAGATAAACCGCCTCAAATATACTCCAAAGGTCTTTTTTTGAAAAACAGTTTCGCTTTTGAGAGGGTGCTTAAAAGCAATTTCTTCCTGAGAAAGCTCGAGCTAAAGTATTAGCATCAACAAAATCAAAGGAGAGACCGACAGGCATCCCAAGAGCTAATCTAGAGATTTTTATTGGAAGGTAAGAAAATTCTTGTTTCAAAAACAATGCAGTTGCATCTCCTTCCAAAGTTGCGTCAAGAGCTATGATCATTTCTTTAGGGGAACAAGCTTCAATTCGCTGCTTAAGAATAGCTAATTTTTCCAAAGACAAATGCTTTCCAGTGATGGGAGAAAGTAAGTTTCCTAAAACGAAATAGTGTCCTTTGAAGATCTTAGATTTCTCAAGAGCGAAAACATCCTTAGGAGTTGCAACAATACATAAGGAAGAAGAATCTCGAGATTCACTGCAAAAGTTACAAGGGGAAGTTTGAGAGATTTTTAAACAAAAACAGTTTGAGCAAGTTGCATGCGAAGTAGAGAACTCTTGTAATGCTTGAGCCATAGCCTCAATTTGAGATGGATCCCATTCTAATAATTCAAAAGCTATTTTTTCTGCTGATTTAAAGCCAATTCCTGGAAGCTTTTTTAAAAATGAAATGAGTTTCGAAATGTAATCAGGATATTTTAACATGTCTTTTAAGCCTATTTAGGTCTAGCACCTAGATAATCGATTATGAGGATAGATGCAAAATAAAGGTTAGGGTATAAACTTCCCTAGCAGTATACTCGGTTTTTTCTTTTTGTTTGCGGGTGCGTGTGAAAAAAGATATGAGAGCTTCGATCTGGGGAACTGGTTCGTATTTGCCTAAGAAAATTTTGACAAACGCTGATTTGGAAAAAATAGTTGAAACTTCTGACGAATGGATTTCGACTAGAACTGGAATCAAGGAGCGTAGAATAGCTTCTGCTGAGGAGTTTTCGTCTTTTATGGGGGCTAAGGCGGCAGAAAAGGCTATAGAAGCGGCTAAAATCTCTAAAAGTCAAGTGGACTGTATTGTATTTTCTACTGCCGCGCCTGATTATATTTTCCCTTCCAGTGCTGCCTTAGCTCAAGCCTATTTGGGAATTAAGGAAATTCCAGCCTTTGATTGCTTGGCCGCGTGTACAGGGTTTCTTTACGGATTGTCCATAGCCAAGGCATATGTCGAATCTGGGATGTATCAGTGTGTGCTTGTGATTGCGGCCGACAAGTTGTCTTCCTTTGTTAACTATCAGGATCGTAATACTTGTGTGTTATTCGGGGATGGAGGGTCTGCGTGTATTGTTGGTCATTCTAGACCAGGAGCTTTAGAAATCTCTAAAGTGAATTTAGGAGCGGATGGAAAACAAGGAGATCTTTTACGGTTACCAGCAGGAGGTAGTCGTTGTCCGGCTTCTCAGGATACCGTACAGAATCATCAACATTTCATTACTATGGAAGGTAAAGAAGTGTTTAAGCACGCAGTGCGACGAATGGAGTTTGCTGCCAAGACTTGCATTACAGAAGCTGGGCTGCAAGAAAAAGATATAGATTGGTTAGTTCCTCATCAGGCAAATGAGCGTATTATCGATGCTATTGCAAAACGTTTTGCTGTTAAAGACTCTCGGGTATTTAAAACTCTTGCTAAGTATGGTAACACAGCAGCCTCTTCTGTGGGGATTGCTTTAGACGAACTCTTACGTACACATGATATCCATGTTGCGGAGCGGTTGTTGTTAGTAGCTTTTGGGGGAGGCTTATCTTGGGGAGCAGTGATTTTACAGCAAGTGTAACAGAGGAGACTGTGTGATGGATCGTGTGGGCTTATTGTTCCCTGGGCAAGGGAGCCAGTTCGTAGGCATGGGAAGAGATCTCTATCAACAATCCTCGGAAGTCGCAAGGTTGTTTTCTCAGGCTGATGAGTTTCTAGGGTTTTCTTTATCTTCTATTATGTTCGAAGGACCTGAAGAAGTTCTATTAAAGACATCGAATAGTCAGTTAGCCATTTATCTACATAGTTTAGCTGTTTTAGAAGTTTTATCTACACACTGTCCTTTCGAGCCTATTTTGGTTTCAGGCCTTAGTTTAGGCGAATATACTGCTTTAACAGCATCAAAACGTATTAGCTTAGAAGACGGGCTTCGCATCGTACAAAAGAGAGCGGAGCTGATGAATGCTGCTTGTGAAGAGTCTTCGGGAGCAATGGCTGCAGTTTTAGGATTAACTGCGGATGTTGTATTACCTGCTTTGGAGTCTTTAGGAGACGGGATTTGGGTGGCAAATTACAATGCTCCCAAGCAGATCGTAATTGCTGGGATTAGAAATAAGGTGGAAGAGGCTTCTGTAATTCTTCGAGAACTAGGGGCTAAAAAAGTAGTTATGTTAAAGGTTGCTGGAGCTTTTCATACACCGCTTATGCAAACTGCTCAGGACGAATTAGCTCCTTATCTGTACCAGTTAGCAATTAAAGATTCTAATGTAGCTTTTGCTTCTAATGTAATAGGGGAGTTAGTGTATGAGAGCGAGGCTATCCGTTCTTTAATGGTCAGACAAATGACTTTTCCAACGTTATGGTACCAAACCTGTTTTCAAATTGATCCTAAAGTAGATTTATTCCTTGAGCTGGGTCCAGGGAATGTTCTCACAGGGCTGAGCCGATCTATAGGACTGAGTTCCCCTTGTAAACATTTAGGGTCTATGGAAGATATAGAGAATTTTCGTCGGAGTTGTGAATGAGTGGTTTATTGGTAAACAAGACTGCAATTGTGACTGGCGGTTCTAGAGGCATAGGGTTCAGTATAGCGAAGTTATTCGCTGAGCAAGGGGCTAATGTCCAAATCTGGGGAATTAATGGGGAAGCGGGGCAGGCGGCTGCTCAGACTCTTTCTGAGCAAACTGGAAGACAAGTATCCTTTGCTCTTGTTGATGTCAGCAAGAATGATATGGTTTCCACACAAGTTCAGAACTTTCTTTCGGAGTATAACACTATCGATGTTATAGTTAACAATGCGGGGATTACGCGTGATGCTCTTCTTATGCGAATGTCTGAAGAAGAATGGTCTTCGGTAATTAACACCAACTTAGGTTCTATATACAACGTTTGCTCAGCAGTTATAAGACCTATGATTAAAGCTAGATCTGGGGCAATTATTAATATTAGTTCTATTGTAGGACTTAGAGGGAGCCCAGGTCAGACGAATTATGCAGCAGCTAAGGCTGGAATTATTGGATTCAGTAAAGCGTTATCCAAAGAAGTTGGAAGTAAGAATATACGAGTCAATTGTATTGCTCCTGGTTTCATAGATACTGATATGACCAAGAGCTTGAATGATAATTTGAAAAATGAGTGGTTGAAAGGAGTTCCTTTGGGAAGAGTTGGTATACCTGAAGAAATTGCTAAGGCCGCTTTGTTCTTAGCTTCTGACGGATCTTCGTACATCACAGGGCAAGTTTTGAGTGTTGACGGAGGTATGGCTTAAGTAGTTGGGGAAAGGTTATCTTGAAAAATTAAGTTTTTTCATGGTAACTTCTTCTCTATCTTCGCGAGCGGTTTATGCTTCTCGCCCTAAGCCCTTCTGATTTTTTGATTTAGAAGGCATTTCGTTGGCTGTATATACAGTCGAGATATAGTAGCTGTGCAGGATGCTCAGTATGCTAAAACCCTTACGCATAGAATGTGCGAAAGAGTAGACTTGTAGGGATTGGTTACTCTAGTTTTATTTAAAGCTAGATTTTTTTTGCTATAGACTCTGCGAGAAACCCAATGGCCCATTTTAAATGGCCATAAGTCGACCGTCTGCTTAAGATGGAAGGCGCTTCATTTTGAAATGAAAGTAAGGATCATAGGATGAGTTTAGAAGATGATGTAAAGGCAATTATAGTTGATCAGCTCGGAGTAAGTCCTGAGGATGTCAAAGTAGACTCTTCTTTCATAGAAGATCTAAATGCAGACAGCTTGGATTTGACAGAGTTGATTATGACTTTAGAAGAGAAATTTGCTTTTGAAATTTCTGAAGATGATGCCGAGCAACTCCGCACAGTCGGTGACGTGATTAAATACATCCAAGAGCGTCAAAACTAAAATCTCTGCAACAAAGAGTTTAGGCCCACAGTTCCCATCCAAAGGTAACTGTGGGTTTTTTTATTGATCTCGAAAGACTATCTGTTTTGAGTAGGACTCTAAGAGAACCAATGAAACGGAATGACATTCCTCGATAATGCTTAGAAACTGTCCTTTATTCAATATCAACGTTTTCACTAGGGTAATCGCTTCTGCTGAATATTCCCGAACTTTATTATTGAAAAAGCTTTCTTCCCCAAAGCAGTCTAGAGGTTTAAGTCGTACATTAATAGCGGGTTCTTTTGCAAAAATTTTCACACATCCTTCTGCTATTACATATAGGCTGAAACTTGGTTGCCCTTCCGAAAAGATTTCAGAGCCAGCTTTAAAGAGCATGACCTCAGATTTATCTGCTATAGAAAGCAAAACATCCATGTCTAAGGATGCAAATAAGAAAGTTTTTTTCAGGAGAAAGGCTTTGTCTATAAGGTTCAAGGAAGTCCCTCCTACTAAGGATTTAAAGCTAGGAACTAGTTATGTATTCCCGGGATAATATAGAGGTTTTTTGTTTCTTAGCAAAGCTTTGTAGAGCAGAAGAAAACTCTGCATCGCAAAGAGAAAGCTCTTCTTTTAGTTGCTGAGCTATAAGCTTACTGAAAAGGAAAGGGGTTTGTTCGAGACGATTCAGAAGTTCTTCAATAGCCAATGGTTCCACACCTTTTTTCATATAATATTTCTCGTCGGAAGTATGCTTATCGCGATATACAAAAGGTGTGACAAGAGTAAACAAGTGGTTCTCGCAATCTTTTTCTAGAGATTCTAAAGCTTGAGCTCTAGCTTTTAGGTTTTTCCCTGTAAGAGATCTAATTAAAACATCTGCATAATCTGATGAGCCGACGATGGCTAAAAAGGCTAACATAAAATTGACTTCAGCTTGGTAATTTGCTTCCAGGCTTTCAATAAGCAGATGGAGATCGTAGCGAGGGTAGCGTTTTTGGATAAAGTTTTTATGGTAGTCGTAGAATAAAGTTTTAGCAGCCTTAGACTTTAAAATTTTCAAAGCTAAACGTTTTAGTTGACGACTATCTATGTGGCTCAAAGCCTTTGCTGCCATAATGCGGCAGCTATTGTGTAGAGAATGATCCGCGACCATTTCAATTAAAATTGGAATACATTCTTTAGGAAGAGAGGCTAGAATCGTTTCTGCTAGTTTGCGTAAGACATTTTTGAGTTGAACTGAGGCAAGAACGAACTCATAGACTAGGGATGCATCCAAGAGGGCAGCTAGAGTGTTCAGTAAAGCTTGTGCAGCTTGTGTGTCTTTTGTCTTTTTCAGTGTATTGAGAACCGTCCGCCCGTATTGAGCATATTGTTTATCTGCACAAGTTTCTAGAGATAAGCAGGCTTGTAGAAATACTTGTTCATTAGGATGCGTCAAGAAGGGGAGGATAATAGGGAAGTTTGAAGGGCTTCTTTCCAAAGCTAAGATAGAAAGACCTTTAATTATTAACTCCGGATCCTCAGATTCTAGAATTTCTGAGAGATGTTTTTCGGCAAGAGCTTGGTATTCTCCACTAGGCTTATGTTTTCTTACGATGAGAACAGCTGCAAATAGACGGTCTCCAGACTGATCATAAAGATCATCGGCAATATCGGAAACATGAAGCAAGTCATGCTCTACAAAATAGAGGTGAAGAGCTGCTGCTATGGTCGGATGTTGGGGAAGGCTGCTCCAACGTTTTAGTAGTTCGAGAGTGAGGAAATCTTTCGCCCATACGCTATTTTTTAACATATTCAGGGTTTTTAATTTCCCTGATAAGCCCAACTTGTTCATGTGAAGAAGTAGGTTGGGGAGTACTGCGCGATTTTTTAGGTTCAACAAGTGTTGGAACGCAAACATTTGGTTGCGTTCTTGAGGATTTTTTAAATGCGTTAGCAGAAGGATTTCAGCTTGGCGTTTTTCAGTGTCATTCATATCCGCAAACCATTCGCGTATAGAACGTCTACGATGTATTGATTCTAGAGAGAGATTTCTAAGAATGGCTTTTGAATAGTGAGTGCGTAGCAATATTGCTAAAAGAATACACACGGCGGAAATGATAATACAGAGTACGTATTGGTGCGGGATGAATAAACATAGTAGTGCGCAGATGAACATCCCCGCAGGCTCAACAAAAGATTCTATCGCGATCCGCACCTGATTTCGGATTTTATTAGGGATGCCATAGATTAATAACTGTAGATTATTATCATCCAAAGCATAAGCAAGCCCTTCTCTAGCGATCATTCCCATTGTTGCTATGAAGACAGAAGTTTTAATTGACCAACAACAGAATAGGCTAAAGAAGCAGATGGGAGCGAAGAGAATGATGTTATTGATTCCAAATCTTGTGATTACTCGGCTATAAGCAAATAAGGCAAAGAACATATTTCCTAAGGAAATCCAGGAGGAGTACTTAGTGAAATTCTCTGTTAACTCACAAGTCTCAGCGTTTCCAAACTGTGCATCAAAGATTTTTAAATAATTGAACTCTGTGAATACGACAAGAAGCTGCATAAGAAAATAAAAACTAACCAAGTAAAAGGTGTATTTATCCTTCAAACACAGCTTTAAAGTTTGTTTGGTAGAAGGGGGATAGCCAGTATCAAGGAAGAGATTGTGATCTTCTGAAAGCTCTTTTAGTGACGATGAAATGTAGTGTACCAGAGGGAATATGAAAGTAATTACGACAATAAAAGCGAGAGGAATTAGCTCGGCTCCGAGATACTGAATCTGGTTGACGATACGTGCCCCTAAAAAATCTCCACAAAATGTAATGGCATTAAAAATGCAAAAATGACGTTTGGCATCTTGGATATTAAAAAATTGATCTATAAACCCCCAAAAATTGGCATAACAAAGAATTGTCAGCCCCCATATAAGGATCCTATAGAGAAAAGTCGGAGTGCCAGAAACACCCTTGTGTATGGCTAGATGCCAAAAAAGGTAAAGGTTGCAGATTAGAACGCAAGATATGAACGAAAGAAAGAGAGCCCTTGGAGAGAGTCGCTTCCGAGAGAGGTTATAGAGAATTAAACACGAAATGAAGCAAAGAAAGAAGGATGCTCCCAAATAGGCAAAGGGCAGCTTCTCAGCTCCAATTTCTTCTAAAAACAGGCTCTCCCCCAGAGCAAGGGAACCGTAGCAGGCGACGCTCCAGATGAGCCCCAATAGAAGAAATAATAGAGCTCGCTTTTCCTCTCCGCGACGCAAACTAAGCAAAAAACGCAAGGCTCGCAACGATCCGCTTCCTTTATAGAAAAGAAGCATGCTAATAGATTTAATTGTTAATTTCAAGAAATTTTAGAATTAAATCTAATTCAAAAATTAGCTTACATATAAAGTTTGAGGATCAGATCCCTTATCACATTTTGCTAAGAAGATGCAAGCGATGGAAACGCAACAAATCAGTGTAGTGATGGAGGCGCTCACAATAGCCCAAATTGCATTAGTTGACCCAGCCAGACAAACAAGGACAAAAGGAAGAACACCGCCAAGTCCTAAGGAAACAAGTACGATAACAGCTACTGCAAGGATTGTCGCAGCAACTAAGCATGCCGCTAAAAACTGCGGGCCGAGTCCTAAAGATCCGCGTGTCTGACTAGACTGAACTAATTTTTTCTTGAGAGCAGAAACCTCTGTTTGCAATGTAAAAAGGTTGTTTTGCATTGCAGCGAGTTGTTGTGGATAAACAGGGACAGTGAAGAAGGGGCCTGGCCCCCATGTAGAGAAATTAGCTCCCTCTAAAGAGCCCACGGCAGAAGGAGATTGTGGGGGAAAGGATCCTCGTTTTCTTGATGGAGCGGGAGACGTGGGATTAAAAATATCAGATTTGTGTGCTATATCGGATATAGAGTACGTCATAACGTTGCCTTATCTTTATGTGCTTAATCAGTGAGTCTTCCCGCTTCGTTCAGCTCATTTTCTGCTGAGCGACGACCTATTCTTGAGGTTTTGTTGGGCTGAATTGAGTGGAGAGGGTAAATACTTGCGGTCTGGCTAGGAGTTCGATATTACGGAGACAAAGAAGTAATAACGTTGTAGCTATGCAAGTGAATACCGGCAAGGATACGGATGCACCAATAGTTACGGTGTTAAGTGCAGCAAGAAGAAAAGGAAACCCTCCACAAACTGTAACGATGGAAAGGACTATTGCTGCAATGGCTGTGAGTGCAAAAAGAGTCATTATCGCAATCATTACTTTTTTGCTAGTTGGAATCTGACTGGGTTGAATAGAGACTTGGCTAAAACCTTCTGGAGCCAATGAATTGTATACAGAATGAACCATATTTCCCTCTGTGAATCACAATAAAGAGCCTTCAATGAATTAGAAGGCCCCGATCGGCCAAGGAGTATATCATGCAAAAGACTTACAAGCAACTCAGTTAAAATCTAGTTGTTTAAGTAAAATTTTGTGTATAGCTTGCGGTTAAGAAGAAAGAGAACCCCTCCGCCTAATCCCCACTGCATGAGTAAACTTGAAATGTTATAGGAAACAAAAGGATTCCACCAATATGCTTGAGGAAGCATTGCTCCTTCATAGAAATACCACGCTAACAGTAAGACTCCTTCTAAAGGGAGTAAAAATTTTACCAATATGTCGAAGTAAGTTTTTAATTTATAATCACCCGGAACAGAATTGATAACATCTTGTCTTAAGCGCTTAATTCCGTAGCTCAATGCGGAATAAATAAAAATCATGCCATTGAGAATAAGAGCGATTCCCCAGACTATGTCTTGGTTATCAAAAAATTGTAAATTCAACGCAGAAGGAACTCCGATAAGAAACGCAGCAATGGTTGCAGAAGATTCTGCAATATGTTTTTTGATGCCAAATTCAGTTAATGTTTGCGACAGAAGAAACAGCATCGAGATCATCGAAGATAGGGCCGCCATAGAGAAGGCTAAGAAGAAGATTGCGCTAAAAAATGTAGAGAGAATGTGGGCATGAGGGAGCCGAGTAAATAGTTCTGGGAGATAAATAAAAGCCATTCCTATATTGGATGCGCCGACGCCTTCTCGTAATCCTAACATTTCCGTTGAATCTAACGATGCGCAAGCGGAGAACACTATTACAGCCATGAGAAAAGAAATAAAATTATTTGTGATAGCTGTAATGGCTCCGTTGGTGACTAAGCTGGTTTGTTTTGAAGCGAATCCCGCGTATACAAGAAGAAGCCCCCAACCAGCTCCTGTATCCCAAGCATTTTGGGTTAAAGCTTCTATCCATACTTTGTAATCGCACAGAGAAGCTTTGTTAAATACAAAGAGTAGGCGAATGCCCTCCCAAGCATGAGGCAGGGATACCGCCCTAGCTAATAGAACAAGAGCGCAAATGAAAAAGAACGGGATCAAAATCTTATTACAAGTTTCTATTCCGTTAACGATTCCTTTCCGAATGATACAATAAGCGAGAAATAGAGCTAAACAGTGGCAACTTAGAGGCATCCAGCTTTGACAGTGATGTGCCCAAAGTTGAGGAAAGTGGTTCCCTGGGACAATTTTTCCGGATAGGGAATAAAAGAAGTAGCTAAATCCCCATCCCACAATATTGGAGTAGTATCCAAGTATGCATGTTGCTACAAGAACAATAAATCCTCCTAGCCAAGCAGATTTAGGGCCCGCGGTTCGAATCAGAGCGCCGATGGGAGCTTTTCTAGTGAGTTTCCCTATAGAGAGTTCAACGATAATTAAAGGAATCGACCAAATAATTAGAAACAGTAACCAAAGAAGAATAAAGGTTCCGCCGCCATTTTGAGCTACCATTCTAGGAAATCGCCAAATATTCCCGGCTCCGATAGCAACTCCCATCATCGACAAAATGAATCCCAGTCTTGATGAGAATACTGTATTTTTTTTATTCATAAATCATTCTCTCTTAGAGTAGTCATAGAAGGAGTGGACCTGTGCAGTCAACAATCCTTTCAAACGAAAAGATCTCGTGATTAAGACGAATAGCTCTTCGATGGTAGCTCAACAATTATTTCATCTCTACCTCTAAAGAAGCGATGTTTTTGAGCTGATAAAGACCTGTATCTCAAGGCTCGCTATTCATTGGTGTAAGAGCAGGGCGGGAGATCTTCTGTTTCAGAAAATTTTTTATTAATTACAGAAACAACGCAGCAATCAGACCAAACGTTAATCAAAGTTTCTAGCATATCTAGCAAGGCATATGCAGGAAGAATAAGGCCAAGAAGACCTAGAGGGACATTCATAGAGGCTAGCAATGATGAAGTTAGAAAGTAGCATCCCATAGGAACGCCTGCATTTCCTACAGCAGCTAAAGTTGCAATAAAGACCCAGCTAATCAGTGATAAAGGAGAAAAGACGATTCCGTTAGAGACTCCTACGAACAGCACTGTGGTGAGAATGAATGCGGCGCAGGCATTCATATTAATAACAGAGCACAGAGGGAAAACAAAACGGGAGATTGTTGGTCGGATGTGTAAGTTTTCCTCGGCAACTTCCATGGTCAAAGGCAGAGTAGCTGCAGAAGATTTGGAGAAAAACGCAGTTGCTAGGGGGCGAGACATGAGCTTAAACGTACGCAAAGGAGAGATTCCCTTCATCTTGAGAAGAAGGGGAAGAACTAGGAATCCTTGAAGGCAGTTAGCTGTGACAATACAAAACAGGTATTCTCCAAAAGATGAAAGTTCCAAATTACCTGTTCGCATTTCTCTGACAAAAAGAAGAGAGAAGGCAAATGTGGCTAGTAGGAGCATTTTTAGAATGCCCTTAGAGATGCTAAGAAGCAAGGAGAATAGAGTATTGAAAGCGTTTCGAACGAATAAGCGCTCGTTTTCTGGCAGGGAAAGCGAGAAAGTTGCTAGCAAGGCAGACAAAAAGGCGGCAGCGATCACATTGCTTTCCAGGAAAGGTTCCAAAATATTTCCGGGTATCGTTTTTGATAAGACGGAGAGGTAACCTGTCGCATTGGTTTCTGTAGCGGCATTAAACCCGGACAACGGAACAGAAGGCTTAATAAAGATAAATAGAACTAGAGCCATGGCAGCCGAAATAAGAGTTGTCAATAGGGTATAGTAGAGAGAGGATCTCACGACAGAGACCATGGATTTTAGATTGTTAATCGAAGTGATTGTCGAACCTATAGCAAAAAATACAAGAGGCAGACTAAGAAGTCTCAGCAGCTTTAAAAAAACAGCCGAAATGACTTCTGCACTAAGAGAAACGAAAGATAGATGCGGCCATCCCAGAAGCAAACCAAGCAGTATGCTTAAGCCAAGCATCATATTGCTTTTTTCAGGAGAGAATAAAAGTTTCAGGGGTGAGCGCATAAAACCTCAGTTTTTCTGAGAGGGGGTATATCTTTTGAGACTAAATGTAAGAAAGGAGAGATTTTTTTTGCAAGAAAGGAGCTCTCTAATAGGGGATGTTAAGAAAAATTGTTAAAAAGTTAATTTTATCAATTCTAGCTTTCATTATTTAGTTATTTAAAAATGGCTATTATGTTATAATCTTTTTCCAAGTTTTGTTTAGGCATTAAGTTCTAGGGGAAATAAATGAGCTGTTCTAATGTTAATTCAGGTGCACCTGCTACTCTTTTCGCAAAAGGAGCAGCTGCCATATCTAGTCGCGTTGATACAATGCGACAAATGTGTTCCGCAAGAGTAGGAGCAAAAACTTGTGGGATAGCTTTAACTATTATAGGACTTTTAGTTGCTACTGCGGGGGTTGTGATTGCAGCAGTAGGAATCGGGACCCCAGCTTCTTTAGCTGCTGGTATGATCTTAGTTATGGTTGGTTCCCTTCTTTTAGGATTAGGCCTTGCTAGAGCACGAAGTCGTCGTGTAGAGGTTGAGCGTCAGTTAGAATTTGTCTCTATGCAAATAGAGGGGCTTAAGGAAGAATATAAAGCTCTTTTTGAGGTTTACCAAGTGAACCTTGAAGCTCGTCGAGCTGTAAGTAAGCATTGCCAAGAGTTGGAAGAACAAATATTAGATTTGTGTAAGCGTTATGCCGAAACAATTTCCTCCATTGAGGAGGATGCTGAACAGGAAATTCGTCATCAGACAGAAGGGTTTAAACAGCGGTTGCAACAAAGTCAGAACACTTGCAGTCAATTAACAGCAGAGTTGTGTAAATTGAGATCTGAGAATAAGACATTATCAGAGCGGCTGCAGGTGCAGGCATCCCATCGTAAAAAATAATTAAAGACTCCTCAGATATTGCATCTGAGAGTTAGGGGTTCCTTTTGCTTACGGCGCTTTAGTTCTGCATGTTGCGGATTTATAATGATTTGCGAATAAAGCGCCGTTCTGATACAGTTTTTCCCCTTTAAAAATAAAAAGGTGGAAAAATGAGTACTACTATTAGCGGAGACGCTTCTTCTTTACCATTGCCAACAGCTTCCTGCGTAGAGATAAAATCTACTTCGTCTTCAACAAAAGGGAATACTTGTTCCAAAATTTTGGATATAGCTTTAGCTATCGTAGGCGCTTTAGTTGTTGTCGCTGGGGTATTAGCTTTGGTTTTGTGCGCTAGCAATGTCATATTTACTGCAATAGGTATTGCTGCATTAATTATTGGATCTGCTTGTGTGGGTGCGGGAATATCTCGTCTTATGTGTCGATCCTCTTATGCTAGCTTAGAAGCAAAAAATGTTTTGGCTGAGCAACGTTTGCGTAATCTTTCAGAAGAGAAGGACGCTTTGGTCTCCGTCTCTTTCATTAATAAGATATTTCTGCGAGGTCTTACGGACGATCTCCAAGCTTTGGAAGCTAAGGCAATAGAAGTTGAGATTGATTGTTTGGACAGATTAGAGAAAAATGAGCAAGCTTTATTGTCCGATGTGCGCTTAGTTTTATCTAGCTACACAAGATGGTTGGATAGTGCTGAAAAGGAAAAAGCTGCTCTTAAAGCATCTATAGACGCTAACCAAGCTTCTTAGATTCCTCTATTCAGTCTTTTCACAAAAGACGCCTATATGTTGCTTTGGTATGGATAGGACGTTCTCTAACATATCCCTGGAAGACTTGTTTTGATAATCCGGGACCGTGTGGAGGTTTGTTTCCAAACATAGCGAACCTTGCTTTCGCATCTTGTTTTACACTCTAGTCTCACGCGATGAAAGGAGGGTTAGGGTTTTCTATGTCAAAAATATTTCTGTATTTTTACCATCTCGCGTATTATCTCGCCTTTTTTTGGTCCGGAGTCGACAATGTCTTATCTTTTTTGTTCCTCTTGCGCTCCAACTCTGGAGAGCCCCGCAGAGTTGTGTCTGTATAAGACGCATATTTATTGCAAACGAAGAGGAAATATAGAATTTGCCGTTTCCTTAGGAATTTTTGCTATTTTAAGTTGTGTAGCCTTGCTTTGTTTGCTTTGCGGGGGATCGTCGCTTGTGTTTGCCGGTTTAGGTATTGGAGCGATTATGCATTGGTTCTGTGGCTTTAGGAGTAGGGTTAACGTTTCTCTATTGGTCTTGTAGTCGGGGATTGCAAAATAGAATTAGAACAAACATTTTGGCTAGTTCTGACTCTTCGAGTCTATTTTCTTCTAAATCCGATTTTTCATTAGAATTTGAGCTGAATGAAGCAGATGTGACTATAAGTGTCTCATGATAATATAAATACGATTATTTTTTTGTCATTTAGACATCTTTTGGTTGGGTAGATTAGGTATTTAACTACCATTGAAATATATAAAAATTTTTACTTTAATTAGCTTTCCTGTAGCATGTTGGCCTTTTTTTTTGCGAAATAGAGGCGCCATGTTTAATATTTCTTTTTGTTCCAGCAAACCATTGCGTGCCGATCATACTGAAACTATCGGTGCTCAGACTACTACAAGCCGTAAAGAGCAATTGTTGGCAATAGGTGCCTTGGTATTAGGGGTACTAGCAGTTTTAGGTGGTGCTCTTCTGCTTCTTTTTTCAGGAAGTGTGGTCTCTCTTTTTGCTCCTATTCTTAGCTTATTAGCAATGACACTGGGTTCTGCCTGTATAGGAGGAAGTCTAGTTTATATGTATGGGTTTTCTTTAAAACCGACGAGACTCCCTTCAGAGTCATCTGAGTTAGCTCCAGAGGCCGTGACTCCTGGATTAGTGTTATCTTATCAAGAACTTCTATATGAAGCAGAAGAAGATTTGAAAGAAGTTGAAGGATTGCTTGCTCAAAAGAGCAAAGATTTAGAGCTTGCTCAGAAAAAAATAGAGCAGCTTCAAGGTGGGTTGAAATGTGTATTGGAAGAAAGTCTGAGATAATTATTAATGGTTTCCAAGTAGAGTAATTATGAACGTTTGGCGTCCTACCAATTTTTTAGGGAATTGTTGTTCAGCAAAAACTGAGGTACAGTGAAAATGTGGCTAACAACTCCTTTATTCACCGTTCTAAAACATACCAGTTATTTGTAGTTGTTCTAACAAGTTTGCTTGCAGCTTTAGGAGGAGTTTTTCTTTGTCTTGGGGGAGTCTATTCTTCCTTAGTTTTAGGAGTAGTGGGAGGAGCTGCAATCATTGGTTCTTGTATAGGAGCTTTTGGATTAGTTTCTTACCTGTTATCTGTGATACGCAATTCAGATCAGCTATTACAAGAAGCCAAGGAAAGTGCGCGGAAAATTTCCAGCCATTATAGGGTTTTAGAGACTCAGAAAAATAGGGAAATAGGCCTTTTAGAAGAGTGTGTGAATATGTTGGATGGTTTTTATGCTAAATTTCATGGGTGGGATTAAGGAAAGCAAGACTTTTTAGATCTATAAAAGAGTTGACGATACGCTTTTCTATTTAGAGGAAAGCTTCTCTTTTACCTTAAGGGGGATGCCATGAGTTTTGTTGGAGATAGTGTACCTCTTAGAAGTTATATGCCAGAGGCTCCTTTGGTGGATAGCGCTTCTAAAGCGAGAGTTTCTTGTTGTAGCGAACGTATTGCTGTGCTTGCGCTCGGTATTCTTAGTATTTTATTCATAGTTACAGGAGCAGCCTTATTTATTGGGGCAGGTTGGACTACGCTTCCTATGATTGACGTAGTGGTTACCCTGGTTGTTTTTGGATCTGTGATGCTAGGTGCTGTTCTTACTAGAATTTCTAGCTATGGTGGAGAACCAAAAAAAGTTTCTCTGGACAGATTTGTATTGGAAAATGATAGACAAGGCTTTTTGGATAAGCAGAGACTTGCAGATATCTCTAAAGAAGAAATCGCGTTAGCTAAGCAACAAATAGAGGAAGAGAAAGAGGCTATTCTACACTCAATTTTTCCCAATGATTAGGGGTATTTATCTGTTTGCATTGCTATTTGGTCGAGACAGATTGCAGTGCGCCCCTTCTCGTAAAGCTCTATGATCCAATTCTTTTATATGTTTTTATCAAGCTTGCTGTGTTCATTTTAGAAGTTTTTTGCATTTGAATTAGTGCGTGTGGATCAGTCTGTTCGAGCCATTGTGTTGTCTGTTCGATTTTAAGATTCTTAGTGCAATGTATTTATAATAAAAACGGCTTCTCAATGCTCTCTGGAACGATGGCAAGACAAAGTTTTATCCTAATCATTCCTTCTGTTTTTGATATAAATGGCCTGATATCTGCCTACAAATGGCTTTTTGATTTCTTTAAAAAAATGTTTCTGTACAATTCCTTTCCCGTTTTAACGGAAAGGAGGAAAAATGGTGAGTTTAGCATTAGGGACTTCTAATGGAGTAGAAGCGAATAACGGAATTAATGATCTATCGCCAGCACCTGAAGCAAAAAAAACCGGTTCTAGGTTGTGTTATAAAATTAGTGTTGTCGCTGCGTTGGTTTTAGGGCTTTTAGCAGCTGCTGGTGGTGCTGTTGTATTGGCTTTATTCTGTACCTTTGCGCCGCCTCTCTTCTTCTATGCAGGAGTCGTTCTGGTTGCTTTGGGAGCTGTTATTTTAGGGGTAGGAGTTTCGAATACATGTAGTTGTTGCTTGAGATCTAGAAAAATAGAAGCTCGCGAGCAACTCATCCTTCAGCAAAAAGAAGAAATCTCACAATTAGAGCAACAATTGGCTAAAGCTCTAAAAGAATTGAATACTAAGTATCCTGCAAGTCTTTTAGAGAGACGTGGTTTACGAGAAAATTTAAAGGCGTGGCAAGCTTGTTGTCTGAATCTTGAAGAAGAGATGCGAGATCTTCTAACGAAGCTGGGGGGGTATCAAGAAAGACTAAAAGTCCTGCCTGCTAAAGAGAAACAGATAGAAGAGCTTAAAGCTATGTTAGAGCACTACTCTCGTATTTGTCACGAACGAGGAGAGCTCATTAATCTGCTAAAAACGGCTAATAAAAAGCTATCAAAGGAATTTGAGAAGCTTTTGTTAAACTATAAGGCTCATCGCGACGTTTGTCTCGGAGAAAAGGTTCTGGTGAAATCGGTTAATCTCATAGACCTGGATCCGAAATCGGATAGCAGTGATGGCGATGATGATGATGGTTTCAATTACGGCTCTCGGGTGTAGTTTGCCGAGCAAAAGCCTCTTCTTATGAAGAGGCTTTTTTTTCTCTCTTAATCTTTGGGAACGTCTAAATGTTTCCGAAGTAGCAAGTTGTTGGTAATCTGTGATTAATGAATTCACTGCGTACAGAAATTGAGGAGCGATATGCGTTGCTGTTGTGTTCGTACAAATTATGAAGAAGTAAGATCGTCGAGTACGGGAGATCAGGTAGTTTCAGCGGTCAAAGAAAGAAAGTGTGATAGTTCTCTTTGTAGAAAGATTGCGTCTGTAGCATTTACATTGATTGGAGCACTTCTATTGGGAATAGGTATGGTGTTATCTTTTGCCCTTTTAGGAAGTTCTGCAGGTTTGATAGGTGTTGGAGTTATATTATCTGCCTTAGGCGCTGTTTGTTTGAGTTTAGGGCTTTGTAAACTATTTTTGCGTATGAAGCGAGTGTCTTTGGACAAAGCTGAACAAAAGATGCTTGAGGATCAAGTAGAATTGTTACGGCAAGAAAACCAAGAATTAAAAGCATTAGTGTATTCCAACTGAACATTTTAGAACGCTATGCTCAACAAGTGTCCGATATGCATGCTGCACAAGAGAAAAGTCTTCTTGCTAATGAGAATTTAGTTAAAGAGCAAGAAGCTGTTGTATCGCGATTAGAGAACTTATTGAGCAGAGGAAAAAGAGCAGTCGATTGTTCAACTTTCTGCTAAAGAGTCGAGGGCTTTTAGGGCTTTATTGGATTTTTTGAAAAAAATTGCGTTGTGAACAAAAAACAGTGTATTTAAAGTATTTATTCTGATAAAGTCCTCGTCTAGTCTTTTGGATGCGTAGCTCAGCGGTTAGAGCACCTGTCTTACACACAGGGGGTCATAGGTTCAAATCCTGTCGTGTCCAAGATTGCGCGGGAGTAGTTCAACTGGTTAGAGCGCCGCCCTGTCAAGGCGGAAGTTGCGGGTTCGAGCCCCGTCTCTCGCGAGCTTCAACCAAGGGGGTGAACAATGGCTCACACCGTACGTTTCACAAAATTTAGTTTCCCTCTATATTTTTCTAAGACTCTTAGTTGGTTTATCATAGGTGGATTTTTAGCCGCTTGCGGTGTTCATATAATTCTCACTCCCAACGATTTAATCGATGGTGGGATCATTGGGTTATCTATGATAGCAGCTCATTCTTTCGGGCATCAGTTCCTTCCAGTGTTTTTAGTGTTGTTTAACTTGCCATTCATCATTTTGGCTTATAAGCGCATAGGGAAGTGCTTCGTTGTACAGATGATAACTGCGGTTATTATCTTTTCTTGCTGGTTATGGCTTATAGAAGTTTTGCCTGAGTGGCTGGGAATACAACCCTTTATTTTTGACGGTTCAGAAATAGAAACTATTGTCCTTGGTGGAGTTGTGTTGGGAGCCGGAGGCGGATTGATTATTCGTCACGGAGGAGCAACTGACGGAACGGAAATCTTAGGGATCATCGTAAATAAGAAGAGAGGATATACTGTCGGGCAAGTCATCTTGTTCGTAAACTTCTTCATCTTTTCCTTGGGCGGCATTGTTTACCGCAATTGGCATACAGCTTTTATGTCTTTGCTAACGTATGCTGTGGCTATTAAAGTTATGGATATGGTGATTTTAGGATTCGAAGACACTAAGTCTGTAACTATCATTACCTCTTTTCCTAGAAAATTAGGAAACATTCTTATGGAGACTTTAGGGGTAGGGTTAACTTATTTGCATGCAGAAGGTGGTTTTTCTGGGGAGCCTCGAAATCTTCTTTATATCGTTGTCGAACGGTTGCAGCTTTCCCAGCTTAAAGAGATTGTGCACAGAGAAGACCCTAGCGCCTTCATTGCTATTGAAAATTTACATGAAGTAATCAACGAAAAGAGAACCTCCTATTAGCGGGGGTTCTCCCATCTTTTTATAAGGGGACTATCTAGCTGTAAAATGGCTAAGATTTTTCCCACAATATCATTGGCTATATCTTCTGCAGTCTGAGGTTTAAAGTACCAAATAGGCATAGGAGGGAGTATTACAGCTCCATTCTGTGCTAGCTTGAGTAAGTTTTCTAAATGTATTGCGGATAGAGGAGCCTCTCGTGGTACAAGAATCAGAGGTCTTTTTTCTTTCAGAGCAACATCAGCGACTCTTCTTAAAAGATTATCGGCCAAACCACATGAGATTGCTGCAACAGTAGCTACGCTGCAAGGGACTATAATAGTTGCATCTACAGTATTTGAGCCTGATGATACAGAACTTTCTATAGAGGATATATGGTGAAGAACAATCTGGTTATGGAAATTTTGAGGGATCGTAGATAAAAAAGACTTGGTATCTAGCTCATAATAAAGAGTTTTTTGTGCGGATGGCGATATGATGACATCAATATGATGTCCTAATCTGGCAAGTTCAGAAACTAATGTGACTGCCAATACAATACCAGATGCTCCGGAAATACCCACCACGTAGCGCTTCATAAGATTCCTCTTAGTAAAAATAGTCCAATCATATTAGCAAAAAACGCGATACCTAGGGAAAGGTTCCCAAGAAAGAAATTTTGTTGAAGAGTAGACTTAGCCCTTGGGTCAATAAGAGAATAGTGCTTAATTGTGCGAAGAATACCGGTTAAAGGCACAAGCGAGCATAGATAGAAGATGGTTTTATTCGGAACAAAATAACCAATAAGAAGGTAAGCTATTGCGCTAGCTATTAAATTAGCTGAAGCAATTGTAATAGCTTGTTTCGTTCCAAATCGAGCAGGAATGCTAAACAGACCTTCTTTTTGATCAAACTCTACGTCTTGCAGTGCATAAATGATATCATTTGCTGCAATGATCATACCAAAGGAAATTCCTAATAAAGAACTCATGCAAAATAGAGAGAAAGAAGGAGTCTCAATGATGGCAAAAAAGTTCATGAGTATTGCTAGATAGTATACCAGCCCCAAAATCCAGTGACAAAGAAACGTAAAACGCTTTGTGTAAGGGTAGATAATCATAATTAGGGTAGATAAGACTGCGAGAGAAAAGCAAAGAGGATTGAATAGCCAACAAGTGCTTAGAAACAGGATAAGACAGAGAGTCAGAAGCAGCATGGAATGTTTAATTGAAAGAAGCTCTGCAGGAAGTACCCGTGATTGGGTGCGAGGGTTGCGTTTATCAATAGCACAGTCCACAACTTGGTTTACGATCATTCCTAAAGCGCGGGCGATAAAAAATGCACTTCCACCTAGAGAGATCGTTTTTATAGAGCCTAAGGAAAAGAGAGAAAAAGGGGTGCAAGGGAGAGAAAAGCAGAACAATGTAGAAGATGCAAGAAATAGTGCTGCAAACAAAGCATATTTGCATTTGATAAGCTGCTGAATCAATACAATCTTAGACATAAACCCTTCGAATATTATGGGATTATAGGTGTAAAAGATCTTGTATTGTAATCAGAAGGAGCTTTTCTTGCTGAAAAAAGTACGTTGAAGTTCGTTTCAACGTACAGATAACTAAGCCAGATCTTCTTCTAAGTTTAAAGAAGCTTTCCACAACACAGATTGTTCGAAAGAGTCTTTTAGGAAAGCTAGTTCTTCTTCGGAAAGGGTTGCTCGAGGGGTATTTTTAGAAACTAGTGGAGCCGCACTAATATAGTTATTTGCTAAAGCAAGATACTCTTCAGAGAACTCTTCGGATACTTTATCTCGCATATCATAGAGCGTATAGTAACGACGATTTCCTTCCGTACGGACTAATCTTGGGATACCGAATAAGAATTCATTTCCAGAAAGTGTGAAACGAATTCCTTTCCATGGAGAATCGTCCGTGCTAGCAGGGAAATTTACATTAAGTCCTAAGGGATCGGTGTGCTTATAAGCAACGGTAAACTCGCATAAGGAACGAATTAGGGAGGCCATATGAGCTTCTTGGAAAAAAGCGATATTCTCACTTTGAGAAAGAGCTATCGCAGGAATTCCATGGAGATTCGCTTCTCTTATAGCTCCTACAGTGGCAGAGTAATAAAGGCAGCGTCCGGAATTTTTCCCATTATTAATACCCGATAAAATAAGATCCAGAGCGTTCTCTTTAAAGAGTTCTCCTATAGCTAATTTCACGCAGTCAACAGGAGTGCCGGTGACAGCCCAAGCTTCTTGGACTCTTTGAGGATAATCAAAAGGCTCAAGGGTAGTTGGCTCTACTAATGAGAAAGCCATACTTCTCCCAGACTGTTCTTCTAAAGGGGCTACTATATAAAGATCGGCGAAGTCAGCTTCACGGAGTAGAGAAATCAGCAGACTGATTCCTTTGGCTTTGATACCGTCATCATTGGTAATAAGAATGCGAAGTCGTCGTATCTCTGTCATGAGTCCCCTCCTATACTTTTCATTGCGCATAAAAACCTGCGTAATGAGCTATTAGATCTTTTTAAAATAATAAGAAAAATAAACCAAGTATTATGATTAATACAAATTTTTATTTAAATCTGGGAAAGGACTAGGCTTCTGTTAATAAGGAGGCGTATTGTTCTACGCGATTTGCTTTGGAAAGTCCTGTTTCTCGAACAGCCAAAGCAATATTATGTCTTGCTTGAGGGAAAATCGTTTCCAAGGTTTTTAAAGCTTCTTCAGTTTTTGTTCGTAAGGAAATAACGGGGCAACGACAAGTGATTCGAGCAAAGCCGCTTTCCTTAGCAAATTTACGGATCAGGTCTTCGGGAATGAAAATAAGAGGGCGTAGGATTGTAATCCCAAAGTTAACCATGTCAACGACAGGAAGCATGCCCGCAAATTCCGCTTTATGGAGAAGATTCATTAGTGTTGTTTGGACAACATCATCTCGGTGATGTCCGAATGCGACAGCGGTCGCTCCTACCGCTTTAGCTGTATCAAAAAGAAGGCGACGTCTAATACGAGAACAGGTATAGCACTCAGGATTCTCTGTTTCATAAGGGGAGGGGATAGAAATAAGAGGGACTTGGATCTTATCACAAATAGAAGAGAGATAATTCCCGCTGACGGCCGCTCCGCAAGAATATTTCCCTCCAATATGGATAGCATGGATAGTTAGTTCTGGGAATCCTCTTCCAGAAATGGCTTTTAGCATGAGTAGCAAAGACAAGCTGTCTTTACCGCCACTCAAGGCAACAGCAATACGCGTATGCTTTTGTAACATAGCATGCGTATACAGCGCTTTGCGCACTAAACTTTCAACACGTTTCCCTAATTTTGTCCATGGAGGACTACATTGTAGTGTAAACATGAGGCAAATTTTAAAGATTTGCGAATTAGAAATCCAGGTAAGTCTTAGAAAGAAAAGAGCTCCTTTACAAAGCCCTTTTCTGTGCAAAAGAATTTATTTAATTAATTTCTTGTGAGAATAATACATTCCAAAAGGAATACAACAGTTAATGACAAAAGCTAAAAGCAGAAGAGCTGTGTAGCCAAAATTGCCGCCCATGGTTGAAAAAGAGACTACTTCTTGAGGGGGGAGGAAACTAATTCCCAAAGCAAATAGGCAAGAAAGAATCCCTAAGGTAGACAGAACACACATTCCAACAAGTTTTCCTGGTACAGAATAAAGTCTTTGAGCTTTAGGCTCTTTTATTCGGAGTACAGGACCGACTATAAACAAACAAATATACATGACTAGATACATTTGCACGCTTAACGCGCTTAAAATCCAGTAAGCTAGGTCTGCAGAGTCTACATAAACAAATATGAATGTGAATAGGGTAACCACGATCGCTTGGAAAAGCATGAGGTTTGTGGGAACATCCCTAGAGGTTGTTTTCTTAAAGATCTTCGGTAGGCAATCATTCTGAGTAGAGATGAACAGCCCTTTGGTTCCCGCAAACATCCAGGCATTAAGTTCTCCTAGAGAGCCTGCAATCGTCATAGCTACGATGATACCTGTCATCCAAGAAAGGTTGTATTTCTCAAAGAAAAGAGAAAAAGCTCGAATGAGTCCAGAAACTAAACTAATTTCTTCTTTTGGAATTACGATAGCAATAGCTAATGATCCTAGTACCAAAATGGCAAGAGTGGATACAGCTCCTATGAAAACGGCTTTGGGATAGTTTCTTTTAGGATCTTCCATATCCGAAGCCAAATTGGCATTCGCTTCCAACCCGCATAATGCTAGTAGCATTCCGGATAGTAGAACAAACGAGGAAGGAGAAGAGAAATCTGGAAGCAGTTCACTCCAAGAAAAGTTAATGGCGATAGGGTTGCCTCCTTGGATCCAGTAAGCAGCAAAAGCAACTAAGATGGCTCCGGGGATTAGAGTTCCTACAATTACACAGATGGAACTAAATAGTGCTGATGTTCCTATTCCCAGAACGTTAAAGAAGGTAAGCCCCCAAAAACCCAAGAGAATAACGGATGACAAATACAGTCGATTATTGGCGAGATCTGGACTGATTTGGTAAACAAGTGTGCTAGCAATGAAAGCTAACATAGCGGGATACCAAGTCATATTATGAAACCACTGCATCCATATAGCAAAGAATCCCCAGCGTTTTCCTAAGGCATCTCGTGTCCAAACATAAATACCTTGTGGTTTGAATGAAGCTAATTCTGCTGCAATCAGTGCGTAAGGAATCATAAAACAGGCTACAGCGACAGCATAAAAGAATAGAGTAGATAAGCCATGTTTTGCTGTTAAAGGAAGGTTTCGTAAACTGATAACTACTGCAAGGGATAACATCCCTACAGTAAAAGTACCCAATGGGGTAGAAGATTTGCGATGATGCATGAGTCCCTCTAAATTATGATATGGAGATTGTCGGATCTAAATAAATATCTTGAATTAAATTGAGTAACCGGACGCCTTCAGAGAAGGGTCTCTGGAAAGCTTTTCTCCCTAAAATCAGTCCCATGCCACCAGCTCGTTTATTAATTACTGCTGTTTTAACTGCTTCAGCAAAGTCATCTTGCCCAGAAGGGCCTCCGGAGTTAATTAGACCAACCTTTCCACAGTAACTATTAAGTACCTGGTACCGACAGAGGTCAATAGGGTGGTTTGATGAAAGCTCCGAGTACACAAGATCATCAGTCTTGCTGAAATTAATTGTTTTAAATCCTCCTTGAAGAGTTGGGAGCTTTTGCTTAACGATATCAGCTCCTAAAGTTGCTCCAAGATGGTCCGCTTGCCCTGTTAAATCGGCAGCAGTGTGGTAATCCACATTATTCACAACAAAATGTGGATTCCTTAAATAGCACCATAACACTGTAGCCAAGCCAAGCTCTCTAGCTCTTGCAAAAGCTTCGGCAACAGCAACAATTTCTTCAGAAGAAGACTCTGATCCAAAGTAAATCGTTGCTCCGACAGCAACAGCTCCCATATTATAGGCATCTTCAACTTGACTGAAGAAGATTTGGTGATATGTTGTCGGGTAGGATAGCAGTTCGTTGTGGTTTAGTTTAAGTAAAAAAGGAATTTTATGAGCATATCGTCTAGCCAATATACTTAACACGCCATAGGAAGAAGCTACAGCGGAACAGCCAGCTTCCATAGCCAGACGCACGATATTTTCTGGATCAAAGTACATAGGATTCTTGGCAAACGATGCGCCTGCAGTATGTTCGACACCTTGGTCAACAGGGAGAATAGAGAGGTATCCTGTTCCGCCTAAGCGTCCACAACTGAACATCTGTTGAAGGGAACGGAGCACCCGATTATTTCTGTCTGATTCTGCAAAAACTCGTGATACGAGGTCTCCAGAAGGAAGCGTTAAAGCTTCTTTTTTTATAACACACTTGTGGTTAAGGAGATAGTCGGCGTCTTTACCAAGAAGATCAAAAATCGTTGTCATTCGAAGATGCTCCTATTTTAAATATGGTGAAAACCCAAAAAAGCGCAACACACTCTCCGTCAGAGCGGATGCGACATGGCAGATTGTCTATAAATCTTTCTTAGCATGCAAACATTTATTTCGTAGGAGAAAACCTCAAGATAAACGATCTTTCCTGGAGTCTTTAGTTAAGATCTTTGAGAAGATGAGGTAAAGAAAATGAAAGACTCTGCGATTTTTCCCCGTTCTAAAGATCAGTTATATTAAAATAACCTTGGTGTTCAATGTGTGCAGAATAAAAATTAAAAAGAGAAAATAGTTTTTATGCGAACAGACTCTTCTTTCAATCCTCCCGACTCTACTAGAGGAGTTTTTCAGTTTTTAGAGACTCAGTGTGATCGAGCCATGGCTCGGTCCAGACAAACCCAATTTATAGGGTTAGTCTCTGCTGTAGCAGCTGCAGCATTATTATTGTTGCTTGTGGTCGCTCTATCTGTTCCAGGATTCCCAGTTGCAGCTTCAATTGTTGTAGGGGTTCTCTTTGCTTTATCGATCGTAGCATTAACAGCTTCGTTTTTGGTATATATAGCTAATGCTAAGCTTGTTGCAATACGAATTAAATTCTTGAGTAGTGGTCTGCAAGATCACTTTTCGGAGTCATCTATTTTAGGGACTCTCCGTAAAGGACGTGGTGCTAGTATTCCGCTTATTTCCGGACAAGCAGATGATCCTCTCCCTAATCGGATTGGGATCAAAAAAAGCGCTGAAATGCGTGTTCTTCAAAAAGGAATTGGGACAGATTATAAAAAATATAAGCAGCATCTTGATAGAGTGAATAATGATTTCACTTTTGTCTGTGAGGGGATTAGCGCTTTAATTCCTACAGAAAAAGATGCTCCATTCCCTATAGAACCTTCTCATTTAGTAGGTGTTTTTTTAGTATCATTTTCACCAGACAAGAATCCGATTCTAAAGATTACGCGTCATGCTGAGAAGATGTTACAGCCTCCTCAAGGCGGATTCCCTAACGGGCTGGTTTGGTTATGTGGAGCTCTTTCTGATCCTAAGAAATTTGCAGCTCCCTTTCTATCTTTGATTGAGAAGACTCACCAAAGGATTTTGGTGAGTAAAGACTTGAAAGACAATAAGGAAAGAAAGCTAGTTTTAGAGGCTTCCCTTCTTTCATTGAATATTTTCTTTTCCGGTTGGTGTTTGGGGAATCCGGAGTACAATCAGTATATCACAACTGCTGTAGCTGAGAAATATAAGGATGTCTCTGTAAGAAATTGTATTTATGATTTCCTGGATACAGGGAATGTGATTTCAGCTCTTGCTTTAGCAAGTAGTTATTCACAAGATTCCGCTTGGGCTGCAGGGTTACAGAAAGTTTTACGTGAAGAAGATAAAAAGACTAAGAAAAAGTCACGTGAAGAAGAAGTCTCTTGTTTGTATCGTGATATAGATCCAGGCTGTTGTTTAAGAGCCCTTCCTAAGCGATTTGAATCCAAGTCTTCAGGTGGTCAAGGTAGTCCTAAAGAGCAGTTAAGCTCTTTGTTGAAAGCTTTAGACCAGAAAATTCCTTCAGGGATTTTAGGATTGATTGCAAAAGCTTCTTCTGCAGATCTCAAGGCTGATTTTGCAGGTATGCTTGAAGTTATTAAGCAATTACAAGCTTTATTCGATTCTTACCCACCTTTATGCGAAGACAATATTCTCTTGTGGTTAAGCGCTTCTTTAGAACAAGTAGACTTGCAGAAGAAATTGAGAACCTTTTTACCTTCATCAGAAAAAAAACTCTTAGAAAGAGTTCTCTCTACATTTTTATTAGGTTTGTATACTCGAGGAGTCTTTTCTGTAGGGCAAGTGAATCAGCTAGCTACTATTTGTAATACTCAGGACTCTACAGAATTCTGCCAGAGAGTAAGTGACCTTTCGTTAATTAAACGAACTCTACCTGCATTATTTGGTTAAGTCTTGATAAAGCTTTGAAGGAATCTTGAAGAGGTTGTAGGATTACTGTTTGAGGAATAGAAGCCCTTCTTTTTTAGATTCTTTTGAGAGGTTTATGTCTAAACAACCCGAGAACTCTTTTTCTTCCGACAAATTTTTCCCTATCAAGCAGAAACTAGCGCTAGAGGCAGTAGCTTTGGTGGAGCCAGGAATGTGTGTGGGGTTAGGGAGCGGCTCGACGGCTAGAGAGTTCATTTTGGCTTTAGGAGATCGTGTTCGGACAGAACGTTTGGTAATCACAGCGGTAGCCTCTTCAAGGATATCTCAGCTATTAGCTGAAGCAGTGGGGATTCCTTTATTGGATCATTCTTTATTGCAAGATGTAGACTTGGTCGTGGATGGAGCGGATGAAGTTGATCCTTGCTTACGTATGATCAAAGGAGGAGGGGGAGCTCTTTTCCGAGAAAAAATTCTTCTTCAGAGCGGGAAGCGCAATGTTATTCTAGTAGATGAAAGGAAACTTGTTCCCACATTAGGGAAGTTTTCATTGCCTATAGAGATTGCTCCTTTTGGTTGCTCTTCTGTACAGAGGATATTGAATAAACAAGGATACTTTGGAGAATGGAGAGAAACTTCTGCAGGAGAACGTTTTATCACGGATAATGGCAATTATATTTACGATGTGCGTACACCCGATTCCTATGCGAATCCCGAAGAGGATATGATTAGACTATTACAAATTCGTGGCATTATTGATGTCGGGTTTGTTATAGCAAAAGCCGAGGTGTGGGTAGGTTACGCTGACGGTTCTATTGTCCGAAAAAAAAAACATAATGAATATTGATCGAGAAATCATAAGCGACACTTCACTAATTTTAATTAATTTTTATAAATTAGTAAGTTTCCGCAACTATGCAGGGATTATTTTAGGAACGGACGAGAAACAGTTCGCCATCTATGGTCACGCTTCAATGGATGCCGCTTTCAAAAAACGTGAAGATCTGGCAGCAGAAGAAGAGCGCTCACGTCCTTCAACACATGACGTTCTCAACTTTGTTTTAACAAGCTTTGATCTATCTGTCGTGAGAGTAGTCATTACAGAATACAAGGATAATGTCTTTTATTCACGATTGTTTTTAGAGCAGAAGCGGGGAGACCGTTTGTACATAGCTGACATAGATGCTCGTCCCAGTGATAGCATTCCTTTAGCAATTAAGTATCAAGCCCCTATTCTCTGTGTGAAGTCCATTTTTGATGAAGCTATCCCATACGAAGATTAGATTGTTACAAAAGATGTTATGACAAAACTTCCTTACGCCCTTTTAGACAAAGGTTCTTTGCTTGTAGCTTCTCCAGATGTTAATGGAGGCATTTTTTCGAGAAGTGTGGTTTTGGTTTGTGAGCATAGTCTAAATGGATCTTTTGGGTTAATTCTTAACAAAATTCTAGAAATTGATTTGCCAGAAGAAATTTTTCCTTTAGATCATTTTGATGAGTCAAAGGTTCGCTTTTGTATGGGAGGCCCTCTGCAAGCGAATCAGATTATGTTGTTGCATACGAGCCCAGATAGTGCAAATTCTTCTATAGAAATTTGTCCGTCCGTATTTCTCGGAGGAGATTTTTCTTTTGCTGGTGAAAAAGAGGGGCGAACTCGTGACGACAAGATGCTCTTATGTTTTGGATACAGTGGTTGGCAAGGTGGCCAGTTAGAAAAAGAGTTTTTAGAGGGGTTGTGGTTCTTAGCTCCTTCGAGTCAGGAAATTATTTTTACTGATGCTCCAGAAAGAATGTGGTCCGATGTTCTCCAACATCTTGGAGGGCGTTTTGCTTCGTTATCGACAATTCCTGAAAATCTACTACTAAACTAAAGAAAAGACTTGTTCCAAGCTTTCTATCAATGCAGTTTGGGCGTAATCTAAACTTTCCATAGAGTGAGCTGCGGATAAAAAGCTGGCTTCAAAAGGAGAAGGAGACAGATATACTCCTTTTGAGAAAGCAGATTGATAAAACTTTTGAAAAGCTTCGATATCGCTAAGTTGTGCATCCGCAAGATTGTTAGGCCTATTTGGGTTAAAGAAAAAGGAAAAGAGGCTTCCATATCGCACCAATGTAACAGGGATTCCTGTAGTTCGAATCATGTGTTCAATAGGGGATAAAAAGTTTTGCTCAATAGTTGCGAGTTGTGTGTAAAAACCTTGTTCCCGACATAAGTTGACAGATACTTTCCCTGCGATCATGGCCAAAGGATTTCCTGAAAGTGTTCCAGCTTGGAAGATTTTTCCTTCGGGTGCCAGATGGTCCATAATGTCTTTAGGTGTAACAACTGCTGATGCAGGTAAGCCTCCACCTAAAATTTTCCCAAAAACAAGAATATCAGGTTTCACATGATACAAAGCCGCAGCTCCACCTTGTGCGACCCGGAATCCCGTAACCACTTCATCCATAATGGAAAAAGATCCGGTCTGCTGGCAGGTTTGGATAACTCCTTCAATAAAACCAGGGACGGGGAGAATCACCCCCATATTCGCACATACAGGCTCAAAAATGACTCCAGCGACCTTATGCCCCAAGCTATTCATAACAGTTTGAAATAAGGGGAAATCATTGAAGGGTAGAGAGAGGGTAAGAGGATGAGCGAGGTCTAAAGTTTCTAGCGAAGTATGGGAAAAGGGTTTTTCTTGAAGAAAAGTATCTGCATGACCGTGGTAGCATCCTAAAAACTTAATGATAATAGGTCGTCCTGTGATACCTCTAGCAAGTCGAACAGCAGTCATAGTTGCTTCCGATCCCGTGGACATGAAGCGAATTTTGTAGTTTGTCTCTAATCCTAAATACGAAAAAATTTCTTCGGCAAAGAGAATTTCTTGTTCGGACGTGAGGCCATAAGAACTTCCTCGTTCTAAGCCCTGTCGGATAGCTGCACAAATCTTAGGGTGACTATGTCCATGGATAAGAGATCCCCATGATCCACAAAAGTCTATAAACGTTTTATCCAGAGAATCTACAAAAACCTCTTTAGAGGCACGAGCTACTATAGGAGGAGTGATATTAACGGCTCGACACGCTCTAACAGGGGAATTAACTCCTCCTGGAAAATATTGACAGGCTTTAGAGAAGAGGTGGGACATAAGCAGAGATCTCTGTAAAGATTGGGGAAAGGGAAGTGTATACCAGGATCGCATTAAAAAAAAGATGATGGATTCGCAGACTGGAGAGGACTTGATTTCGATCTCAGACATAGTGTATGTTTGACGCTTATTTCTCTCTAAGTGCAAGTCGGTTGTAAGGAGAGAAAACCTTAAAAATAACAACAGGTTAGGTGCTATGCGCTATGATCCCGGTCTCATAGAAGAAAAATGGCAAAAGTTTTGGAAGAACGAGCAAGTTTTTAAGGCTGAGGAGGATGAAACTAAAACAAAATACTATGTTTTAGATATGTTTCCTTATCCATCTGGGGCAGGGTTGCACGTGGGGCATCTAATTGGCTATACAGCAACAGATATTGTCGCAAGGTATAAGCGAGCCCAGGGGTTTTCAGTTTTACATCCTATGGGTTGGGATAGTTTTGGGTTGCCTGCAGAGCAGTATGCTATACGCACGGGGACACACCCAAGAGAGACCACAGAGAAAAACATCGCTAATTTCAAGAAACAGTTAACTGCAATGGGGTTCTCTTACGACGAAAGTCGAGAGTTCGCTACTTCAGATCCAGAATATTATAAATGGACTCAAAAGCTTTTTTTAATCCTTTATGAGAAAGGATTAGCCTATATGGCCGATATGGCTGTTAACTATTGTCCTGAGTTGGGGACTGTTTTATCGAATGAAGAGATTGAAAACGGATTTTCTGTTGATGGGGGGTATCCTGTTGAAAGGAGAATGCTTCGCCAATGGGTGCTGCGTATTACAGCATTCGCGGATCAGCTCCTAGAAGGACTAGATGAGCTGGATTGGCCAGAAAGTGTCAAACAATTGCAGAAGAATTGGATTGGGAAGTCTTCAGGAGCTTCTGTTAATTTTGCCACAGAACATGGAGCAATAGAAGTTTTCACAACAAGACCGGACACTTTGATAGGAGTTTCTTTTTTAGCCTTAGCTCCTGAACATCCCTTGGTCGATCTCCTCACTTCTGATGAGCAAAAGGCTGTTGTGGCACAGTATATTAAAGAAACACAAAGTAAAAGCGAAAGAGATCGCATCAGCGAGATGAAAACTAAGAGCGGGGTCTTTACGGGATCTTACGCAAAACATCCTGTCACTCACGAACTTATCCCTATCTGGATCGCAGATTATGTATTAATCGGCTTTGGTTCAGGAGCTGTCATGGGAGTTCCTGCTCATGACGAACGTGATTTGCTTTTTGCCGAACAGTTTAATTTACCTGTAGTCTCCGTGCTTAATAAAGAAGGTGTCTGTATTAATAGCTGTTGTGAAGGGTTCCATTTGGATGGATTGTCCGGAGAAGAAGCTAAGCAATATGTGATTAACTTTTTAGAAGAGAATCATCTTGGAGCAGCAAAAATCGCTTATAAGTTGCGAGACTGGCTATTCTCGCGTCAACGTTATTGGGGGGAGCCTATACCGATTATCCATTTTGAAGATGGCTCTTGTCGTCCTTTAAGAGACTATGAACTTCCATTGTTACCTCCGGAAATTCAAGATTATCGACCAGAAGGGGTCGGACAAGGACCTTTGGCTAAGGTGCGAGAGTGGGTACAAGTTTTCGACACGGAGACACAACGAGCTGGGAAACGTGAAACACATACCATGCCTCAATGGGCAGGCTCTTGCTGGTACTATTTACGTTTTTGCGATGCCCACAACTCGGCCGCTCCCTGGGCAAAGGAAAAGGAACAATATTGGATGCCAGTAGATCTGTATATTGGAGGTGCAGAACATGCTGTACTGCACTTACTTTATGCGCGTTTCTGGCATCAGATTTTCTATGAAGCTGGGATTGTTTCAACACCCGAGCCTTTTAAGAAGCTTGTCAATCAAGGCTTGGTATTGGCGACATCTTATCGCATTCCTGGGAAAGGATATATATATCCTGAAATAGCAAAAGAAGAAAACGGGAAATGGGTTGCTCCTTCGGGAGAAGAGTTGGATGTCCGTCAAGAAAAGATGTCGAAATCCAAATTAAATGGGGTGGATCCTCAGATCTTGATAGATGAATTTGGAGCTGACGCTGTTCGGATGTACGCAATGTTTTCAGGGCCTTTAGATAAAAATAAACTCTGGTCTAACCAAGGAGTTGCTGGTTGCAGACGATTTTTGAATCGTTTTTATGAAATGGTCTCTTCTGATCGAGTTAAGGAAGATAACAATTTTGAAGGCTTATCATTAGCGCATAAGCTTGTGCAGCGAGTAACAGATGCTATTGAAAAATTGTCTTTGAATACGATACCGTCCTCTTTTATGGAGTTTATCAATGACTTTGTGAAGCTCGCTGTATATCCGAAGAGTGCTGTAGAAATGGCTGTTCGGGCTTTGGCTCCAATTGCCCCTCACATTAGTGAAGAGTTGTGGGTGTTGTTAGGCAATTCTCCTGGTGTTCAGAAGTCCGGATGGCCGAGTGTTTTGCCTGAGTATTTAGAAGGACAGACAGTTACTATTGTAGTTCAGGTAAATGGTAAACTTCGAGCTCGACTAGATATTATGAAGGATGCTTCTAAAGAAGAAGTCCTAGCGTTAGCAAGGGAATCTGCATCTAAGTACTTAGAGGGGTGTGAAGTGAAAGAGGCTATTTTTGTTCCTGCTCGATTGGTAAACTTTGTTGTATGATAAGACGTTGGTTAACATCTCGTCTCTATGATGCGTTTTTAGTTTGCGCTTTTTTTGTTTCGGCGCCACGTATTTTTTACAAAGTGTTTTTCCATGGGAAATATATTGACTCTTGGAAAATTCGGTTTGGGGTACAGAAACCTTTTGTGAAGGGGGAAGGCCCTTTAGTTTGGTTTCATGGAGCTTCTGTGGGGGAAGTCAGTCTGTTGGCTCCCCTTCTTAATCGATGGAGAGAAGAGTTTCCAGAATGGCGGTTTGTTGTTACAACGTGTTCTGAAGCTGGTGTGCACACCGCTCGTCGTTTGTATGAATCTCTTGGCGCTACTGTATTTGTTTTACCTCTGGATTTAAGTTGTATTATTAAATCCGTGGTTCGCAAGCTTGCTCCTGATATCGTGATCTTTTCAGAAGGAGACTGTTGGTTACATTTTTTGACAGAATCCAAACGTTTAGGGGCAAAAGCCTTTTTGATTAATGGCAAACTTTCGGAACATTCTTGTAAGCGTTTTTCTTTTTTAAAGCGGTTAGGAAGGAATTATTTTGCTCCGTTAGATTTATTGATACTACAAGACGAGCTGTATAAACAACGGTTTATGCAGATAGGTATTTCCTCGGATAAGATTCATGTCACTGGAAACATGAAAACGTTTATAGAATCCTCTCTTGCCACAAATCGCCGAGATTTTTGGAGAGCAAAATTACAAATATCTTCTCAGGATCGCTTAATTGTATTGGGTTCTGTGCATCCTAAAGATGTAGAGGTATGGGCTGAAGTGGTTTCACATTTCCACAATTCTTCTACAAAAATTTTATGGGTTCCTAGACATCTTGAGAAGTTAAAGGAGCATGCTAAGCTACTAGAAAAGGCTGGGATTTTATTTGGATTATGGAGTCAAGGTGCTTCTTTCCGGCAGTATAATTCTTTAATTATGGACGCTATGGGGGTATTAAAAGATATTTACTCTGCAGCAGATATTGCATTTGTAGGAGGAACTTTCGATCCATCTGTAGGAGGGCATAATTTATTAGAGCCTCTTCAAAAAGAGGTGCCTCTTATGTTTGGACCCTATATTTATTCTCAATCTGTTCTTGCTGAAAAGTTGCGGGAAAAAGAAGCAGGACTTTCTGTGAACAAAGAAACTCTTTTAGATGTAGTTACAGATCTTCTTCAAAACGAAAAAAACCGCCAAGCTTATATTGAAAAGGGGAAATCTTTTTTGAAGCAGGAAGAAAATAGCTTTCAACAGACATGGGAAATATTAAAGAGCCAAATTACTTGCATGAAAATCTAAGAATGTGATAATCTTGGACTTTCTACCGCGGGATAGAGTAGTGGTCATCTCGTTGGGCTCATAACCCAAAGGTCGGAGGTTCGAATCCTTCTCCCGCTAATTTTTTAGATTGTTTGAGGCGGTATAGCTCAGGTGGTTAGAGCAGCGGAATCATAATCCGCGTGTCGTTGGTTCAAGTCCGACTACCGCTATCTCCTCGTTTCTATGATTCTTCTAGCTTTCACCGACAGTTTCCCGTTGTTTTCTTAGAATTTTGTCGCGTTATTCTCCGATAATTTTCCTTTTTCCCAAAGTAATGTTAGTGGACGCTGATCAACAAGAGCTTGTTCTTCGAAATATTGTAACGGTCCGGGGAATCGGTACGAATCCTCTAATAAACAGATCTCTTTCATTTTATGTAAATATTTTGCCATAGGGGCATCTGGAGATACAGAATCTGTTTTGATTACTGGAGTCTCTTGATTGAACCGTTTTTCTAAGTGCATCATTTTGTATAAAGGAGTCGCTGCGATGGTCCATTCGGTATAAGCTTCTGCTAGATTGCCTATCGTGACCATATACCCTGTTTTCCCTCTTACTAAGAAGAGAGAAGCAGCTATTCCTAATGCTAAACCATAATTGGAATCAAAATTAGAAGGGAAACTTGCTCGAGATTCGTATCCTAGAAAATGTGTTACAGGAGAAAAGGACATTGTAGGTTCAAGCTTAGAGATTTCTTTGCTAACTAAAGAAGCTAAAAGCTCTTCAATGGTAATTTTAGATACCCGAATATTCCCATAAGAATCTCGATCTAGAAGTAATTGGTCTTGAATATTTTCTGGAAGAGAAGAGAAAGTTTCGATAGCCATTGGGGATAATTGTTGGTCCAAATTATGAACAGAAAATTGTCCTTCAGCAATTAAAGTGTTCAATTCTTGGATTAATCGTTTTGTATCAGGGATTTGTTTGATTAAGCCTTCAGGAATGAGAATAGTACTGTAGTCTTTCCCTCTATGAAAGCGCTCGATCAACCCTTGAGCAATACTAAGACTTAAGCTTTGTAAAGAGGCATATTGAACAGCAACTTCTTCTCCTATTAGGGTAATATTAGGCAGTGTCTGAAGACCGCATTCCAACGTACTGTGAGAAGCTTGTTCACCCATCAATTTGACAAAATGATGGTATTTGCGAGTAGAAAGAACATCTTTTTCCAAATTTCCGATCATTTCAGAATAAGTGCGGCAAGATGTATGAAATCCTAAAGGAGTTTCTATCCAAGCGTTTTTTAAATCCCCGTCGATAGTCTTAGGGACACCAATAACTGCTGTAGGGCAATTATGCTCGATAAAATATTCTGCTAGCATTGCAGTGTCTGTATTGGAGTTATCTCCTCCTACAATGAGCAGACCGTGGAGTTTCATTTTTTTTACTGTAGCAAGAATAGCGTTCTTCTGTTCTTTTGTTTTGATTTTTTCTCTGCTAGAAGAGAGCATATCAAACCCTCCAGCATTGTAATAATCATAGATAACAGAGATATCTAGATCCTTATATAATCCTCGAATAAGTCCAAGAGGGCCTTTAATAAAACCGAAGAGCTTTGTTTCTTTATTAAAGACGCGTAATCCTTCAAATAATCCGATGACTACGTTATGACCGCCAGGAGCCTGTCCTCCTGACAGTAAAACTCCGATACGTAAAGGCTCAGAAGAAGAAGGAGCATCTTTTTGAAGAGTGAGGTCTGGGAGAGCACATAGGTGAGGAATATGCTTAGCTAGCAAATCTGAAGCCGGTTCGGAAGAAGGCTTTTCCTGAATATGCATCGAACACAAGCTATTCAATAGACTCAGAGTATCTGGACGATAGTGTAGTCTTTGTAGTTCAAAGTAGCTCTTATTTACAGAGAGTAGCTCCACGGTGTGCCCAATAATTGATGTTTTAGCCAATCGACAAGGTCTTGAAAAGCTTCGGAGTATATGCAAAGCTGATGAGTCATTTTAGGATATATGCGATAGGAAGCTTTGCCTGTGAAAGTTTTTGCAAAAAGAGCTTGATGACGTAAGGATACAACGGCATCGTCTTCGCCTTGTAAGTAAAGAATAGAAACTTCTTGCGTGATTTTGGAAAGCGCATCTACGGTATCGAGCTCGATAAATTGTGAGCAGAATTTTTTCCCAAGAGGAATACCTTGATAAGAAAAATTATCAGGGGGGAGTTGGAGAGAGGGCGACATAGACTGCATAGTGTCTTCTAACCATAAAGCCCCTTGGATTGTAGGAGTCCAAATAGCAGCATGTTGAATCTCTGGGAAGTAGGGAAGGTTCAGTAGGGATAAGCTACCTCCTAAAGACGAGCCAAACAAGGCAACAGAATGATTGGCTTGGGGCAGAGAAAAACCAAACTGAATGATTTTTTGAGAGGCTTGAATATAATCGGTAAGGGAAAATTCATGGATAAATCCTTCCGAATCACCATGCCCTGGGAGATCAACTCGTAATACTCCGATACCTTCTTGTACTAGTTGATTAGCTAGATGGAGATAGGAACGTTTGGTTCCAATTTTGCTAGAAGCTAACCCATGCAACACGATAACAAGAGGAAAGGTTTTTTCTTGAGAGTGAGGAATATGCAGAACCCCTAGAGAAGTCACATTATCTAATAGAGGTATTTCAAAGATCTTTTTTGAATGAGGGAAGTAATGAGGTTGTTGCATCATAATGAAGGGAAGCTCTTTAGTTATATCCATTGAGATGGTTAATAATCCTGATCGGGGATTTCTAAACAAATAGAACAGCGTTTTTGCCATTCATTATGATTCAAAAACAAAATTAAAGGAGGAAAATCATCAGAATGAGCATCCTCCGGAGAATGTATTTGTAATGGCCCTACAAAGCGATAGGAGTCTTCTAAAGCCCAGATTTTCCGATACAGTGAGAACTTATTAAAAACAGGACTAGCAATATCTACCAATCTTTTTTTTATCAGAGGATAATGTTTACTGTCTTTCCCCTGCTTGGTCGTCAACATTCGAACAATGGGTAAAGCGCGCAATCGCCATTTTTCAATAGGGCTAGTTAGACCTTCGATCGTGGATAAATACCCATTACAGCGGTTAAAAACGAGAACCCCAGCACCATATCCTAAGTTATAGCTATACACATTATCAAAATGTGTAGGAGTTCCTGAACGCCCTTCATAACCTAAAAAATGGGAGATTGCATTGAAGGGAACTTGTCTAAAATGTGTTTCTAAATGTTGACGAACTAGATGAATCAGAAGTTTATCAACACTAATTTTTGATACATAGACGTTGCCATGAGCATCTCTATTATACAAGAGCTGATGGCAAATATCTTCCGGAAATTGGCATAAAAGTTGCTGAGAAGATAAGGATAAAGCTTGGTAAAGATTCTCCTGCTCTGGAATGGATTCAATTTCTTTAACCAGAGACTGTATTTCAGGAATAAACTCAATGACTCCTTCAGGGATGAGAATAACGCCATGGTATTTCCCCATAGCAGCTCGATCTGCTATTGTTTCACAAATATCATGGATTAATGTTTCTAAGGAGATGCTTTTTTCTGCAATCTCTTCGCCTATAAGAGCAATATTTGGGTGAGTCTGTAGTGCGCATTCTAGCGTGATATGAGAAGAAGACCGACCCATTAGTTTAATAAAATGATAATGGCCTTTACACGATAATGTGTCTCTAGAAATGTTGCTGATGATGGATGAATAAAATTTAGTAGCAGTATCAAACCCAAATGTGAGGTCTAAAAATAGGTGCTGCAAATCTCCATCAATAGTTTTAGGAACACCAACTAATACCGTTTTTGCTTGATGCTTAGCAAAATATTCAGCAAGAATCGCCGTGGCTGTATTCGAACCATCGCCTCCAATAATCACTAATCCATCTAAATCGAGTTCATTTGCTGTTTGTAAACAGCGCGCTTTGTTTTCTTCGGTTATGATATTAGTGCGACCTGTTCCTATGCAATTAAAGCCTCCAGAGTTACGAAACTCTTCAATGAATTCATCTGTGATTTCTACAGTATTATTATTGAGAAGTCCTTCTCCATTGCGAATAAATCCTAAAAGCTGACTATCCGGATGGAGCTTTTTAATACTGTGTAGCAATCCTAAGATGACATTGTGCCCACCAGGAGCTGGGCCTCCAGAAAGCATAACGCCCACTTTAAGGGGAGAGGTCTCAGCGGAAAGATCGGACTTCGAAATAAATTTGTAGTAGGGAGAGTTATAAGTGCATGGAAATAGTTCTGCAACAGAGTCAATGCGTTCATTAAGAAGAGCTTTAAACCTTATGTCTTCTGTTAATAGAAGAGCAGGAGCTTTTTGAAGCTCCCGACACAAAGAAGGCGTCTTTTGACAAAGAGAAGCATGTTTATTCGACGACATAAGCTTTTGCTCAAACACGTTAGCGAATTAATCCTAAACAGTACCACCACCAACTTCCTAATCCCAACCAAATGGTTAGATTGACTATGCTAAGAATAAAGCCAGAGCGCCACCATTCTTGCACGGAGACGAAATGGGATCCAAAGTATAACGGAGCTGGACCAGATCCGTAGTGTGTGAGTCCTCCGAATAAATTACTAGCAAAAGCTAAGGCTAAGGCAGCAAACATAGGATTCGCGCCTAAGGAGATGGATACTGTAAGAAAGATAGGGTACATGGCTGCAATATGTGCTGTATTACTCGCAAATAGATAGTGAGAGTAGAAATAAATAAGAAAGAGTATAGGGAACCCTATTTTCCAAGATAGACCTTGAACGCTCCCAATAACAGAATCTCCTACAAAATGAATAAACCCAAAAGCGCTTAGGAAGGAAGCCATCATAATTAAAGCTCCGAACCAGACAAAGGTTTCCCATGCAGTAGTGTTAGAAAGAACATCTTTTTGCCAATCAAGAATATTCGTAAGAATGAGTAGGGATAGTCCTATAAATGTTGTGGTTGTTGCTGAGATGCCGATGGAATCTCCGAAAGTCCATAAAGATATTAAAAGAGAAAAGATTAAAAGAATAATGCGTTCGCCTTGATTTAAAGGTCCCATTTCTTTTAAGCGAGTTTTGGCAGTTGCTACAGCTTCTTCACAGCTAGTTATTTGTGGTGGGAATAGTTTAAAGAGTACAAAAGGCATACAGGCTAAGCTAATAATCCCTGGAAGGATTGCGGTTTTAGCCCAAATTGCCCATGTTAACGTTACTCCAGAATGACTTGCTAAGGCAGAAATAATAGGGTTTCCAGCCATAGCAGTTAAAAACATAGCACTTGTAATTACAGAGCTTTGATAAGCTACTTTGATTAAAAAAGATCCGAGAAGTTTTTCCGTGCCTTTTTCTACAGAACTACCGAAAGACTCTGATAATCCCATAACAACAGGGAAAAGAATGCCTCCAGCGCGAGCTGTCAAACTAGGGATTGCCGGTGCTAATAAAAAGTCTGTAAGAACTAAGCCATAGCTCAATCCTAAAGGACTTTTACCCAATATTTTTACAAAGAAGTAAGCAACTCGCTCTCCAAGACCTGTTTTAATCACGCCTTTTGCTATGGAAAACGAAAGAAATACAAGCCAAGTAATAGGGCTATGAAATCCGGACAAAGCTTGATCTAGAGTTAATGTTTTGGTCACAAGCAGAAGAGAAATGCCCATGATAACAATGGCTCCCATAGGAGCGGGTTGTACAATGATTCCGATAATAGTCGTAGTAAATATCGCAAATAAGTGCCACGCTTTGGAGTCGATGAGATCAGAATGCGGGCAGAACCAAATTCCGAGAAGGATAAATGTTAAGAGTACGAGCGATAAGAAGCGTTTGTGTTTATTCATGGCTCCCTATAATTTTATCTGGATAAAAACTATGACTCAAAAGGAAATCTTTCTAACCATTTCTCCATCTCTTCTAAAGTGTCGTTGATAAGATCTGTGGAGGAGAGGACTTCTTTTAAGCAAGAATCAATGGATTCTTCGTGAATAATGGTTTCTACATCTTCCATACTGATAAAAGATGTATCTATCAGACCAGCTGAAAAAGCTTTGCTAATAGGATAAAAAAGTTCTTTAGGATAAAGAGCGCAAATGGAAGCAACAAGACTATCCCAAGCAAAGGAAGGCTTTTTTTCTAGCCGATAATTAAGTAATTCTCCGAAATAACGAATAGCTGTTTCTCTGGAAAGCTTGTGGACGCCGACGAGAGCCACTAAACTAGAAATGGCTGCGGCTTGCACATAAGGATTTACGTGAGGGGTTTCAATGAGTTCTTGGATAAGAGCAACGTCATCACAAACACTGGCTAAGATTCGGGAGAGATCTTCTGTAAGCACATCCCCAGCAATTGCATGAGGGATATCCTGCTCAAAAGAGAATAACTTAATAATGAGCGGAAGAGCACGAGTTTCTCGAAATTGCGCTAAAAGGTACATAGCATAAAGATGGCCTTGATAGCAGTCGTCATCAATGATATCAGACACATGATCAATAGCTTCTTCCAAAATCTTGAGTAAATAAGGAGTGATTTGGTGATGCTTGACGATCGCAGCTTCTATGGCTTCTCTAGGAAGAACCCCGTTGTCGTAAACGAGATCTTCCAAAATATGGGAGATTTCCATCGTCAAAGTTACTCCAGTTCTGAAGATTTGTGAATAATCGATTATTTCCTGGTCGTAGCATGCCAAAAATCTTCTGTCAACGACTCTATATGAGTGCAAACCTTCAAGCCTTTCACGGAAGGAAGGACTCTCAGAAAACGAGCAGGCCGTAGCAGAGCAACGACCATGGAGCTCGGAGTCTAAGCAGACAAGGCGAATCTAAACCACATTAAGTTGACACGCAAAAGATAACAGTTCGAGAGCGTGCAACGCTATTATAGATTTATGACAAAAAAAAGCATTAACAAAGAGCTACAGGATAACGATAGATTATCAAAAAGAGAAAGTAAAAGCTGGAATAGCATCAAGAAGCCCACGAGTTTTTATATGTTTAGGTGAGGAAAAGATCTCTTGTTTAGAAGCTATTTCTACTAAATATCCACGGTCCATAACAGCTATTTTGTCAGCTAAAGTGTAAGCAGCAGACATATCGTGAGTGATGAATAAAAAAGTATTGTTATATTGATTCTTAATCGTTTGAAATAAATCAAGAATCAATTTTTGGTTCATAGTATCTAATGCGGATAGAGGTTCATCGCAGATAATTAATTCCGGTTTACACACCAAAGCCCTTGCTATAGCTACGCGTTGCCGTTGCCCTCCGCTTAGTTTATTAGGGCGTAAAGATAAAAATGATTTAGGAAGATGAACCAGTTTCAATGCATGAGCAATTTCTTCTTGCTGTTGGCTTTTAGAAAGACCCCCCATGATGTGTAGTGGTTCGGCAATGATTTCTTGAACAGTCATCATGGGATTGAGACTGCTATAGACATCTTGCCAAATCATCTGCACCGCTTTAGTTCTTGGAGTTTTTGGAGGAAGATGAAAATCGATCGAGTCTTGAGCATCTGGAGGCAGTAATCCCAAAATCGCTAAAGCTAGAGAGGTTTTCCCAGATCCACTTGCTCCGACTATTGTTAGGCATTCTCCTCGACATATTTCAAGATGCACGTTTCTCAAAATAGGTTGTTTGCGAATAGTAAGAGAAAGATCTTTAATAGAAACTAACGTAGACATAACTAATTAAAAGGTTAATACGCGGTTGTTGCAAGAGGTTCTTTAGGTGAAAGATAGCTAGGACTAGGAATTTTAGGAATAGCGCGGATCAGTTGCTGGGTATAAGGATGAGACGGAGAGTGCAGTAGCTCTTGCACAGGACCTTGCTCAACGATCTCCCCATAGCGTATAATGGCCATTTCTTCACACAGTTCAGATACTAAAGCTAAATTATGAGTGATGAGTAGTAGAGCTGTAGAATGGTTTTGGTGAATTTGTGTCAGTACACGCAATACCTGAGCCTGGGATATAGAATCTAGCGCTGTTGAAGGTTCATCTGCAATAATGAGTTCCGGATTGGTTGCCAGAGCAATAGCAATGCTAACTCGTTGACACATGCCACCGCTAAGCTCAAAGGGATATAATTGTAGGCATCGATCAGGAGATTCGATGTGTACACTCTCAAGCAGTTCTCTTGCTTTAGAGAAAGCTTCTTCTTTAGACATATCGAAATGATATCTTAGGGTTTCTACAATTTGAGCTCCTACACGCATAGAAGGAGTCAGGGTTCCCATGGCATTTTGGAAAATAGTTGCGATTTTCTTCCCGCGGATTGTTTGAAGTTGTCTACGAGATAAGCGTGTAATATCTGTGCTGGAGTAAAGGATTCTTCCAGATTGGATGTAACAATTATCGGGGAGAAACCCCAAAACTGCTTTAGAAACGGTTGTTTTCCCCGAACCATTTTCTCCTACAAGTGCCATACTTTGGCATCGCTTGATAGTGAGCGACAAGTGATTGACTAATCGTTGATTGGAATCTTTTACGGAGACGACTAGATTATCAATTTTTAATAAATCTTCAGACAAGAGTATTTTCCTCTAACAATTTGGTTCGTAGACCTTCTCCTATACAATTAAAACTTACAGAGACAATGATCATAAAAAACGAAGGTATAAAGAAGAGCCAAGGATGGTAAGCTAAAGAATGAATGCCTTCTTTTACAAGAGTCCCCAGACTGGCGTAAGGAGGTTGTATTCCCAGTCCAAGGAAACCGATGAAAGCTTCTGTGTATACAGCATTAGGGATTGTAAAAATTAAAGTAGAAATAATTGGCCCTAGAGAATTGGGAAGGAGATGTTTTCTTAAAATATGAAACGTTGATGCTTGTAAAGCTCGAGCAGACAACACAAACTCTTTATTTTCTAACAGTAAAAACTGACCATAAATAATACGAGCTATAGGAATCCAGCCAGTTATTGTCATTGCTAAAATAAGGGGAAGGATTCCGTGATTAAAAATAACTAATAAAAGAATAATGACAGGAATGCGCGGAATAGAAAACAAAATTTCTGTAATCCGGCTCATAATATCTGCCACTTTTTTTCCACTGGCAAGAGCTAGTGTAGACCACAGTAGTCCCAAGCATACGTCAATAATTGTAGCAGAGACTGCGATGAGCAAAGAGAGCCGGATGCCTTGAAGAGTTCGAGCCAACATGCATCGGCCTAAATTATCTGTTCCAAAAGGAAACGCCTTGCTCGGAGACTGAAGAGCATGTTCGGGAAAAGTTCTTTCGTAATCAGGATAAAGGTAGGGAAGAAATGTTGCGGCTAGGACCAAAACAGCTAAAGTTAGACAGCCCAATACAAGCATTTTGTTTGTACGAATGTAGCGCCAAGTATGAGACGAACTAGATCGAAACATGAGTTTGTTTTAGAAATCCTTTATTAAATTATTATTTAGAACGTTCTTTCCCATAAGAATAACGAATTTGTGGATCTATCCACGCTTGCAGAAGGTCGCAACAAAGTGAAGTTAGCATGAAAAAGGCCCCGTAAAACACAGAAAGTCCTAAGGTGATAGGGTAGTCTCTTTGTTTAATACTGCAAATGAACCATTTCCCAAGACCGGGGATGCAGAAAAGGTTTTCTATAGAGAAGGTTCCAGTCATTAAAGTTGTTATAAGAAAAGCTGAGTACGAAATCACAGGGAATAAAGCGTAGGGCAAAATGTGTTTTATTAACACCTTAAAAGGAGAAAGTCCTTTAGCGTAAGCTAATAAGACGTAATCTTTTTTTAAATTGGCGGAAACAGAGGCACAGGTTAGCTGAGTAATGAATGCCATAGGAGCAATTGCTAAAGCTATTGAGGGCAATAAGGTGTGAGAGAAATTCCCCCAGCAAGCTATGGGTAGACAAGAATATTTTATAGCAAAAACATATTGTAAAAAGGCTCCTATAACAAAGGCGGGTACTGATATCTGAATCACAGAAGAAAAGAAAATAGTTCGGCCGCAGCTTTTTTTATAGAAAGCTGCCAGAATTCCAAGAGTAATGCCTCCGAAGAGGGATAAACACAAGCTTTCAAGTCCAAGAATAGCGGAAGATGGAAGAGCGGCAGCAATAATACTGATCACAGTACGATCTTTGTAGATAAGAGATTCCCCGAAATCTAGTGTTAGCAGACATTTCAAATAGATAAGATACTGGGTGAATAAAGGCTTATCTAACCCGTAACGATTCTTTAATAGTGCTAAAGTTTCTGGCGAAAGGATGTTTCCGTTTTCATCATTAAAAGGATCTCCGGGGATCGTCTTAATAATAAAAAACGTTAGAGTCACTACTACCCATAAAGAAAGCAAATTAAACAACAGCCGCCTCTTTATGTAGCTGAGCATAGTAGATTCCTTTGTATATTGTATTGCGATCTAATCACAGATAACAAGTTGAAAACATAAAAGGCCTTTGCCAAGAGTGATAATTTAACACTCTCTAGACAAGACCTCTCCGCATTTTAAAGAGAGAATCTTTTCTACGCACGGAGTAAAAACATCTTTTAAGAGTTTTTAGCATACCGCATATCAACTAGGCCCGAAGGATGTAGTCTAACAAAAGAAAGTTTATTATTTGTTGTATAATGGAACACGTCGTGATAGAGGGGTTCTATGACGTTTTGTCTTTCTATGTATAGAGAAGCTTCGGAAATTAAAGCTGAGCGTTTTTGAGGGTTTTTTTCCGTTTCTATAGAGAGAATCAGTTGATCAAATTGAGGATCTTGTAAAGCATAAGGTTTGACTCCTTTCGAGGAGAAAATGGAAAGAAACGCTAAAGGGTCAGAAAAGTCGGCAAACCAGCCACCTATAGACATAAAGAAAGTATTGCCTATTAGATCGTTTTGCAACAAAGCATATTCTTTCCCGCAGATAGGGAAAGTAATTCCTAAACTTCTTCGCCACTGATCGCGCAACATCTGAGCTATCTGTGAGTTCATAGTAGACGTTGCGGAAAAGGTAAGAGGATACTTCTCTAGATCCTTAATAGTCATGTTAAGCTCAGTCAGAGCTTCTTCTAGTAAAGATTTAGCTAAAGTGATGGCCTCTTGTTGCTTATAAGAAGGCTGCTCTGGGTAGGTGTGCAAATGTGCAGGAAGGAGATGTTTTGCAGGTTTAACAAAAGCCAAGGAGGCAAGAGCTTCTTTGTTTAAAACTAGACTCAAAGCTTGGCGAAGCTTGGAATGACTAAAAGGCTTTTTGGCAGTGTTAAATGTAAGCCAGGAAGTACCAGATATATCAAATGATCGGGGAGCTCGTCGTTTGTTTGTTGTGGCTAAAGTTTCTTGCGGAATACTATGTCCCCAAGGGAGACCTTGCCAATCTAGCTTCCCTTGGTTGAATAAAGCAGAAGCAGTTTGTTGATCAGGAATGATGTGTATACAGATCTCCTGTACAGCTACCTGGTCTTTATTATAGTAGTAAGGGCTCTTCTCTAGCTTTAACCATCTTCGGTCTTTCTTCTCTTTTAAGAAAAAAGCTCCAGTAGATATCGGAAGAGATTTTTCTTCTTTCTGTATCTGATGCTGCGAATGCACAGGATAAAATACGGGGAGGGTAAGCAGCTTTAGAAAATGTGGAGTTGGAGTGAGGAGATTGATAACAAGAGTATGATCATCTTTGGCAAAAAATCCAGAATCCTTATTCACGTCAATAGGGAGAAAGGCGAAAGAATAAATACTAGCGACACGATTTTGTAACACATCATTCCAGGAACGAACAAAATCATGAGCGGTAATAAGATCTCCATTGCTCCAAAAAGCTTTTTTCAAGTTGAAAGTATAAGTTTTTTTATCTTCGGATAAGAAGAAACTCTCCGCTAAAGCAGGGAAGACTTCTCCAGAAGGAGTTTCTTGTACCAATCCTTCATAGAGATGATGAATCAAATTGATATCAGAAAGAAGGCGAACCTCTCGAGGATCAAATGTGCGAGGATCATCTTTTACGCTTACAGCAACTGTGTGAGTAGCTGGAGACCGATGGGTTGCGTTAGAGGAGGATTTTGAACATCCAGAAGTTGCTAATGCTAGGAGCAAGCAGATTCCCACTGATATCTTGCGCATGGAATGACCTCCTTAGAAACATGTGTGCGATTGCAAAACAGTCTCTCTCCTAACCCAGCTATCATTGCAGCGTTGTCTGAACATAACTGCGAAGAAGGGAAGTATATCGGAAGAGAGCATATTTGATTTAGCAAGCGACGAAAGTAACTGTTGTTTGCTACGCCCCCACCAACAATCAAAGACTCGCAAGAAAACGTTTTTACAATATCAGGAAGTTTTTGAGCAATAGTCATAAAAACAGCTTTTTGAAACGATGCTGCAATGTTTCGTTTCTGTGTTTCAGAGACTTCAGGAAAAGGTGCTTTTGCTGAGCTGTTGTTGCCTTTTAAAGCATATAAGACGGCTGTTTTTAGTCCACTGAAAGAGAAATCATAACCAGAAACTCGAGCTGGAGAAAAGGCAAATGCATCTGCATCACCTTCTCGAGCTAATTCTTCTAATTTTTGTCCTCCTGGGTAAGGCAAGCCGAGAAAACGAGCTACTTTATCAAAAGTCTCGCCAATAGCATCATCTCGAGTCTTTCCTATTAAAAGGAAAGTTGTGGCATCAGGCATGAGAAATAGAGATGTATGGGCACCAGAAATAGCAAGCCCTAGAGCAGGGAATTGAGTGGCGGGAGCTTCCATGCAAGCGGCATATAAATGCGCTTCTACATGGTTCACTCCTATGAGAGGTCTTTTCAGCCCACTTGCCAACCCTTTTGCAAAGTTTACACCGATAGATAGGGCTCCAATAAGACCAGGAGTATTAGCTACCGAAATTAATTCGATATCTTCCAAAGAGACTCCCGCGCTTTGCGTTGCTGCAGTCAGCAGTTCTGGGAATGTTTGTAGATGAGCGCGAGAAGCTAATTCAGGGATCACTCCTCCATAAGAAGCATGAATGTCTTGAGAAGCAATTTTATTTGCTAAGATTTTCCCGTTCTGGACAAGAGAACAGGATGTTTCATCGCAAGAACTTTCTAAGCCTAGTGTCAACATAGCGAACACTTAAAAAAGAGGGAAACATTTTGGAAGGAGAGGATCGTATCATGAGATTGTTAATCAAGCAAGGCGTTAATCGCAAGAGATATGCAGAAGAGTTGAGGCTTTAGATTGAGTGACAGAGAAGAGAGGGCGTTTAAAGGCTGCGCATAAACCTGCCCCGACGATAACCAAAGTAACTCCCAGAGAAAGAAAGTAGCTTGCTGCAATAGAGGGTATAGTCGTAATCACACCTGTTAAGATTAGAGCTCCTAATAATATGCAAAAATATCCTACAAGAAGCGGAATCAAAAGTTTGATATGATTAAAAAAAGAATGAGCAGCTAACGTAGCTGAGGAAACCATTTTCTCACAAAAAGGAAGAGAGTAATTAGGATTAACTGTTGTTGCCATAAAGGTTTTAAAGTCCAAATTAATTTAAAGTAGAGAGTTTTTGCAAAAGAAATGAAATAGCATTATAAATAGTTGGGTTTTATTAAACCAGCGGTTGATATTTCTTGATTAGTCGACTTAGAAATAAAACGGTTTTTTTAATTAGTAAAATCTAGTCTAATACTTGGGACAAAAGAATGGCTTCAACTTTGTAAAAGTAAAATTTTTAGAAGGTTAGAATTAAAATGGTTTCTATGTCTCTAAATCTCCCTCCTGCGGAGGTTAGATTGCGTCCTGTGACCGCGAAATCTTTCCCTAATAGCTCAGCTTGGAGAGCTACTCAGAAACGTATAACCGGGTGTAGTTTAAACGCTTCTTCTTATCGACCATCTTTGGCTCGTGCTATTAGTTTTGTTGTAGGGGTTCTTGTTGTTTTAGGGTGGATTTGTTGTCGGATAGCCTATCTAGCTAATTCAAGAGTGCTGACCTTTCCTAAAATGTTTGCTATAGCGATTCTTCCCTTTATTTTATTTGGAGGGGGGCTAGCTATTCTTTTTAGAATCGCTGGTAAAGTGGATGTTTTATACGGGAAGAAGATACAACCTTTTATCTCTCGGCAATGGGAGCGGGTTATCCTGTGTGAAAAAGAAGGAGAATTCATCCGGCCGATCCAAGAGCCCGATATGTATATGGATGTTTCGCTTTTAGATAGAACAGGGTCAGGGATTGCACCCGTTTATACATATCCTCCCATGGACGCTCGGACCGTTATTTGCGTCGTTACCAGTATTCTATTACCTATCTTTTCCATAATGCGGATGCTGTACAATATTTTCCGCTTTTTCATTGTTCCCTTCTATATCCTATTCCAGATGGTGCGTCAAAACTATCAGACAGACATCCCTAAAGAGGAAAGGTTTGTTTGTTCTGATATCGTTCGAGAAATGACTCGCTCTTTGTTGAAAGCTGTTAAGGCCCCTTTTTACGGAGCAGCCTGTTATTTAGCGAACTTATATGGGTTGCTAAATCCTTTGTCAGGTAGAGTGGTTTTAGCCAGTTTGGAACGAGATTGGAATAATGACGTGATTCGTTCGCGAGGAGTTTGGGGGATTTTTTGTGAAAAAAATTATATGTTCGAGGGAGGAGGGACGCGCTCCGGGTTAGGGCAAAATGCTTGGTATTTGCTTGGTTGTTTCCAGCCGGTACAACTGTTTCTTCTGAAAGATGGGGTAATCATCTCTGGAGCACGGCCATCAATACAATCTTTCCCCGAAAGTAAAGAGTATCTGGCATCATTTTTATATGGGGCTGTTCCAGGAAGGTTGGCCAGCTTTTAGTTTTAAACTGCTAAAGTTTTTAGCAGGTAAAGCGATTTTGCTTGCAGATCTACAGTAAAATCTTCATCATGTAGTCGAGGATTAGGCGGAGGATCCGAGGCATGGGTGTCTGACGGCTAATTCCTTGTTTTCATTTGTCAGAAGAAACGAAGCTTACAGTGCAAAATAATTTAGGGTCGCTGCCTAAGTGTATCTGTTTGTAAAGTATCTTTTTATAGTGAAGGACTCTTGTTTAAGAGTCTCGGAAGACTTTTTGTCGTTTTCGTAAAAAAGTCTCTTAATAGATAGTCTGAGGTATTAGATTTGGCGAGACTTTAGACCGAATGTGTCGCTAATAGACGACTTTTAAGAGTCTTTATATAAAGAACGGAGAAGGGCGTGAAAGAGCAAAATAGAAACGAAGAAAAATTGGATGTTGCGCTAACTTCCGGAAGTCTTATGGATTCTAAAACTAGTCATCTAGATGATGAACTATGTTTTAAACTAGAAGAAGCTTTTGATACCCTAACAGCAGGGGAACATTCGCAAGATTTAACATCAATAGTCAGTATATATAATCCTATTGACTTAGCGTATGCGGTATCATGTCTACCTTCGGATTCACGCTCTATTCTTTATAAGAATCTCGATAGTATAGCTTCCAAGATTGCTTTTATTATTAATACGGATTCCGCTTCGCGATGGGCTATTTTCCGCAATCTATCGGATGGAGAAATTTGCGCTCTTATAGAACAAATGCCTCCAGACGAAGCGATTTGGGTTCTCGATGATATTCCTGACCGAAGATATCGAAGAATTTTAGATTTAATCGACGTTAAGAAAGCCTTAAAGATTCGTGATTTACAAAAGCATGGAAGGAATACGGCTGGGCGACTCATGACCAATGAGTTTTTTGCCTTTTTAATGGAAACAACCGTTAAAGAAGTTGCCACTTGCATACGCAATAATCCTGGCATTGATTTGACCCGACTAGTTTTTGTCTTAGACTTTAAAGGGGAGTTGCAGGGTTTTGTAACAGATAGAAGTTTAATTATTGCTTCGCCAGAAATGCCCTTAAAGCAAATCATGCGTCCTATAGAACATAAGGTATTAGCTGATACAACTAGAGAAGAAGTTGTGGACCTTGTGGAGCGGTATAAAGTCGCTGTTTTACCTGTAGTGGACGAAGAAAACTTTTTGATAGGGGCTATCACATATGAAGATGTGGTTGAAACAATAGAAGATATCGCAGACGAAACAATTGCTAGAATGGCGGGGACGACAGAAGATGTTGGATATCACGACTGCCATGTTGTGCAACGATTCTTATTGCGGGCACCTTGGTTACTTATTACCTTATGTGCGGGACTTGTCAGCGCTTCGGTAATGGCATATTTTCAAAAAATTGCCCCTACTCTTTTAGCCATGGTCATTTTCTTCATTCCTTTAGTGAATGGTCTTTCGGGAAACGTGGGAGTGCAGTGCAGCACGATTCTTGTTCGTAGTATGGCAACAGGAACGCTTTCTTTTGGTAGAAGAAGAGAGACCATTCTTAAAGAAATGAGCATTGGATTGTTAACAGGGGTTGCTTTAGGGATTCTTTGTGGTCTAGTTGTCTGTTGTATGGGATGCTTGGGACTTGGGTTGTTTGCTACGGGAGGAGTCCAGTTAGGGGTTACCGTTTCTGTGGGGATACTCGGTGCTTCGTTAACTGCTACTACTCTAGGAGTTCTTTCTCCTTTCTTCTTTGCAAAAATCGGCGTTGATCCGGCTTTAGCTTCTGGTCCGATTGTTACAGCTCTTAACGATATCATGTCGATGGTCATCTTCCTATTGATCACCGGTACTCTAAATGTTTTATTTTTCAAATAGTGGGTGAGTCCGAAGACAAAGGTTTTCTTCGGGCTTTTTTCACTATGTCTTTTCTCCCTCTCTCTTTAGAATGATTTATGAATTTTATTATTTTTTTAGAATTCGCTTAGATAAAGGAGTGGATTTGTGGCTTTACGTTTTGAGATTCTGCATCAATCAAAAAAATCTAGGGCTAGAGTAGGTCGGATAGAGACGGCGCATGGGTATATTGATACACCGGCTTTTGTTCCTGTGGCTACAAATGGAGCTCTAAAAGGGGTTTTAGATCATAGCAATATCCCGCTAATGTTTTGCAATACCTATCATCTGATAGTGCATCCGGGAGCAGAAGCTATTGCTGCTATGGGTGGATTACACCAATTTATTGGTCGCAATGCGCCTATTATTACAGATTCCGGGGGATTTCAAATTTTTAGCTTGGCATATGGTTCTGTAGCTGAAGAGATTAAAAGTTGCGGGAAGAAAAAAGGAGGAAACACCATCATTAAAGTTAATGATGACGGGGTACACTTTAAATCCTACCGAGATGGCCGTAAGCTATTTCTTTCTCCAGAAATTTCTGTACAAGCGCAGAAAGATTTGGGCGCTGATATCATTCTTCCTTTAGATGAGCTGCTGCCCTTTCATGCAGATCCCACATATTTTCACCAGTCATCTCAACGCACTTACGTTTGGGAGAAACGTTCTTTGGATTATCATTTAAAAAATCCTGGAATTCAGTCCATGTACGGAGTCATTCATGGGGGGACTTTCCCTGATCAAAGAAAACTTGGCTGTAAATTCGTAGAAGATTTGCCTTTCGATGGCTCTGCTATTGGAGGCAGTTTGGGGAAAAATCTTCAAGATATCGTAGAGGTGGTGGGTGTTACCGCTGCAAATCTTTCAGCAGAAAGACCTAGACATCTGCTAGGGATAGGAGATTTGCCCTCTATTTGGGCCACTGTTGGTTTCGGAATAGATTCTTTTGATAGCTCTTATCCGACTAAAGCTGCGCGACATGGCATGATTTTGACATTACAAGGCCCTCTAAAAATTAATAATCAACGGTACTCTTCTGACCTAAATCCTATAGAGCCTGGGTGTTCATGTCTTGCATGCTCTCAAGGCATAACGCGCGCCTACTTAAGACATTTGTTTAAAGTACATGAGCCAAATGCGGGTATCTGGGCGTCCATTCACAACATGCATCATATGCAAAAAGTCATGCGAGAAATTCGAGAGGGAATTTTAAATGACCGTATATAAAACGGCGCGATTATGAGATTCTTTTTGTGTTTTTCTCGGGTTTAGTAGAAACTCTTCCGCCATCTACTTGTTTGATCTCAAAAAAACAAGAAAGGAGGAGTTTGTGCAATCGGTTGGACAAGAAGCTTCACAGAATACATTGTCTTGGACAATTCGACCGCGAATACCCAGTATAATTCAAGGTAGTAAAGAGGTCTCGTTATCTTTATTTGTGCTGGGCACAGTTTGGCTATTGTTGGAGCGTGTGCTGCAGCTGTTGGTGGAGCTTTTTCTGTTTGTTTGGGAGTTTTGTTTCTTGGTGGGGTTGTATTAGCCACCGGGCTTCTATTAGCTGTTTTAGAATTTTGTCACATCCGAAGCAGCATGGAAAAATACGTGATTCTAACAAAACAGGATCTGTTTAAAGAACCTGTTATCCAAGAAGAGCAGGCGACTCCTCTTATTGAAGAAGCTTCTTATACTTGTGAGCCAGGGATTCCCTTGTCTGGTCCGGAGGAAGTCCAACAAGAGCGTCCAGTCATTCTGCAGAAAGATTTAGATCTTAGTCATGCTCCTAAATACATCGCTGTGGGCAGCCATGTAGTTGAATTAGTCAAAGCTGGTAAAATAGGCCGTAATGGAGAACGGTTGTTAGAAGAAGGAATCGATACGGATCAAAATTTTGTTCGCGTTTGGGATGAATTATTTATTCTAGGACAAAGAGGTGAAGTGGTTCATTTAGATGGTTTCTGTTGTAAAGTTTTGCCTAAGACATCTAAAAGTGAGTCGATTAATGATTTAGTTTCCAATGATTGTTAATCAGTTAACTACCCATTTTAAGAATCCAAGGATTTACTAGAATTAGCGCTAATACTTTGACTTTTTTAGTTCGCAACAAGTATAAGGGCCTTCTTCCTGAGCCTTCTGCGAAGGAAGGTGTGCTTGCGCATATCGAAGGAGCGTTGTGTCTTTTTATCCTCAAAATCTACCTAGTTTTCGTCGTAGAAAACCAAGTCGAACAGATTCTCCCATTAAGCATGCAAAACATTTTCTCCGGGACCATTTGTCTCATTTGCGAAAAATTCTTGCGGGCAAGCCACAAGAGGTCATAGAGGCGTGGTATGAAATTCTAGGAAAGAAGTATAATGGGATGACTCAGGCTATAGGGCTTAAGGATGGAATTTTATCGATTAAAGTCCGTAATGCTTCGTTATATGCTGTATTAAAACAAAGCTCTCAAAAAGAGTTGATATCCCGAATTCATTCAGCAGTTCCCGGTGCCAAAGTTAAAGAGATACGCTTTTTATTAGGATAGTTATGGACGCACAAGAAAAGAAATACGACGCATCAGCCATCACCGTTTTAGAAGGATTGCAAGCTGTTCGTGAGCGTCCTGGAATGTACATTGGTGATACAGGAGTTACCGGATTGCATCACTTGGTTTATGAAGTGGTGGATAACAGTATCGATGAGGCAATGGCGGGTTTTTGTACCGAGGTCGTTGTTCGCATATTGGAAGACGGAGGTATTTCTATTTCGGATAACGGTCGAGGAATTCCTATTCAGATTCACGAAAAAGAATCTGCCAAGCAAGGACGCGAAATTTCCGCTTTAGAGGTGGTTCTTACCGTACTACATGCGGGAGGTAAATTTGATAAAGACAGTTATAAGGTTTCTGGAGGCTTGCATGGAGTAGGAGTTTCGTGCGTTAACGCTCTGTCCGAAAAATTCATTGCAAAAGTATTTAAAGATGGACAAGCGTATAGCATGGAGTTTTCAAGAGGCGCTCCGTTAACGACTTTACAGGTGCTTGGTCCTACAGACAAACGAGGTACAGAAGTTCTCTTTTATCCAGATCCAGCTATATTCTCTACGTGCGTTTTTGATCGCGCGATTTTAATGAAGCGTTTGCGAGAATTAGCATTTTTAAATCGTGGAGTCACGATTGTTTTTGAAGATGACCGTGATACGGGATTTGATAAAGTCGTTTTCTTCTATGAAGGCGGAATTCAATCATTCGTCAGTTACCTCAACCAAAATAAAGAAATTCTTTTCCCAAATCCTATTTATATGCAGGGATCGAGACCTGGAGATGATGGGGATATAGAATTTGAGGCCGCTTTACAGTGGAATTCTGGTTACTCCGAATTAATCTATTCTTACGCTAATAATATTCCTACAAGACAAGGCGGAACTCATTTAACAGGATTTTCTACGGCTCTTACTCGGGCAGTAAACTCCTATATTAAAGCTCATAATCTATCTAAAAGTGACAAGTTGTCTTTGACTGGAGAAGACATCAAAGAGGGGCTAGTAGCAATTGTTTCCGTTAAAGTGCCCAATCCTCAGTTTGAAGGGCAAACAAAACAAAAACTTGGAAATAGTGATGTCGGATCGGTTTCTCAGCAAATTAGTGGTGAGGTGTTAACCACATTTTTTGAAGAAAATCCTCAAATTGCTAAAACGATTGTAGACAAGGTGTTCGTTGCAGCCCAAGCTAGAGAAGCTGCTAAGAGAGCTAGAGAGCTAACTCTTCGGAAAAGTGCTTTAGATAGCGCTCGCTTACCAGGTAAGTTAATTGACTGCTTGGAAAAAGATCCTGAAAAATGTGAAATGTATATTGTGGAAGGAGACTCTGCGGGAGGTTCAGCTAAGCAGGGACGAGATCGTCGTTTTCAAGCAATTCTTCCTATTCGTGGTAAGATCCTGAATGTTGAGAAAGCTCGTTTACAAAAAGTTTTCCAAAACCAGGAAATTGGAAGCATTATAGCAGCTTTAGGATGTGGAATTGGGAAGGATAATTTCAACCTCAGCAAATTGCGTTATAAACGTATTATTATTATGACAGATGCTGACGTGGACGGTTCTCATATTCGAACCTTGTTGCTAACATTCTTCTATAGACATATGTCCGCTTTGATAGAAAATGAATGCGTCTATATTGCGCAACCTCCTTTATATCGAGTGAGCAAGAAAAAAGATTTCCGTTACATTCTCTCAGAAAAAGAGATGGATGGCTATTTGCTGAACTTAGGAACAAAAGAAAGCCAGATAGTTTTTGATGACACCTTAAGGGATCTGAGAGGGGAAGCTTTAGAAACGTTCGTTAATCTTATTCTAGAGGTCGAAAGTTTTATTGTTTCTTTAGAGAAAAAAGCGATTCCATTTTCTGAATTCTTGGATATGTTCCGAGACGGAGCTTATCCTTTGTATTACTATCCTCCAGAAAGTGGGAAGCAGGGAGGCAGTTATCTCCATTCTCATGAAGAGAAGGAAGCAGCTATTGCTGCCAATGAAGAATCTGCTTCGCGGATTTTAGAATTATATAAAGGTTCTGTTCTCGAAGAACTTCAGCGCGATTTAGGTGATTACGGTTACGATATCCGGAATTACCTCCATCCAAAAGGATCTGGTATTACAGTTTCTACAGAAGATCCGAAAATATCTCCGTATGTTTGTTACACCTTGAAAGAGGTAATAGACTACTTAAAAGGCCTTGGAAGAAAAGGAATTGAGATTCAACGGTATAAAGGTCTTGGAGAGATGAATGCAGATCAGTTGTGGGATACAACAATGAATCCTGAGCAAAGGACTCTCGTTAGAGTCTCTTTAAAGGATGCGGTCGAAGCAGACCATATCTTTACAATGTTAATGGGAGAAGAGGTACCTCCAAGACGTGAGTTCATTGAGAGTCACGCTTTATCCATTCGGATGAATAATTTAGATATTTAGGAGACAGAACTACCATGCTAAATAAAGAAGAAATCATCGTCCCTAAAAATCTTGAAGAGGAAATGAAGGAGAGCTACCTTCGTTATTCCATGTCGGTAATTATTTCCCGCGCTTTGCCTGATGCTAGGGACGGATTAAAACCTTCTCAGCGACGTATTTTATACGCTATGAAACAATTAAATCTGACTCCAGGAGTAAAGCACAGAAAATGCGCAAAAATTTGCGGTGATACTTCCGGAGATTATCACCCTCATGGAGAAAGTGTCATTTATCCTACTTTAGTAAGGATGGCACAGGATTGGGCCATGCGATACCCTCTTGTTGATGGTCAAGGGAATTTTGGATCCATCGACGGGGATCCAGCTGCTGCCATGCGATATACAGAGGCTCGCCTGACTCACAGCGCTATCTTTTTGTTAGAGGACCTAGATAAAGATACTGTAGATATGGTCCCTAACTACGATGAAACTAAATATGAACCTGTAGTTTTTCCTTCAAAATTCCCCAATTTACTTTGTAATGGCTCCTCAGGCATCGCGGTAGGGATGGCAACAAATATTCCACCGCATAATTTAGGGGAATTAATTGAGGCTACGCTATTAGTTTTGGCTAACAGTCAAACCTCTATTGAAGATATTTTGGAGGTAATGCCTGGCCCAGATTTCCCTACAGGAGGGATTATTTGTGGTACAGAAGGGATTCGTTCTACCTATTATACAGGAAGAGGAAAGTTACGTTTGCGCGCTCGTATGCACGTAGAGGAGAACTCGGACAAGCAACGAGAAAATATTATTCTCACAGAGATGCCTTACAACGTAAATAAATCACGATTAATTGAGCAGATAGCGGAGTTAATCAACGAAAAGACCTTAACAGGAATATCGGATGTCCGCGATGAGTCTGACAAAGACGGGATTCGTGTCGTGCTGGAGCTGAAAAAAGGAGAATCCTCTGAAGTTGTTATCAATCGTCTGTATAAATTCACAGATGTGCAGGTGACGTTTGGAGCTAATATGTTGGCTCTAGATAAAAATCTTCCGCGCACTATGAATATTCATAGAATGATTTCTGCTTGGATTCGTCATCGTATGGACGTTATCCAAAGAAGAACTCGTTATGAGTTAAATAAAGCGGAAGCTCGTGCGCATATACTAGAAGGCTTCTTAAAAGCACTTTCTTGTATGGACGAAGTAGTAAAAACCATTCGAGAAAGTTCAAATAAAGAACACGCAAAACAACAGCTGGTTGAACTATTTAGTTTTTCAGAAGCACAAGCATTAGCTATTCTTGAATTGCGATTGTACCAACTCACCGGTTTAGAAGCAGATAAAGTACAAAAAGAGTATAGCGAGCTGTTAGAAAAGATTACTTATTATCGTAAGGTTCTAGCTGAAGAAGAGTTAGTTAAAGATATCATTCGTGAAGAACTGCAAGAATTACATAAAGTTCATAAGACGCCTCGTCGTACTAGAATTGAAATGGACGCAGGAGATGTTCGGGACATAGAAGATATTATTTCAGATGAGTCTGTAATCATCACAATTTCTGGGGATGATTATGTGAAGCGTATGCCAGTTAAAGTTTTCCGCGAACAAAAACGTGGCGGGCAAGGAGTCACTGGATTCGATATGAAGAAAGGTTCCGACTTTTTGAAAGCTGTTTACTCCGCATCCACGAAAGATTACTTACTGATCTTCACCAACTTCGGTCAGTGTTACTGGTTGAAAGTATGGCGGCTTCCTGAAGGAGAACGTAAAGCAAAAGGGAAACCTATTATTAATTTCCTGGAAGGAATCCGTCCCGGAGAACAAGTTGCTGCGGTGCTTAATGTAAAACGGTTCGAGCAAGGAGAATACCTCTTTTTAGCTACCAAGAAGGGTGTTGTCAAGAAAGTCTCCTTAGATGCCTTTGGCAGCCCTCGTAAAAAAGGAATACGAGCTCTCGAGATCGATGATGGGGATGAGCTTATAGCTGCTCGTCATATAGCGAACGATGAAGAGAAAGTTATGTTATTTACACGTCTTGGAATGGCAGTTCGCTTCCCTCATGATAAGGTTCGTCCAATGGGACGAGCTGCTAGAGGAGTTCGAGGTGTTTCTCTAAAAAATGAACAAGATTTTGTAGTCAGCTGTCAAGTTGTAACTGAAGATCAAAGCGTTCTAGTTGTGTGTGATAATGGATTTGGGAAACGTTCGCTAGTTTGTGATTTCCGAGAAACAAATCGCGGAAGTGTTGGTGTTCGTTCAATCGTGATTAACCAAAGAAATGGAGATGTATTAGGAGCTATTTCGGTAACGGATTGTGATAGTATCCTACTTATGTCTGCTCAAGGACAAGCAATCCGAATTAACATGCAAGATGTGCGGGTAATGGGACGAGCCACACAAGGTGTTCGTCTTGTCAATCTTCGAGAAGGAGATACGCTTGTTGCTATGGAAAAACTATCCATAAATACAGAATCAGTGGAAACGGAAGAAAATCTTGCAGCAAGTGTTCAATCTGGGCAGGATACAATAGAGGAATAGCGTGTTTATTGTAGTAGAAGGCGGAGAAGGTGCTGGGAAAACTCAGTTTATACAAGCACTTTCTAAGCGTTTAATAGAAGAAGGCAGAGAAATTGTCACTACGAGAGAGCCAGGGGGATGCTCTCTTGGAGACAGTGTTCGAGGCCTTCTTCTGGATCCAGAACAAAAAATATCTCCATATGCAGAATTGTTGTTGTTTTTAGCAGCTCGTGCACAACACATTCAGGAAAAGATCATACCTGCTCTTAAGTCTGGGAAGACGGTTATAAGCGATCGTTTTCACGATTCTACTATTGTATATCAAGGAATTGCTGGAGGCTTAGGGGAGAGTTTTGTTACGAACTTATGTTATCATGTTGTGGGAGATAAGCCGTTCTTGCCAGACATCACATTCTTATTGGATATCCCAGCAAGAGAAGGATTACTACGAAAGGCTCGTCAGAAACATCTGGATAAATTTGAGCAAAAACCACAAATTTTCCACCAGTCTGTCAGAGAAGGATTTCTTGCTTTAGCAGAAAAAGCTCCAGATAGGTACAAGGTTTTAGATGCCCTCTTGCCAACAGAGGCTTCTGTTGACCAAGCTCTCTTACAGATTCGTGCATTGATATAGACAGGGGGAGGTAATGGAGAGTGCTGCTTGGGAGGCTCTTATACAGAGAGTGCGTGATCAGAAGCTTCCTTCTGCTATCATTTTACATGGGCAGGATTTATCCAATTTATCAGCTCGAGCTTATGAATATGCTTCTCTAATTATCAAAGAAACCTTACCCGAAGCTGCTTACAAGTTAGCTAATAAACTGCATCCAGACATGCACGAGTACTCTCCTCAGGGGAAAGGACGTCTTCATACGATTGAGACACCCCGTGCAATTAGAAAGGATATTTGGATTCATCCTTATGAAAGCCCATATAAAATTTATATTATTTATGAGGCCGATAGAATAACACTAGATGCGATCTCAGCTTTTTTGAAGCTTTTAGAGGATCCACCACAGTACGGTATGTTTATACTAGTATCCGCTTTGCCTCAGAGACTGCCTCCTACTATTCGATCTAGATGTGTGTCATTTCGTATTCCTATGGAGGAAAAGACTTTAGTTAGTAAAAAGGATATCGCGTTTTTGATTGGTTTAGCACAGGGTAAGGAGTCTGTGACACGCATAGGCTCTCAAGTAAAAGGAACAGCTGATGAAGATAAACAGGTGCTGCGAGACAAAACCAAGGCTATGCTAACGGTCCTTCTACAACTATTCAGGGATCGGTTTCTTTTAGCAAAAAAGGTGCCAGTGTCATTACTTGCATATCCGGATCTCCTAAACGAAATCAAGACTATGCCAGTCTATCCTTTAGAAGAAGTCTTGTCTATCATCACTCGTGCTGTGCAAGCGTTGGATTCCTATTCTTCTGCACCAAGTTGTCTTGAATGGATTTGCCTGCAACTATGGTCTTTTAAAAATCGACAACAGATGGCTATTCGTAATCGAAGAAGAAGTTAGAACATCTCTAATTTACAATCGGCCGGAATATCCGCTAGATCCGTTTTTCTACAACTATCAGAAGATAGTACCCACTGCACAGGATTTAGAGGAGTTCCTACTCGTTCTATAGGAAAGGTATCCCTACCTAAAGGGTGCACAAGTTTATGGAAAAGATCTTGTTTATTCTCACCTTGAACGTAGGCCACAAGATGCCGCGCTTGTCGAACAATCGGAAATGTTAAAGTCATTCGGCGGGTATGTAATTGGGGGACTTCATTAAAGACTACAAAACGCTCTTTTTCTTCCAGAGCATGTGTTTCTGGAAAGAGAGAAAGCGTGTGACCATCTTCACCAACTCCAAGCATTACCATATCAAAAATAGCATCTGGAACATACTTCTGAATCAACGCTTCATAAGCCTCATCCCCTTTGGGATCTGCGGTATCCATACGAAAGATTTGATCTTCTGGAATGCGCAATCCTTTTAAGATATCCATAGCCTTTAGATAGTTACTTCCAGCTTCTACATCTTCGTTTGCGCGCTCATCTCCCCAAAATACTACAATTTTAGAACAGTCTGAAATAGCCGCGCGCTTCTTCACAATTTCTTGGAAAATTTGCAAAGGAGTTTTTCCTCCAGAAAGAGCGACATAGAATGCACCGCGTTTGTGAATCGCTTTATTTGCTGTAGAGATCCAATCATAACATGCGATTTGTAAAAACTCTTCTTGAGAGTCAGCGATAAGCATTCTATTCGCATCATTTAGGCTAATAAGGGTAGCCATGTATACAACCTCTTGCAAAACAAATTAATAGGGCCGCCAAGCTTTTCCATCTCTAGATAATAGTTCATCAGCTTCTTGAGGACGTAAAGATCCAGCCATATAGTTAGGGAATATAGGGCGTACTTGAGACCATTTTTCTAATAGAGGAGAAAATAGTTCCCAAGATGCTAAGACTTCTTCATTGCTAGTGAATAGCGTTCTGTCCCCAAGGATACAGTCGCACAGTAACCGTTCATAAGCTTCGGGAGTAACAGTATTAAAATAGCTGTCGTAACGGAAGTCCATTTTTACAGGACGTACGAGCTTATTTGTTCCTGGAACCTTGCAGTTAAATTGTAACGCAACACCTTCATCCGGTTGAATACGAATAATAAGTAAATCATTCTCTAACGGACACAAAGGACAATTCTCTGCATTGAATAAATTGTAGCTGGATTTTTTAAAGATCACAGCGATATCTGTTGTTCTTTTAGGAAGACGTTTCCCTGCTTGTAAGTAAAAGGGAACCCCTTTCCAGCGAGGATTGTCGATAAATAATTTTAACGCAACGTAGGTTTCTACTGAAGAATTCGGATCGACATTTTCTTCCTCCCGATAGCCCAGAACTGAAACATCTTGCACAATCCCTTCACCATACTGGCCACGAACAGCATCTTCTTCGCGGATAGGAAGAATTTTCTTTAGAATTTTAATTTTTTCTTTTTTTATTTCTTCGGAAGAAAATTCAGAAGGAGGTTCCATAGTCAGTAGACATAGCAGCTGCGTCAAATGATTCTGTACCATGTCTCGTAGCATGCCCGACTTTTCGAAGAAATTCCCTCGAGATCCTATACCAATTGATTCGCTAACGCTGATTTGCACATGATCTATGTACTGAGAATTCCAGCAAGACTCAAAGAGAGTATTAGCAAAACGAATAGTCAGAATGTTTTGAACCGTTTCTTTTCCTAAATAATGGTCTATTCGATAAACCGACTCTTCATCAATATTGGCATCAATGCATTGTTGAAGCTCTCGAGCTGTTTCTAAATTAACTCCAAAAGGCTTTTCTATAATTAGCCGAGACCAAGGCTGTTGTGCTCCTTGTTCATGATAGAATAGCTGATGCCGATTTAAATTGCGGATGATTTCCTGGAAATAATCTGGTGGTGTTGATAAATAAAAAAGACGATTCCCTTGTGTTCCATATTGTTGATCTAGTTGCTCCAAATAAGCTTTCAGAGCAGAGTAGCCTTCGGCATCAGAAAAATTAGCTTGGTGGTAAAAGATTCTATTTTCCAGACTTTCCCAAACTCGAATATCTATTTCCGATGAGTGAGAGAAATGCTGAACGGCAAGCTTCATTTCTTCGCGAAATTGCTCATGAGACTTAGGTCGCCTAGCAAACCCAACACAAACAAAGTTTTCGGATAGACGTCCTTCCTTTGTTAAATTGTATAAAGCAGGAAAGAGCTTCCTAGAGGTCAAGTCTCCTGTAGCACCAAAAATAACCACGATACAGGGAGGACAGGCTGGTAATGTGGGGCCAAAGTCTTTAATTTCTTCCAAGATACAACCTAGTATAGAGTGTTAATTTTTTAAGAGAGAGCCCACAATACCAAAAAAACGAATATGTGCCTAAAAAGATTTCTCTCTCATAAAACATGGCTTTGCCATGAGGGATCCTAGTATAGTTTTCGAGAATCTAAAAAGCTAGAAAGGATTAAAGTGGCAGCTAGACTATCCGAAGGATTTTTCCGCTGTTTTCGATTAAGCCCACAATCGCTTTTTAACATGCGTTCTGCTTGTGCTGAAGATAGCCGCTCATCCCAAAGAATGACTTCTATAGCAGTCATTTCTTGGATGAGTGCGGCTAGTTCTTGAATTTCTGATTGCACGCTTGAAGCATAAGCTTTTTGCATAGGTAATGGATTCCCGAAAACTACTGTCGTAACAGCACGCTCTTTGATAATAGAGACGAGCGCTTGAGCTGTCAAAGTAAGAGAGGAACGGGCTTCTACATTCCCTATAGGCAAAGGGATCAGAAGAGGGGAACTGGCAAAAGCTAGGCCAATACGTTTTTTCCCATAATCGATCCCTAAAAAAGCTTGTTGTTGCTTAGCGATGTTCATGATTCGCTTTCTCCAAAGAATAGGCTTTAGCAGCGCGAATGAATTCTATAAATAGTGGATGAGGCTTAGCTAATTTTGATAAAAATTCAGGATGAAACTGTACGCCAAGCATCCATCTATGATTGGGGATTTCAACAATTTCGCAAAGCTCTCCTAAAGGACAGACCCCAGCTATTTTTAATCCATGTTCTTCTAAACGTTCTATATAAGAAGGATTTACTTCATATCGATGGCGGTGACGTTCTTGTACAAGATCCGTCTTATAAGCAGCAGAGGCTAAAGATCCGGGAGCAATTCGGCAAGGATAAGCTCCTAATCTCATAGTGCCCCCTTTAACGACAGAATCTTGTCCTTCCATCATGCAGACGACTGGATCTGGAGTCTCTGGATTTATTTCCATAGAATTGGCAAGAGGTTTGTCCAAAACATTTCTTGCATATTCGACTACTAAAGCCTGCATTCCTAAACAGATTCCGAAACAGGGGATATTCCGTTCTCGGCAATAACGAGCTGCTGAGATTTTCCCTTCCCAACTTCTTGTGCCAAAACCTCCAGGAATTAAACATCCATCGCACTGAGACAGTTGTTCTAAAAGATCTTCTGATTCAGGAGCAATAGGAACAAGTTCCAAAGAGCAGTTTGCTGGCACAGACGCATGGAAAAGAGATTCGAATACAGATTTATATGCGTCTTCATGTTCTAGGTATTTTCCAACAAGCCCTATGCGAACATGTTGGCGCTCCTTATCACATAAAGCCTCCACAAGATCTTGCCAATCTGAAAGATCCAAAGGTTTAGGTGAAAAACCAAGTTTATTTAACAAGAAGTCTGAGATATTTTCTTTAGCCAATAACAAGGGCATTTCGTAAATGGAGCGCTCTAAGTCTATCGCGTTAAAAACTGCATGTTCTGGCACATTACAAAACAGGCTGATTTTTCTTTTTACTTCCGTGCTAAGTGGAGCTTCAGAACGGCACAAAATTACATCAGGAGAAATTCCAATGCTGCGCAAGTTCTGTACGGAATGTTGAGTAGGTTTGGTTTTAATTTCTTTTGCAGCTCTTAGATAAGGGACATATGTCATGTGAATGCTAAGGCAATCCTGAGGATGTTCGCAGCGGAATTGTCGTACAGCTTCTAGAAAAGGTAGCGATTCTATATCTCCAATTGTCCCTCCGATTTCCACAATAAGGATATCAGGCTTATGGTGATCTGCGCACGATTGAATGACATTAATAATCTCATTAGTTACGTGAGGGATAACCTGAACTGTACTGCCAAGAAATTCTCCATTACGTTCCTTAGTGAGCACCTTAGTATAAATTTGTCCAGAAGTGGCGGTGGAGTATTTAGACAGTTGTACAGAAGAAAAGCGATGATAATGGCCAAGATCGAGATCAGTTTCTACGCCATCGTCGGTCACGTATACTTCTCCATGCTCATAAGGATTCATGGTCCCTGGATCTACGTTTAAATAGGGGTCCAACTTGAGCATGGCAACTTTCAAGTCTTGTCTCTCTAGTAGAAGAGCTAGAGAGGCTGCGGTAAGTCCTTTACCTAAAGAAGAAACTACGCCTCCAGTCAAAAAGATGCTTTTGAAAGACATAATAAATACTGCTCCACTTTGGTTATATCTTCGGGATAATCAACAGAAGGGCCCGTTGCATTCTGAACGACATGAACGTAGATAGAACGACCTATTTCTAATACTCGTAATTGTTCAAGATCTTCGGCTAAGCTTAACGAGGAAGGAGGAATTTTAACATATTCACTTAGAAAAGCTTTTCTAAAAGCATAAACACCAATATGCAGATAAATAGGTGTTGGGTGTTTAAAGTTGTGAGGAATAGCGCTTCTGCTAAAGTAAAGAGCTTTGCCATTCTTATCGAAAACACACTTCACTTTGTGATCTGTCAATATCGCTTCGGGGTCTGTTGTTTCTGTAACAGATGTGACCATATCTGCAGCAGGATTGTTCTCTAGCGTGCTCACAAGCCCATCTATGACGGTAGGAGATAAACAGGGCTCGTCTCCTTGGATGTTCACAACAATCTCTGCTTGAGGAAAATGTCGAGACACAACCTCTTCTACTCGCTCGGTTCCGTTAGCGCAAGATGTGCTAGTCATGACACAGAGCCCCCCAAATTCAACGACATGGTCAAAAATTCGTTGATCATCTGTTGCCACAACAACGCAATCTAGAGATTGACTGCTTAAGGCATTTTCATAGGATCTTTGAACAAGGGTTTTCCCTAGAATTTTTGCTAGAGGTTTTCCGGGGAAGCGGGAGCTTCCCCATCTAGAGGGGAGAATGCCGACTTTTTTGCTGGTTAAAAACGCAAACACCGCACCCCCATTAATGACGTCCCACCTAAGAAGCAAAACTTCTTATACAGTAGGCCCTTACCAAACATATTCATATGACTAGGGATCTAGTACACAGAACCCGACCATCCTAACAAGGAGATCGTTAACAATCAAGATTATTCACAGAGCTACTAGCTTTCTTAACTTATTGGATAATGTATTTGATTATTTTTCACGAATGAAACGCGGGAGGTGTCGAATATAGGAACGAAGAGAGCCTATGAGAAGGCTTGTAAATATCTAGAAGTGTATGATTTATGATGTTATTTACTATTTTTCTTATAACAAAAAACCTCATGCGAGGTTATCATAAAGTAACGAAAAGCTTTTATATTTTATAATTATTATGCTTTCAAAGTTCTGCAAACTTTCTTTATCTGCTATCCTTTTAATTAATACTTTGGCTCCTTCAGAAACTTTTTCTGAAGAAGGAACCTCAGGGTTTTTAGGGAGGATGAAGTCCTGGATCTTAAAGGACAAGACTATTCTCTCTACCACAGAGGAATCTCAAACCTCTGCTATCGAAAAGGTTTCGGATCTCTTGTCTTGGAAGCGTTATGATTACACACAGGAAAGCGGTTTTGCTATCCAATTTCCTGAGTCTCCCGAACATTCGGAGCAAGTGATAGAAGTCCCTCAATCAGATTTGGCTATTCGTTACGATACCTATGTAGCAGAAACTCCTAGTGATAGCACAGTTTATGTAGTGTCTATTTGGGAATATCCAGAGAAAATTGATATCAGTAGACCGGAATTGAACCTTCAAGAAGGTTTTGCAGGAATGTTATACGCACTTCCTGAATCGCAAGTTCTATATCTTAAAGCAACAGCTCTACAAGGACACAAAGCTTTGGAATTTTGGATCGCATGCGACGATGTGTATTTTCGAGGAATGCTTGTCTCTGTTAATCACACGCTGTACCAAGTTTTCATGGTGTATAAGGGACGTTCCCCAGAAATTTTAGATAAGGAATACAGCACCTTCATTCAATCCTTCAAAGTCACTAAGGTACGAAACTCCAAAAAAATGGACATAAGAAAGCGTGTATCTTTATAGATTTTTTTCTTTCGCACAGAAAAAATCCATTTTTGATAATCTTTTCTTGTGCTTAAAATCGCTCTTGGATTAAGATGGCGCTTTGTTACTGAGAATCTTCGGTAACAGCCGCTCTCAAGGGGACTTAGCTTAGTTGGTAGAGCATCTGATTTGCATTCAGAAGGTCAGGAGTTCGAATCTCCTAGTCTCCATCCCTGCGGTTATAGCTCAGTTGGTTAGAGCGCGACACTGATAATGTCGAGGTCCCAAGTTCAAGTCTTGGTAACCGCAAGTCCAGAAATATTTCTTATTTCGTTCGTGTTTTCCCATGCTAGACGTAAAATCTCTGTATTATTCTCATGCATCTCACTCTATTTTTGAAGATGCATCAGCTAGCTTTGCTTCTGGTCAGATTTCTATGGTTCTGGGGGCTTCTGGAAGTGGTAAGACTACATTATTTAGGATCATAGCAGGTCTTCTCTCTTGTTCTTTAGGAGAAATTCTCTGGAAAGGGCAACCTATACAGCAGGAGCAGATAGCCTACATGCAGCAAAAGGAAGCTTTGTTACCCTGGCGCACCGTTAGAAAAAATATTTTATTGTTAACGGAGTTAGGATCGCGCAAACAGAAAACAACTATTGAAGAAGAATGTTTCTACAATGTTGTGCATTCTTTCGGGCTATCTTCATTGTTAGATCGATTTCCAAATGAATTATCTGGAGGACAGCGTCAACGTGTTGTGTTTGCTATGCAAAGCTTATCTCCAAAGCCTATTTTGCTGTTAGATGAGCCTTTCACGTCTTTGGATCCCATTACGAAAGAAATTTTATACCAAGATGTGAAAAGATTAGCCAAAGAAGAAGGAAAGACGATCATACTAGCTTCGCATGATGTGCAAGATTGTTTAGGAGTTGGGGAAGCCTTTTTCGCGATCAAGAATCAGAAACTCCATTCAATTGCCTTAAATAAAGAACAAGGAATCGCTGGGTTATTGCAGCAAATGAAGGACCACCTAGTTTGACGATACCTCCTTTAAAACTTGTACAGGCAGCACGTCCTCTTTATGATCAGCAATTACACAAGCTTTCAAGAGAGGAAAAGCTCTCTTTACAGGGTGAAATTCGCACTCATGAAGTCAGGAGCGTCCCTCTAGTCTTTTTTGCTATGCTTGCAGCGGTAGGAGCTTTTTTAGCTTTGTGCATAGGTGGTGTACTGTGCTGTATTGACAATGTAGTCTTTCTTTCAGAGATCTTTCTTCCATTCATTCTTCCAGGAATTTTATCGTTACTTCTAATTGCTTTACTGCTTCGTTTGGCATGGAAAGAACAAAAGCTTGCAGCCCAAAAGCAACAGAGAATTGCAGCGAGCTGTTATTTCGAATCCCTAGCTCTTTGTAGAACCTATAAATCGGGTGCACCTTCTGTAAAAGGTCTCGTGAACTTTATTCAAAGCGAGATTCTCCCTTCAGGGTTTTCTAAAAGATTTAAATTTGCTGTATTGACACAAGCAAAACCTTCTTTGTTAACTAAAAAAATCCAGCTTACGAAAACACCTTTTGATGAAACTATAGAAACCGCTTTTTCCCATATTCGAGAAGGGCTCTATCTATCAGAATCGGAACAACGAGATCACGACAAGAAATTAGATAACGAAGCAAATACTTCTCCCAAAGGTTAGACTATAGGCGTCCTATAGATAAAATAATAAAAGCAATACCCGATACTATTATAGACAATAGAGTAGAGGCTTCCAGTGGAAGGTGAAAAATGACTGGAGAAAGAATAATCCCTGCAGCAAACAATAAACTCAACCAACGGAGATGACGCAAGCTTTCTGCGAATGAAAAAATAGATAACACAAGAATAAACCAGCAGGCGCTATTTACAAAGAAGCGGCATGTGTCAGGAATAGATAAGTTTGCATTCAGTTGCACGAAAAAAATAGAGAATATGCAGGCAAAAATAAGATTCAAAGGGAAAGATAATCCCGCAAAAGCCTGCTTACACGCTTGGGAGAATGGTAATACAGAACGCTCTTCCCAGAACAAAGATTCCTTATAGTATTCAGACCCGTAAAAGGCCGTTATGGCTAGCTGTTTTCTATTTGAGTAATTTTGGGAAAGATAATTCCATGTTGCTCGAATTTCATCATAAAAAAATGCTAAAGAAAACACCGGAGCTACTGTCAGACACACACCTTCATAATTTGTCAGAAATAGTTGAGATAAAAGAATAGCTGCTAGAGTTAGCCCTATAGCTATGAATAATAGAATTGCTGTAATGAAAACTACTTTGGGTTGAGTATGCCAGCGACGCTCTCCGCCAGTCAAAGACAACACGATAAGCATGGAGTAAATAACCATCAGTGTAGAGGAAAAGAACAAGGAGCAGGAGGTGTCTGCATCAGCAATATTGAGTGCTGCGGAAGTTAAGTAGCGACTTTGTAACCATCCTACAAAAGCAAAAATAAGAACCGCAGCTCTTTTCCCTCCGGAAGAAGGATTATAATGGCAAGTTTCTGGAATAGTAGGACCAACTTCTAGATCTTCAGGACGATTAGGGAGTAGAAAAATAATAGCTAGTGTAGCAAAACCTAGTAGCGAATCATGAGCAAATACTAAAGGAAGTAGGTCGGAAGAACAAGAAAAGAAAGAAACCCAGAGCCCAATAAAAATGCCTAGTTGCAAAATAACAGGATTATAAAAGGATAAAGCTGATAATAAAATTAAAAGGACGCCGCAAATTTTATCTGATAAAATAACAGAAGAATCCAAATAGTTAAGAATATTAGGAGTAAAAAATAGCCAGAGTCCGAGAAGAGCTGGAAGTATACTTAATTTAAAAAAACGGTAACGGAAATGACGATAAACATTTTCTAAAAAATCCTTCTCCATACACCAAGACTCGTTGAGTTTCTTGACTCATAAGAAGTCTGAGAGAAAAGAAAAAGTTTTTTTTAATAAAGAAGCTTCTTTTATTTCAGCAAGAAAACGGTTTCGTTTTTTTTATTTTTGTCTTATCTCAATCCTTAACGGAAGGATGGATACGAGAACTCCCTTGAGAAAGAAGATCCTTATTATTTCTACGGCACTAGGATTTGTTTTGTGTGTAGGATTAATGATACACACTAAGCGTTCGATTATGCCACCAAAGACGCATATTCCAACCACAGCAAAGTATTTCCCTACGATAGGGGATCCTTATGCACCTATTAATATCACCGTTTTTGAAGAACCATCTTGTTCTGCCTGTGAAGAGTTTTCTTCGGAAGTATTTCCTTTGATTAAAAAACATTTTGTTGACACTGGTGAAGCTTCTCTGACTTTAGTTCCTGTATGTTTTATTCGTGGCTCAATGCCTGCTGCACAAGCATTACTGTGCGTTTACCATCACGATCCGAAGCGTCCAGATCCAGAAGCATATATGGAATATTTCCACAGAATTCTCACATATAAAAAAACGAAAGGATCACACTGGGCAACTCCTGAAGTGCTTGCAAAATTAGCAGAAAAGATCCCTACGCATTCCGGAAGAGAAATTAATCCCAAAGGATTAATACAGTGCATAAATTCTCAAAGATTTACGGAGCAGCTTAAAAAGAACAATATCTATGGATCTCAAATCATGGGTGGGCAACTTGCAACACCTACTGCAGTCGTAGGAGATTATCTTATTGAAGATCCCACTTTTGATGAGATCGAGAGAGTGATTACTCAACTGCGTCATCTACAAGCGATAGAAGAGGAGGTCCGGTGATCAAACACTTACGTTCTTATTGTTTATATCTTGCTTGGCTGTTTTCTTGTATAGGAACGCTTATGAGTGTTTATTACAGCTATATTCTGAATGTAGAGCCATGTCTTCTTTGCTATTACCAAAGAATCTGCTTGTTTCCTTTAGTTGTAATTCTAGGTATTGCCGCATATCGTGAAGATATTTCAATTAAGATATATACGCTTCCATTGGCTCTTGTTGGTTTCGGCATTGCTATTTATCAAGTGTGCTTGCAGGAAATACCTGGGATGACTCTGGATATTTGCGGTAAAGTATCTTGCTCTACGAAGCTATTTCTATTAGGTTTCATCACAATGCCTATGGCTTCAGCTGCAGCCTTTTGCGCTATTGCTTGTCTGCTTGTGTTAGCAACGAAATCAAAATAATACATCTCGTTGCTATCTTGCGACGTCTATCCTTCAGCTAATGAAACTCTTTTTAAATCAATTTCTCCAAGAGAAGAGGTTTGGAGATCAGACACCCGAGGCTGTTTCGCATACACATAATCGAGGTGGTATAGAGGAATAAGAGGACTTTCTTTAAGCAACAACTGCTCTGCCATAAGCTGTAGGTCGCTTGATTCTTGAATCAGAAGTTGAGCAACTATATTTGTGTACTTTTGGTTCTGCCAGTTAATCAATTGAAAGTCTTTATATCTTGTCCCATTACCTAGGACAGACAGGAAAGCACTAGCTTGATGATAGTCTGCAATCCAATTACCAGTTGCTAAGGAGAATTCTCCTCTGGAACGTTTGTCTAAAAAACAATGATATTCTAATCCTAATATAGAAATTTTAAATCCCAGTACATCAAATAATTGTTGGCGAATTTCTTGAACAACGGCTCGTAAGCAAACAGATTCTATAGGATAAATTAATGTAATTTTTTCTAAATCTTCTTGAGATAAAGTCTTTAAAGCTTCGGTCAAGTAGCCTTTTGCTAAAGCAATCCGCTCATCTTGAGACAAAGTAGTAGCAGGTATCTGAGATAATTGTGGGTGAACAAAGCTCGTAGCGCTACAGCCTTTACCTGCTAGTTTTAATAAAGTTTCTCGATTGATTGCTAAAGAGAGGGCTGTTCTCAGCGAGGGATTATTTAAAGGTGTTTGATGAATGTTACAGAATAAAACAGAGCAACTCAATACAGGATAATCAAATAATTTTTCTCTAGGGAGATTTCTTTGTTCTTCTAAAGAAAAGGAGGAGCTCCAGGGTAACCCAACTAAATCGATATGATTTTTTTGGAATAACTGCATAGCTGTATGGATATCAGGAACTATCTGCAAACATACCGAATTTAACAGAACATCGTGCTTGGCATGATACAGAGGGTTTTTGTTGATTAGTAAATATCTTTGCGGCTCATAACATTGAATCGCAAAAGGACCATTAGAAATTATCGGGAAAACGCGTTTGTTACGCTTATCTTTGTAATATTCTCGTAAAGAGGTGTGCACCGGATAAAAAACCGGGTGCGCCAATATCTCTAGAAAATAAGGAAACGGGTTTTCTAAAACAATTTCTAGAGTTTTCGCATTCAAAGCTCTAACACCTAAATCTTCAACAGGGAGAGCTCCTGTTAAAACAGCATGAGAATTTTTAATTAATGCAAGAGAGCGTAACGAAGGGTTATCAATTTCTCGGAAATAAATTTGTTTAATAGACTCTTCAAAATCATATGCTGTTACAACATCTCCGTTGCTCCAGAATGTATTTTTTAGAAAAAAAGTATAAACACAACCATCATCAGATTGATGATATCTTTCTGCCAAAGCTAGCTGGAACGCAGCTTCTTTTTCCCGGACTAACCCTTCATAGAGAGCTTTTACAATAGAAACATCTTTGCTTAAAAAAACCTGACGCGGATCTAAAGACATTGGATCATGACAGATCGCAATCCGCAAAACATCTTTTGGTTCTTCTTTTTTATGATAACAAGATGTTAGCCCAAAAGCTAAACTTACGAAAGCAATGGAAACTGCTAAAAACTTCCTGTGATGCATAGAGTTTCAGCAAACAATCAAATAATGTTGTAGTACTTTCAATAACGTCAATTACCTGGCCAGGGGATTGTACAAAAAACCATAGCAAAAAGCCAAAACTGTTTTTCTGTTACCAATAAAAAAAAGAAAAACCTTAACAATTATTCAACCTCTCTATAGGATACTGGGCATTTTTTTCATAAAGGGGGTGATAAATGCTTATTTTTTTCGATAAATCACAATCAGGTGCGCTACCTGATAGACTAGAACGCGCTGGGAATCTTCTGAGATTTGCTGTAAATAGGGGGATGGCCTCTCAAATAAAAGTAACTTCTGCTCAGTCTGGGCATATTTTCTTTTCTGAGAAGATGATCTCTGTATGCAAACGTATTGCTTGTATTGTTTTATGTATTGTACTTGCTCCATTTTGTTTGTTAGGAGCTTTGATAGGAACCATTGCTTACAAACTATCAAATTCCTATCAGAACGCTCTTTACCTCTTCCGCGAGCATCGAAATATGTGTTCGGAAGTAGAAAAAGCTATGAAAGGGAAAAACAAACAAATTACTCGTTTACAAAGAAACTTTCGAAAAGTTTTAGAAAAAAAACATATTGCAGATGTTGAGAAACAAAAAGAATACCAGGAGATGTGTCGTCAATCAGAAAGTTAGTTTAAAAATAAATTAAAGGATCTAATTACTGCACAAAAAGTAGTAGGGGACACTTAGTAAGAAAACGGTTGATCAGTCCAGACACAATGAAAATTTGTAGGGAAATCTGTGATGCTATACTTAAGAGAGATTTTGCGACTTTCGAAATAGAACGAACATATAAAAATGGGAGTATCGTCTATACTTCTAGACAATGTCCTGGAGTAGAAATCCGAGAAATTGGAGATCAGGCAAAGGCAATTTTACACAACCAAGAAGAATTACGACAAGCTGTAGCAACGTTAGGATTGAAACACTTAATCATTCCTCCGCTATCCATTTATAAACACAGTTTGCTATACAAAAGATTGGTAATTTGAGGGGAGGAGTAGACATCTTATCTCTTATCAGAGAAATCCAAAACAATTTGATCAAGCCATCTTAGACATGCTCCGGCTATTTTGTTTAGGATATTTCCCTCAGTTATTCGAAAAACAAAAAAATCTATTAGAAGATCTTATTTACAATAAACTGTTTGTAGAAAAAACCGTAGTAATGGGTGAGGGAGCATGTGTTGTCAATCTAGCAATAGGGGGGGGGAGACCATTTTACTTTAAAACCTCTACCGAATTTGGTTGAGAAAAATGAATTATCACAACACTTTTGTAAAAACCAGCATGTTTTTCTTGGCAAAAAGACTAGTTCAGTTAAATAAAAATCCTTTCTTACTCAAAAAGTTTTCAGAAACAACGGTTCTTTTTATATTCGAACGACAACTTAAAATATGGGAAGGTTATTCTATAGACGAGAATAATTATATATCTGATTATAACATGGAATTTGGGCGACCTTTATTACAAAAACTAGCAAATCCAGTATGCAAAGCTTTGTTGCAAAAACAGCTCGAAGCCGAGCAAGCAATGACGTTATCCAATCAAGTCACTGTTGGAGATATAGTGCTTATGCGTTCTCCAATTTTCGAAAAATCTGTATTATTAGAAGCTTTAATCAACGAGATTATTTTTCAAGAATCGTTATTTTTGTTTAAGAAACCAGAAAATTGTTCAATGTCCGAAGATGAGTTTCGAGCACGATGCACACGAAATCTTGTTGAAGATCTTTTTGACGGTCTCATGAATCTATGGGTTCAATAAAGCTCATCAAAGGATATGATTCCATGCAAGACTATCAAGAGTGACGGTACTGTCGCATATTCTTTTAGACAAGTTTTGTTCGAAAAGAGAAGCCTCGTAAGGGGCTTTTTATAAAAAAACAAAAGGTCTGATAATATTTATTATGTTGAATTAGGAGAGTTGTTATCTTCTAATCTATACAGACAACTATGAAGCCCAGGCATCGATATCTGGGCTTCATATTCATAAATTATCCAGGAATAACTGTTTGTGCAAGTGCAGTCAGAGTCTCTACCGAAGAATCCATTGTTGTCTGATGAACAAACGCTGTTTTCACAATGAAACCATCTGAATAATTCAGCACATGTGCAGCTTCTTTTTTATCACAAATATCTCTTCTATCTACAATTGGAAGATCAAAATGTTCTCTGACTTTTCGAAATTCTTCTTTGATACCTACTTCAGAATCTCTCGTAGCTTGTATGGGATATAATACAGAAGGCCTCTTGCGTGTTCTTGTATTAAAGACATCCGCTCCGGCGTTGTCCCTGCAGAAATAAGCAAAATAGGATCCAATCCTACAGCTAAAAGATCTTCAAAAGGAGATTTTTCTCCGTGTGATAAAGGTGCTGGAAGATCTATAACGCACACACCATTTATTCCCGCGTCTTTTAGTCTGCGTAGATAATCTAAGTCCCTTTGTAGAAGCGGATTGTAGTAGCTATATAAGATCAATGGGACTTCTTGATTAAAAGCTCGGATACCTTCTACGATCTCTAACAAAGTTTCTGACGTCAGATTTTCTGCTAAAGCCCGATCATGAGATACTTGAATTTCTGGATTATCTGCAACAGGATCAGAAAAAGGAAATCCTAGTTCCAGAATATCGACACCTCCTTGAATCAGAGCTTTTGCCGCCTCAATAGTATAACTAGTACCGCCATCACCAGCGGTTAGATAGCCAATACATGGCTTAGTTTGTTTAAAAACTTGGGTTAATTTACTCATAAATTCCTCTGTTTCTGCGGATGATTTGTGAAAGATCCTTATCACTTCTTCCAGATAAGTTAACGATGACGATTTGTTCCTTTGGTAGAGAAGGAGCAATCGAAACTAAATGTGCGAGAGCATGTGAAGACTCCAATGCAGGAATAATCCCCTCGTTTCTAGTAAGCAGGAAAAAAGCTCGTAACGCCTCTTCATCGGTGGCTAATGTATAAAAGGCTCGTCCTGACTCATGCATTTCGGCATGATCTGGCCCAACTGAAGGATAATCTAATCCAGCGGAAATGGAGTGAGTTTGTAATACTTGTCCATCGTCATCTTGAAGAAGATACGAATAAAATCCGTGGAATACTCCAGGTCGCCCTGTTGCAAAACGTGCTGCATGTTTTCCTGAAGAAATGCCCAGTCCTCCCCCTTCCACTCCAATTAATTGGACTTTTGGATTCGGGATAAAATGATGGAAAAATCCAATAGCGTTGGAGCCACCTCCGATACATGCAATCAGAATATCAGGATCTCTTCCTGCAACTGCATGGATTTGCTCTTTCACTTCAGCGCTTATAACAGACTGAAAAAATCGAACGATATCGGGATAAGGTAAAGGTCCTAAGGCCGATCCTAAGCAATAGTGAGTAAATGAGTGTGTTGTTGCCCAATCTTGTAGAGCTTGATTAACTGCATCTTTGAGTCCACAAGATCCTTTTGTTACAGAAACGACTTCAGCACCTAAAAAGCGCATTTTCTCTACATTTGGTTTCTGTCGTTCCACATCTTTTGCTCCCATGTATACTACACAATCTAATCCTAGATAAGCACATGCTGTTGCTGTTGCTACTCCATGTTGTCCCGCACCTGTTTCAGCTACAACACGTGTTTTCCCAAGATATTTAGCAAGCAAACACTGACCAAGAGCATTATTCAGTTTATGTGCTCCTGTATGCAAAAGATCTTCGCGTTTAAGAAATACTCTAGGGCCATCAATAGCTCAAGCAAAATTCTTAACTTCAGTCAGAGGAGTTTGTCTCCCCGCATAGTTTTTCAAAATACAATCTAGTTCAGATAAAAAACTTTGCTGAGTTTTGAGAATCTCCCATTCCGCTTTTAGATTCTGTATAGGGGCTAATAGTTCTTCGGGAAGGAACGCTCCCCCAAAAGGATGTTTATGTTTGAACATCTTTTCTCCATAAAATTATAGTGTTAAAATCATAGAAAAAACTGGCGACAGAATAATCCTGCGCAAAAAAGACGCTCTTACTTCTATAAGAACATCTCTTAATCAAATAAAAGGCTTCTTAATTAGGCCTATCGCCAAGTAGATAAGCGCCAGCTTTCAAAAGAAAGCCAGGCACGCTGTAAGAGGATGAATTTTTGAATATCTTGGAAGCAATCAGCTTGAAAAGCTGATTTGCATGGCATGCTGCAGCTATACTTATGTACCAAAACTGCTAAAACAGAATATTTGTTCATTAACAACGCATGCATACAAATACTTTTAATCTTATTTGTATTTTACAAAAGAAGATCAGATCTCTTTTTGTAAAAACTCTTTAAATTGAGGATCTAATCCTTTAAGGGCATTAGATCCTCTGGTAATTTGTGCGATACTGACTCCGTATTTCTCTGCTATCTCTCTTTGAGTGAGCTCCCCTTCTAAAAGAGCTCGAATGATATGATAGCGAGAAGCGACATCTTTACGTTCGCTAAAAGACAAAAACAGCGAAAAAAGGTCTTGTAAAAACTTTTCTTTTTGCATTTTAGAGCATAATGTCAGAAAAGCTTGCCAGCCAGACTCCTCTTGATTTTTCATATCGCACCTTTTTGTAATGCTATAATATTACAACATTTCATAAATATATGCTACATTATTTTCTTTTCTTAGAATTCTCCCCTCTAGGAATAAGGATCACGTTCTTATCTGCTCGCAACCTACGCTCTTCTTCCGTCGCTAAATCTAAAACCACATAAATTCGTTTCTGTTGGTAGTCGCTTTCATCCATATCTTTGACCGTTAACACTACGTCTTCAGTAATGTCGCATAGCATATCTCCAGGAGCTTGGTGTGGTTGCACTTTCCCTTCTAATCCGTAAATACTATAGAAGACTTGGAACCCTCCTCGTCTGTTCTGCCGAGCAAAGTATCCTGTTTGCGTTGTAATCAACGACACCTGAATGCTTCGTGCAGGGAGCTGAATGAGAGATCCTCTTCTTATAGACTTTTTCACCCAATGCTCTACCCAAGAACGGAAGCAAATGCAAATTGCAAGAATCCTTCAGGGATTTTCCAGTGAGGCTTCCCAGCTGTATCCAAGGACATACAAGCTTCGAGAAGGTAATTATCATAAGCCTTCGCTCTCTTCGACTCTCCTCTTGCTCTATCCCGAAGATTCCAAAGCATGAATGCAGTGTAAGTATAGAATTTCATTGCTAAGGCTGGATTATACAATACAACTTGATCATTCGTTGGGAATACAACGCTGGATCGTGATGAAACTCTCTCTGGTAATGCTCGTCCTGCTATGTGTCGGAAGAAGTCTAATTCAATGTGTCGAATTTCTGGACCGATAAACATCACTCCAGTTCCTGAAGCTTCTAAGCTCTTCGATGTGCCAGTAGATGCACGCACTCCAGAAATAAAGATATTTTGGAAATCTAACCATCTCGATTTGAACTGAGCTAGTCTTAATAAAAAGGCTTTTTCTGTTGGTCGCATGAGAGCTACACGAGTGATATATAAATCTCCGCTGACTGGATCGATGTAGTAATAACTTTCGGCTTGTGTAGGTTGAGGGAAGCGATACTCTTTCATCAACTTGTCTAAGGACAACAATTTATCCTGCCGAACCTCTTCTTCCTTAGGATCAATTGTATATGTAAGAACAACAGGATTACTGGTAGATGAGCAGGCTCCTGCAATTCATGTGTTTTTGGATCCCGAATCATTTTTACGATATGGGAGGTATCGCCAAATTCTTGAATATATTGTGTTAAATCATAAGAGGTTTCTCCTAAGAAGAATTTCAGGAACTCTTTATATGTAGGATCTATAAGTGAATGAGGTTTTTTAGCTAACAGAGGTTTGGCTTCTTTTTCGAAAGTCCTATCCGTAATATCACTTAAATCATTTACGAATAGATCTTTGAACACTAATTGGATAGCACCAATTCCAGATCCTGTTCGAATATAAAATGGTTTTATAGAAAGATCTCTTCCACGGATGTTCACGAAGTTTTGCGCGTACATCAGTTGTCTATTCAAGGCATCCGTTGCAGTAGTTACATTGTATACTTGGAAACCTTCTAGCTTCAAGGTTGCCTTATGTATACGAATCTGATCGTATTGAGACCAGACATGTAAATCAACCGGTGTACTGTTATAGGTATCTAAAATCGCTGGTTCAAAATAGCTCCGGAACAGAATCGTATCGTTTGTTGCTAGACTTCCTTTGAATGCGAAATATTTAATCGTCCTTGCATGGACGGTGATATCAAATTTCGATAAAAGATGTGGGAACTCATGCCAGTGCCGATGCTCCATAGCACCTTTAATATGCCCAGCATACATGTCTCCATCTACCTTAAGATTGATGCTTCCTCTGTTTTCTACTCCTAAAATATGTTCATCATTTCTTTTGAACTTACGCAGCATGAGAGTCACGGTATTGTTCAAACTCATCATACCAACTAGTCTTTCAGGAATTAATATACTATTACTGAAAAGGGTATGCCATATAGAGGCATTCGCATTCAATGTAGTATAATTCCCCTAATGTTGGAGAGTGATTAGGAATAAGATCGAATCGGGTTCCTCTAGGTAAATAATGCGGATTCCAATTCACTTGTAAAGGAAGGTTGTAACGAGGAGAAGAGATTTCTAAGTCGATAGAAGACCCGTTTACAGTATGATTCGTCATTCTTCCTCGCACAAGAGTAGGAACTAATGAACTCAAATCCACGGTTTTCGGGGTATTCAAATCTTCTGCTAACGTCAGCTCTACTGTAGATAAATTGGCGCTAGGAGATTCAGAAAATATGTACGTATCTCCTACAGATCCATCTATACGTGTAAAGTATCCTGGTTGCGGATGATAAATTAAGGTATTATTACGACGATAGAAATTTACCGTTCCTTCAGGTTGCAAAACAGTAACTTCTGGCGCCAACCACCAACGCAGTTTTTTCAACCATTCAAAAATAGTCTCCACGTAAGTAGGTTCTTCAGGGAAATTTCTTAGCCACATAGTTTGATCTACTGAGCTCACCCCCAAAGTTACAGTTGTATTAGTAACCGGTTCGGAAACGTTGGCCTCTTGAGAAGATTTGCTTAAAGCAAACAGAGTGATCCCATCCGATAATTTTACAGTAAATTTATCTATCCAGCGGTCAAAGAAAGAGCTGTTATCGAAATTGGAAACAAATACCCCTATTGAGTTCGAGCTATTCTTCTGGGTTTCTCTAGGAATAAGCGTTAGATTCGTACCCAAAGATTGCCACGAATAATAGGTTGCCTCCATGAATAGATGGTGCTCTGTAGAATTGTCTGCGAGAATGATATCTGATCTTCCTTGAAGCGTTGGGATATGATACCAGTTCCTTCCTGTCCCTGAAACAATCTTCCATCCTCCAGGGCTCACATAAAAGCGCGTATCCCTATCTCCAACTAATACATCGTATCCTCCAGCAGATCCTGTGATAATACGGAATCCTTTTTGAAGAATTTTTAACGCATCAATCCTAGTTCCATTTGGACGAACTAGAGGAACCTCTTGCATGGCATGGTTAGACAAATTAAAATGCACGCCTAAAGGTTGCGGTATCGCTCGGAAAGAGATCATATTTTGGGCCGAAGGATTCCCCGTGATGTTATAGATTCCCCCACCGCCTATTTGGAACTGTTAATCCTCCTTTCCCTCCTACCAAGTTAATCTTATAATCTTTGTAAGCAATCGTCTGATTAACTCTAGCAGGAGAGTCTTCATCTAACAAACGGAGAGCTATCACTGTTAAAGGAGTATTCCCTGCTACAACAGTTGAACTCTTGCCTTGCTCAACTAAGGGAGGAGTGTAATAGCGGGAAGTCGGATCCATGACCGCATCTCGCCATATAATCTTATTAGAGAGATATACAATCTCTGTATATACCTTATACTGCATCCCTTATCCCAAATAGATGGTTTCATAAATCCCTCTAGGGATCTGGGGCAACTCCCGTGGCCATTTACTATTGGCATGACCTCTAGCTAAAGCTCCATCAGGACTAAATCGATATCCATATCCTAAACGATCTCGGACTCGTCGATCTGACCAATCTCCTACGTGACCAATTAACGCATCATAATTGTAGACATTTCGAGCTTGCTTCATAGATTGCAGCTCTTTAATGTCTTTGATTTTTACCCGATCCGATCCAAGTTTCTCGTTTAGTTGTTTTACAATAGCGGCTATCTTCTCTTTGTTCGTCTCTTTAAGCTTTTTATACTGTTCGATCTCCTCAGTAGGAAGTTTGAGTTCTTTCTCTAAATACTCTGCACGCGTTTCGTCATTGATATTGCCGAGGCCTTTCAGCAAGCAGAAATTAAAGAATCCGTCCTGAGCAACAATCACATTCTTAAGAAACAGCCGATCAAATTTTCCACGAATCTCATCACTGATTTTTGTAAATTTCTCTAAAAGATCCTTTAGATCTTTGAGATATTGGTCTTTTTCTGCTTGAGAAGTCGTCTCCGCAACTTTCTTTTCATATTTCTGTTTTAATTCATCGTAGTCTTTAACAAAGGCCTTTGTAGACTCATCTGTGGCAGATCGTAGATCTTGAATAGCCGCATCGAAAGCGACCTTCTTCAAAATGCTAGAAAATTTAGCTGCTGCATAAGCATTCTCATCTACCCAGAAGTAGAAGTCAAAACCTTCATAAGTATCTAAAAAGACTTGCATATAATCTTCGATACCATCCGGAGGCGCTCCTGCGATCCATATTCCATGGATGATTTTCTCAACAGGTACACGATGGCCTTTAAATTCTGTTTTGATAGTTTCAAGAACACCTTCAATCGGAGTCGTCTTAGGTTTTTCTTCGGCTTTCTGTTCCTTAGCTTTTGCCTGTTTAGGCTGAGCCTGCGATGATGCTGGAAGCTTCTTCTGAATGGCATCGACGTATTTTCCTTGTTGAATCAAGGAATTCTGTCCTGCTTCCGAATTTTTATCTGGCATGGAGTTGTAAGCACTAATGACCTTTTTCAGTTTATTTAATAGGCCTTTAACAGTAGATTTCTGTTCAGGAGTAATTCCTAGTTTTTCTTCTATGTTCTTGGGAGTAAGATCGTATTTGCTAGCATCAAGATTTTCTATCTTTCCAGAAGAAGCTTCCTCCTTCTTCTCTTCTATAGCACGCTTTTTTCTCGATAAAACAGCTGCTGTAGGAGGAACTGCACTAGCAGAAATCGTTTTTACCCCCTCCTCTGAACAGAGTACGTACGAACGTTCACTGGCCGTGTAATAAACTTCGTCTTTCTCTTACGAGGAGAGGTTTTGTTCACGAATACAGGAGGTTTTGTCGTTACTTCCTGTTCTTTAGAGATTGTAGTGACCTTATTCTCTGAAGTAGAAGTCTCTGCCGTTGTCGTTCCTTCTGGAGGAGGTGTAGGAGAAGGAGGCATCCTTGTAGGCTTCACTCGAATCGGTTGCACCGTCGAGGGGAAAATATGTGCGACCACCTGAGATAAGTTATAAAGAAATGCTGTTTTCCAATTTCCTGTATGATGCGATGGAGATGTAGTAAAAGGAACTCGAGACTCTTCCGTCATATTATAAAACTGATGTTGTAACCTCTCCCCGATTCTAATCACATCTTCCGTGGTGTGATTAGTGAAATTGCGATCATTATAAACTTCAATATTTTGAGGAGTTGTCTCTGTACTTCTATTACTGGGAACAGTTTCAGGTTGAAACACCTGTGAGGAATTTTCTCTTGAGCAACAATCGGATTCGGAACGGGCATTTGTATTATTACCTGTTAAAAACAAATCGTAATCACTAAAATTTCGTAAGGAACTATAAAAGCGGACAGAAAAATACGAAAACAAAAAATCCCGCTCAAAAGTACCCTTGAGCTACTTTTCTATGATGTTTTCAACAAGGTTGGATTAGGAAAACTTCTTTATCAACTGGATTTCAATAAAACCTTAGTGGATAGGAATCATACTTTCGACCGCAAATGTCATTGTGGTTGTAGATATAGTAATCTCACAGACTGAAAGTATGTCCGTCCTACTCTTACCTCTAATTAAGAAGTATTACACATGCTGCATAGAAAACGTTCGGAGAATCTCCCATAAAGCAAGAGTTTTCAGAAGAAAAAACCATTTCGACCTGATAATATAGGATTAGCAGGCCCAGAATCTTTGGAATGAGAAAGTTCGATTAGCCAAAACAGATTCCCTCTATTTTGGATCCAACAAGAACTACTCCACAGCTCATACAACCACTACTTATAACCAAACAAGGCATAGTCATAGGAACCCTAAGCAATAGGAGCAAGGAGCTAATCATTAGCAGCAAAAGCCCAATAGCTACCAACGCTATAGATGTAACCCGATACGTCTTCACAGGCTCTTTGTTTGTTTCTCTAAACTGAAAACAAGAACTACTTTTAGAAGGTGTTGTTGTGGAGGATATCGTCATAACTCAAAAAAGTATATCGTATCGAAATAGAGAAAACCTCTCAAGTGATGATCTAATAACGAATGCGACAATACTGCCCTTCAAAAAAATCATCCATAGAATCATAAGAATAAATATTTCCTGTTGCTACTAGCTCTTCCATTACTGCACGTAAACATAGAGAAGCAAGCGCCTCGCTGATTTCCTCTGAAAGCAACTGCAATTTCTTGTTTAAGAATTGTGGGAGATTTTTAATGAAGATGCTTTTCCGGAAGATAGGAGATCGACACATGATAAAAGTCCCTGAAGAATTTACTCGTTTAGCCTCTTCAGTATGAGACTGATAGATGTTTGTAGAAACTTGCTCGAGTAACGATGACGTAACCTGGGAGCTAATAGCCAACCATTGCTTATCCGAAATAGCACTCAACCGCTCTCGAATATCTGGAGATAACAGAACATTGAGTGCTCCATTTAGTTGAATAGCAGCTTTTAAAATATCAAAAATTTTCAGTGAGAATCTCCATACTTCTAGATGAATATAAGGGGCACAATTACGCAATGGCGTTACGCTTTTTTGGGAACAAAAATCTTGATGCCCTAGCATATGTTCAAAAAAAGCAAGCCCTTTCTCTACAGAACGCTCGACCTCCTTTGTAGAGAAAGGGATTTGTAGTTTTTTCGCCTCTGTCATGAGAAGCTCTTTATGCATAGGAAACATCACAGCTAGTTCTTCTACGGGGTATGGATGTGGAGACCAAGAAAAAGTTTCTAGATCGACCAGTCCTATACGCCCTTCTGGAGAGCCATCTTTTCCTTCTTGAATAAATAAAGGTAAATTATCGTATCGTGGGCATACCCAATAGTTGTGTACTTTCACGGCTAAGGGGAAATCGTCTGTTGGAGACTCTGTTTCTACAACAAAATCCCTGAAATGCACTTCTTTAAATAGAAATAAGAGTTCTTTGATCGCCTCATCGAAAGCTTGTGGATTTTCTTTATAGAGACACATTGAATCTACAGAAATTCGTGAAACAGGAAGTTTTTCTTCGAATATAAAGTTTTGATAAACTCTAGCGCGTGGTGCTCGTATGTGCTTAATATCTAAATAAGCAAGCGCTTTGCGCATAGAAAAAATATGATGCCAACGAGACCTGGCATCTTGAGCCCCAACGTGTTTTGCTACTAAAGAAGAAAACTGTTTTGAAATATATACAAGAGACCGTCCTTCTGGGACCCTTGGAATTTTTCTCCTTCTAATAGTTTTTGCCCCCATTGCTTACACGTTGTTAAAGTTTCTTGGTTGAGCAAATGATTTCTAACTAGAAATCCTCTACAAAACTTCTGAAGCGTAATGACTTTTTCTTCCCTATCACGGTATTCATCTAAAGCTTGCTTTTGTTCATATTTATAACGAAAGCGTTCTTGTAAAGAAGTCTGGTAAGTAGAAGAAAACCTATACGCTAATAATCCTAACACAGTGGCCAATAACATCAGAGGCCCTGTGAGAATACAGATCACAATGTTTGCAATACGACGACAACACGAAATCTCTTTATGTGAGAAATAGCATGAAGGATAGTTAGGGATTTGTTTCACACGATATAAAACATTGATCCCTCTTGCCACACAATGGAGAAGAAAGTTTCCTGTCCTTTCAAAAAAATCGGGGACATCCGCTCTGCAACGGGATTTATCGAACGACACAAACATTTCAAGGCCCTCTGACTAAAAATTCTGGTCAATTTTGGACCCAAAAAACAGATTTTGTTAAGGATTTTTTTAAATTAAAAACATCTAAAAAAACTTATTTTGTGTTTGTAACTTAAAGAGTTACATTCCCCGCCTCTAAAAAATTCATAAAAAAATTAAAAAATGCTTAACAACAACACTCTTACCTAACCCCTTTTCCCTTTTTACAAACCGCAATAGAGAAACACTCATGATCGTAACATTTGATAAATACTTGGCGCCGGAGCTCGGCCCCGACCCATTGGAGCGTTTAGGGAACGTTCTTCTCTATCCAATCGTTCAAGGATTTGGGTCTCTTGTATCTGTTAAAACTTTAGGAGAAAAACGATTCCTCTGTTTTTCAGACAAAGTGGTGTCTTTGTGTAAACGCATTCTTTGTGTGGTATGCAATATTCTCGCAGCACCTATTACGTGTTTGCTCGCTTTGTGAGGGCTAATTGCCTACAAATGTTCAACGACCTATCAAACTACACGAACTATTTTTGATCGTTTTGTTAAAACGCGAAACGCGGCTAAGGTCGCTTTCCAAGAGCAACGCTCCCCCATTATCACTCTACAAAAATATTTACGTTGCTACGTGGCTAGAAAACCTTTAGTAGATAGAGATCATTTCCCCAAGTATCGGACTATTTGTGATGCTATTATGGAAGGAAATCTTGAAAATATTCGTTTCAGTGATAAAACAGGCGAATCAGTGTATTCTTCCAAAGAACTACCTTCCGTATTGTTCAAAAGAATTGGGCAAAAGAATGCTAAACAAAGGGTGCTTAATAACATCGCGGTAAACGCTTGTCTTGCGAAAATAGGCGTAGATGGTTTACAAGTACTATCCGCTAGCACTTACAAAGATTTCTTAATCGAAGACAAACCTTTTGGTAAAGGTGCTCTTGATACTCTTATAGCTTATCGATTGAATCCATCTTTATTCGACAGAGCTGTCAAGAGTCTGTGCAAGCTATTTAGCTTTTACCATTGCCCGGATCTATTCGTAAAATCCAGTGATTTGCTAAAAGATTCCCCTCATTCGAAACTCCTATTAGGTTTCAAAGAAAACAATGAGTCTCTTGCTGCAGAATCGGCGACTCTTCAGCCCATTCTTTATCTCACAGGGATCCAATGTATTCTTGAAGAGCCTACTCCAGATTTAGAAGCAAAACTCTCTTTTCTATTCCCGTATCATAAAACATTAATTCAACAGGAATTAAGCAAACTGCGAGTTTCTAAACCGAAAGTAGAAGCCTCTAAAGAACCTACTCCTCCATCTACTTATGATGAGCGCTTAAAAAGCTCTCCCCCTACAGAAATGGAAAATTTTTATGACTGAGCAACCTCATCGACTTTCTGAAGAGGCGCGATCGATAGCCAATGAAGCAAAAGAACGACTACTCAAGCTAAATGACAAGCCTGAGCTGTCTCGTCCTTATCTTGTAAAAGGCTTTCTAAGCAAAATATCTCGAGGGATTTCCTCTAAAGAGGCTGCGTCTAAATTTTCTACAGCTATAGTTACATCTCTACTAGGATATCTCTGGAACCACATCCTCCAGAACAAAGAACGTATCCTTTCAGCAGATGCTCGCGATTTGGAAGCACGCTCCGTGCTCTTAGATACGAAAGAAATTCTCGCCCTTTGCAAGTATTTTGCTATCAATCGTTGCACGTGGCTTTCCTCATCTAGCACTCAAGAAGAAGAAAACTTGATCTGTCAAGATATAGCTAAAGAAATGTTTTCTATCTCTTTACATGCTCTTGTGGAACAACAGTGGATCAGAGAATATGATCTTTCAGTAAATAACGGATCCTCTTATAAACTTTTCTTCTAAGTTCTCGCGGAGGCAGACCATCCCTCTGCCTCTTTCTCTCACAATAGAGCGCAAAGCTTCCAATTAACATCTGTATAATAGAAGCATAAAGGCCTTTAAAAAGATCCTATTCTTTTTATCTAGGTCGTTATAAACAAATAAAAGAACGTGTTTTTTATTATTTAAAAACAAAAGCACATTTAGTCTAAAACGTTTAGACGTCGAAAAAAAAGCTTCTTTTTTTAGTATGAGCGTTAACAGAAATCACAATAATTTTCCTCCCTACGGAGAGAACGAAACTCCTCCTCCAGAATCTCAACCAACTGATGGCCCCGAAGATCCTTCTATGCAGGGAGCTTACTACATTGCTCCTGAGGATCTTCCTCAGCATCAGTTAGCTGCTGCTGTAGAAGGACTGCATATCGGTTCCACACTCAATCCAGCCGCACCAGAATTCACTCCCGGAGCTGTTTCTCATCACTTCGAGACATTCACTCCTTCTTTCCCTCCAGCGCCTCAACAGCCTTGGGCTGTATTAGACCCTTACGCTACATACCCTTACGGGGTTCAATCCCTCTATCTTGAGTATGCTCCTCCTGCCGTTGTACAAGAGCCTTACACTACAACTGGACAACAAGGCCTTTCTTCCTATCCAGAAGCCGCTCCTCAACCTCCAGCTCTACAACAACCAGAATCTCTCCCTCAAGCTACTGCCAGAGATAGAGGGGATTTAGAAAAAGAAGCTAACAACACGAACTCTTTTGCAACCCAAGCTATAGAAACAACTCCTTCCAACATCTCTCCATGTTTCAATTTACATGGAGAGGCTATACAACTCTTCTCTACAGAATCTGGACCATCTCCTCTGCGATCTATTCTTCAAGCGATTAAGCAGGCAAAATACCATATTTATATACAAATCTATAGGTTTACTTCTGAAGAGATTGCTGCAGCTCTTCTAGAGCGAGCGAATAACGGCGTACGGATCCATTACAATATCAATACATCTGCTGCCCAAAAGCCCTTATTCGACATCCTAACGTGCAATTGCAGAAATTCAAAGCTACTAACCAGGCGCGACTATACTGTAAAAATATAGTAGTTGACGGAAGCCTAGTGATTACAGGCTCCGCGAATTTCTCTGACGCCGCATTCTCTCGTGACATCAACCTAGTTGCTATCATCCGCAATCCATCTCTTGGCCAATTGGTAGTCTCCCAACAATCTGGCTGGATTACCGGTGGCTCGCAGCAAATAGAATACTGTAGTCTATACTGCCACAATCATCAAGGAGTTGATAAAGTTGTTAAAGCGGTACAATCTGCAGTAAAAACCATCCGCGTTGCTATGCTTGTTCTCTCTCACGAAGAGGTCCTTCACGCTCTTCATCAAACGGCGCAGAGAGGGGTTGAAGTAACGGTGCTTGTCAACCCTCACAATAAAGCCATTCCATTCTATGCCTTGCAAGATCTCAACTCAAAAGTCAAACTTCGTGACGTGGTAGTGGAAGAGAATGCACTCCTCCATTGCAAAGTCGGTTTAATCGATACCAACCTCCTTATCACAGGTTCTGCGAACTGGACTGTCCGAGGTCTTCAATACAATATAGAAGACCTTATCTTCATCTATCAACCGACACCTAGCCAGCTTTCTGCCTTCTTTAATTTTTGGGAACAAGCTATGTCCCTAAGCCGCGAAGTCACAGCTAAAAAAATAAAAAAGTCAGCTCGTGCACAACATAAATACGACGATGAATAAAAAGTAACTCATCTTGTTTATAAAGGATTTTTTTCTTTTTCTAACTTTTTAGAAAAAAAAGACAATTATCTTATAATCTTTCTTATTTAGGTCTCTTTCTTTTCTAGCCAGGACCTTAATGTTATGAGTGTACAAGGCTCTTCTTCTTTAAAATACAGCGATCTTTTTAAACCTCCGGAACCCACTTCTTCCACAGATTCTTCTAAAGAACCTCCTAAAGAATCTGAATGGAAAGTAGTCTCTCATTCTCGAGGACGCCGTCGCGCTCGATCCACCCCCCCTCACACATCTCAAAATACTCCTTCTCCAAAAGACTCTTCTTTAGTTGCTCGTACGGATAAAGCGGCAACAGATATCTTTAATTCGGCTAAACACAAAGCGATTGAAACGACAAAAAGAAGTGATCAGCAAAGCAAATCCTTACCTATACTGCACCTTTTAGCTGCAGATCCGGAACCCATTGTGTTCCACTCAGCTCACCAAACAAACCACAACGATCCGCAAAGAATGCTATGCGATGCCATCCTACAGGCTAACCGAATAATCACGATGAGAATTTTTAATATTGGTTCTCCTGAAATTATTCGGGCATTAATTCAAGCCGTTCGTCGCAACATTCCGGTTGTTGTTTCAGCATGGAATTTTCCTAATCTATCCAATTGGGATCGGAAATCTGAACTCTGTGTGGAATTGAGAGGCAATCCTCAAATTTGCTTACATAAGAAAACGACACTGATTGACAATCAGCTAACAATTATAGGAACGGCTAACTACACTAAATCTTCTTTCTTTAAAGACATCAACCTAACAGCTCTTATTCAAAACCCGGCGCTATATTCTTTAATTTTGAGGGGTACTCAAGGCTCAGTTTCTATCGGCTCGCAAACCATTTCCTATTACCCACTTCCCTTTCCTCAATCCAATACTAAGACCTTGCCTATCATCCAAGAGATTCAAAAAGCTCAGAGAACTATAAAAATTGCTATGAGTATCTTCTCTCATCCCGAGATCTTTTTAGCCTTAGAACAAGCACACTTACGAGGAGTGACCATTACTATCGTAATCAATAAAAAAGAGAGCGCCCATACACTAGACATATTACACAGAATCTCAGCTCTACTACTGTTAAAATCTGTTACAACAGTAGATTCTTTGCATGCAAAAATCTGTTTAATCGATGATCAAACTCTGATTTTTGGCTCACCAAACTGGACTTACCATGGGATGCATAAAAATCTTGAAGACTTGCTCATAGTGACTCCACTCACACCCAAACAAATCTATTCAATTCAAGAAATATGGGCCTTTTTATTAAAAAATAGTTCTCCTGTTTAATTCGATATTAAAGATTCAATTTTAAACGTTTTGTTAAAATAAAGTATTTGTTTTTAACAAATAAACTATATTGAAAAATCGAACAACAAAACTAAAATAGTTCGAATTAATTTAACAAAGTTAAAAATAATGAGCGTTTCAGGTTCTAGTAAGTCACGCGATTCTTCTCCGCTACCTATTCGTGAAACCCCTTTGCCTCGAAACCCCTCTTCACCAAGAGATCCTGTATCCCAGGCTATAGATAGAATTTACAAACGGAATCGCAACCCATAGACCCCTCCTGTTGTTTGCTATGAATACGATCATGGAAGGAACAGACAACCTGTTCGCGTCTATACGAACCCTCGCTGCCACTCTACGTCATCGCGCAACATCTCTTCTCCTGAAGACCGTCGCCCCACTCCTTCGCAATACAAATCTCGAGAATGGAGAATTCCATCATCACGACCAAGACAGGACGATAGAAGTCCTTCCCCTCAACCCTCTACCTCTTCAGTATCCATCTCCCAGCAAATGCTCGCCGGCTCCAAGAGAAAACACAAGACTCCCGAAGACACTTCTTCTTCCTCCTCTAAACGAGCCCGATCTTCTTCGAGCCAAGTCGTACCTAGACTCTTACAGCATCACGAACTGATCCAACTCTACTCTGCTCATCAGCAAAGAAATAACGAACCTGTGAAAATGATTTGTGAAACAATTCTACAAGCTAAGCGCAGCGTTCTATTAAAAGTATTTAATATCGGATCCCCCAGAATTCTTGCAGCCTTAGCTGAGGCTTCTAATAGAGCGCCTGTCTCCGTACACTATCAAATGGGGCCTTTTTCAAAACACTGTACTGAAGGAAATGTGCAGTTTAGACCTCGAAGAGGGTGTTCTCTTTTACATAGAAAAACCCTTCTTATAGACAATAATATTGTCGTTACGGGAACAGCAAACTATACAGAGGCCTCTCTTGAAAAAGATGTGAACTTAACGGCTAAAATATTTAGTGAACACCTATATCGCTGGGCTTTCCGACACGATCGAGGAGAGGTGCGAGTAGGCTCGCAACAAGTATCCTACTATTCGCTAAGTCAAATACGAAGAGACTTGTGCGTCAAAGCTATCCTCGAGGCTAACGGCATTGTCCTACGAGAACGTACATGCGAAGGCATTCTGCATACCAAAGTCTGCTGTATTAATAGCTCGACACTCATTATAGGATCCGTCAACTGGAGTAGAGGAGGTCTTACATTAAATCTGGAAGAGTTCTTGATTATCAATCCGCTTACAGAGACACAACTCGAATGCTATAACGAGATTTGGGCATATATAGAAACAAACAGTAGATTGATGACTAAAGAGCTGATTCAGTTACATGAGAAGAGAAAAAAATCCATAACAGACCCTAAGCAAACCTCTTCTTCTACTCAAGACGAAGAGAATGCTTCCACATCAGCAGAACAGCAGTAACGAATGGAGTTTTGTAGTCGAAAGAGAAGGCAAGTTTCCTGCCTTCTCAGAGGAAAGCATCTAAACCTTAATAAATTAGGTGAAAATATATTATGAGCATTCATGGTTCATCAGGGCATAGCCACTTACATCCTAAGAGTTCTAGCTATTCTCATCCGCATCGCCGCGCACATTCACCTCGCCATTCTCTGCAGAATCATCTCCTACAGCTTGGTCCGTTTCAAGAGCTTATCGATCTTCACAGCCTTCCGACAATCGTCTCGAGTCTCGGAACTCTCCACTAAGAGAAACTACTGGAAGCTCCTCCCAACACCGCCACCGAAGCTCCTCCCAACACCGCCACCATCGCCATGGAGAAACCTCTTCATCCTCTCGCATTGAAACGGTAGTCTCTAGGCACTTTTCATCTAGACGCGAATCTTCCAGAATAGGTTCTCGCTCTAGCAGACACTCTGAACGTGCCCGTCATCACGAATCTCGCTCACATCGGCATTCCTCATCATCAAGACATCATGTTACGCGATCTCAATCAAGCGCACTCCCTCAATTACAAGAGCGTCCTGTGCCTCATCCACTTGCAGAAAGAGAGTTGATTACATTCCATTCCGTACATCAGCAGCAGAATAATAATCCTCTAAGAATGATTTGCGATACCATTCGCCAAGCTCAAAGAGGGATATTTATGCGCATTTACGCCATATCATCTGATGACATTATCCAATCTCTAATTCAGACTTCGCACCATGTTCCTGTAGAAGTCAAATACCATTGCGGAGAAAGCTTACCTGTAGCATGTCAAAACTCGAGAGTCGTCTTGCGTCCGACTAACGGAAGAACCCTCCAACATAAAAAAACTATGTTGGCTGATTTCCAAACAGTAGTTACAGGATCAGCCAACTACACGGACTTGTCTCTCAATCACGATGTCAACGTGACGGCATGTATAGAAAGTTCAGAATTACATGACGCAGTCTTTTCTGAAAGACCCCAACTGGTTCATGTCGGATCTCAGCTGCTCAATTACATTCCTATCCAGCGTTTGATTCCTAATGCAGCATCAAAAATGATTTTGAATGCAATTAACCAAGCAACGGACAGTATTTTTGTCTTGATGTATATCTTCTTAAGCCCAGAATTCTTCTTAGCTCTTGCCCAAGCTATGCGAAGAGGAGTTCGAGTAAAAGTAATCATCGACAACCATTCCAAACAAGATACATGCAAACTACTGAGCAAGTTGGGTATCCAACTTCCTCTTTACGAAAGAAAAACGGAAGGCGTTCTCCATACCAAGATTTGTTGCATCAACAATAAAACTCTAATCTTTGGCTCTGCTAACTGGAGCGGTGCTGGTATGATTAAAAACTTTGAAGACCTATTCATCCTTCGCCCAATTACAGAGACACAGCTTCAGGCCTTTATGGACGTCTGGTCTCTTCTAGAAACAAATAGCTCCTATCTGTCCCCAGAGAGCGTGCTTACGGCTCCTACTCCTTCAAGTAGACCTACTCAACAAGATACAGATTCTGATGACGAACAACCGAGTACCAGCCAGCAAGCTATCCGTATGAGAAAATAGGATTAGGGAAACAAAACGACAGCAAACCACACATTATAAACCCATTACGGCAAACAGTGATCGACTCTCATAATAGGGAAGTGATTGAATAGAGGCTAAGCTCCTCATCAGTTTCTTTGCTTTTCTTTAAAGCAAGTTCCTTCCATTATAGGGTGTCAATCACTGCCCAGCCCGGAGAGTTTTTAATGACTAAGCCTTCTTTCTTATACGTTATTCAACCTTTTTCCGTATTTAATCCACGATTAGGACGTTTCTCTATAGACTCAGATACTTATATCGAAGAAGAAAACCGCCTAGCATCGTTCATTGAGAGTTTGCCACTGGAGATCTTCGATATACCTTCTTTCATGGAAACCGCGATTTCCAATAGCCCCTATATTTTATCTTGGGAGACAACTAAAGACGGCGCTCTGTTCACTATTCTTGAACCCAAACTCTCAGCTTGCGCAGCCACTTGCCTGGTAGCCCCTTCTATACAAATGAAATCCGATGCGGAGCTCCTAGAAGAAATTAAGCAAGCGTTATTACGCAGCTCTCATGACGGTGTGAAATATCGCATCACCAGAGAATCCTTCTCTCCAGAAAAGAAAATTCCTAAGGTTGCTCTAGTCGATGACGATATTAAATTGATTCGCAATGTCGACTTTTTGGGTAGAGCTGTTGACATTGTCAAATTAGACCCCATTAATATTCTGAATACCGTAAGCGAAGAGAATATTCTAGATTACTCTTTTACAAGAGAAACGGCTCAGCTGAGCGCGGATGGTCGTTTTGGTATTCCTCCAGGGACTAAGCTATTCCCTAAACCTTCTTTTGATGTAGAAATCAGTACCTCCATTTTCGAAGAAACAACTTCATTTACTCGAAGTTTTTCTGCATCGGTTACTTTTAGTGTACCAGACCTCGCGGCGACTATGCCTCTTCAAAGCCCTCCCATGGTAGAAAATGGTCAAAAAGAAATTTGTGTTATTCAAAAACACTTATTCCCAAGCTACTCTCCTAAACTAGTCGATATTGTTAAACGATACAAAAGAGAGGCTAAGATCTTGATTAACAAGCTTGCCTTTGGAATGTTATGGCGACATCGGGCTAAAAGCCAAATCCTCACCGAGGGAAGCGTCCGTCTAGACTTACAAGGATTCACAGAATCGAAGTACAATTACCAGATTCAAGTAGGATCCCATACGATTGCAGCTGTATTAATCGATATGGATATTTCCAAGATTCAATCCAAATCAGAACAAGCTTATGCAATTAGGAAAATCAAATCAGGCTTTCAACGCAGCTTGGATGACTATCATATTTATCAAATTGAAAGAAAACAAACCTTTTCTTTTTCTCCGAAGCATCGTAGCCTCTCATCCACATCCCATTCCGAAGATTCTGATTTGGATCTTTCTGAAGCAGCCGCCTTTTCAGGAAGTCTTACCTGCGAGTTTGTAAAAAAAAGCACTCAACATGCCAAGAATACCGTCACATGTTCCACAGCCGCTCATTCCCTATACACACTCAAAGAAGATGACAGCTCGAACCCCTCTGAAAAACGATTAGATAGTTGTTTCCGCAATTGGATTGAAAACAAACTAAGCGCCAATTCTCCAGATTCCTGGTCAGCGTTTATTCAAAAATTCGGAACACACTATATTGCATCAGCAACTTTTGGAGGGATAGGTTTCCAAGTGCTCAAACTATCTTTTGAACAGGTGGAGGATCTACATAGCAAAAAGATCTCCTTAGAAACCGCAGCAGCCAACTCTCTATTAAAAGGTTCTGTATCCAGCAGCACAGAATCTGGATACTCCAGCTATAGCTCCACGTCTTCTTCTCATACGGTATTTTTAGGAGGAACGGTCTTACCTTCGGTTCATGATGAACGTTTAGACTTTAAAGATTGGTCGGAAAGTGTGCACCTGGAACCTGTTCCTATCCAGGTTTCTTTACAACCTATAACGAATTTACTAGTTCCTCTCCATTTTCCTAATATCGGTGCTGCAGAGCTCTCTAATAAACGAGAATCTCTTCGACAAGCGATTCGAGTCTATCTCAAAGAACATAAAGTAGATGAGCAAGGAGAACGTACTACATTTACATCAGGAATCGATAATCCTTCTTCCTGGTTTACCTTAGAAGCTGCCCACTCTCCTCTTGTAGTCAGTACTCCTTACATTGCTTCGTGGTCTACACTTCCTTATTTGTTCCCAACATTAAGAGAACGTTCTTCGGCAACCCCTATCGTTTTCTATTTTTGTGTAGATAATAATGAACATACTTCGCAAAAAATATTAAACCAATCGTATTGCTTCCTCGGGTCCTTGCCTATTCGACAAAAAATTTTTGGTAGCGAATTTGCTAGTTTCCCCTATCTATCTTTCTATGGAAATGCAAAAGAGGCGTACTTTGATAACACGTACTACCCAACGCGTTGTGGGTGGATTGTTGAAAAGTTAAATACTACACAAGATCAATTCCTCCGGGATGGAGACGAGGTGCGACTAAAACATGTTTCCAGCGGAAAGTATCTAGCAACAACTCCTCTTAAGGATACCCATGGTACACTCACGTGTACAACGAACTGTGAAGATGCTATCTTTATTATTAAAAAATCTTCAGGTTATTGATAACGAATGCTTTACAACTTATTCGCTCTTGTGATAGCCTGAGCGTGTAGATGTTTGGGTAAGGGGACGGAAGCGTCTAATCATTCCCGGATGGTAGTTAGGGGTGACCGTGTCTTTCAAGGGAACCTGAGGGGTTCCCGTCTCAAATGTCTACTGTCGCTGCATTAAGGTGCCATCGCGGAGAATCTCTTCTCGGTGGCACTTTTCAGCTAGTTCCCGATCATGAGTCACAATCAATACCCCACGATGCTTCTCTGCAAGAGCTAATAACAGTTCGTGAATTGTATCCGCAGTCCGATGGTCTAAATTTCCAGAAGGTTCGTCTGCTAATACAATCTCCGGATCGTTCATTAGAGCTCGCGCTATAGCTACCCTTTGTTTTTCTCCTCCAGAGAGGAGACTCCCTTTTTCATCGCGCCGATCCACCAGCCCTACGGATTCTAGTAACGCAAGAGCTCTTTCTCGAGCTTTAGATTTCTGCCCAGTATCCTTCCTTGCAATTTGTGCAGGCATCAAAACGTTGTTAATCACTGAATCATCTTCTAACAAATAAAAATTTTGGAAAATAAATCCTATCCTACAGTTTCGAAAAATAGGGAGTTCTTCACGACGGACCTGTTTACCAAAAAATAATATCTGCCCAGAACTCGGTTGGTCTAGAGTACCTAAAAGATGTAAGAGCGAACTTTTGCCACTACCAGAAGCTCCTGTAATAGCCACTACTTCCCCTGCGTGTAATTGAAAGGATACATCTCTTAATATGGGAATACAGACATCTTGTTGCTGGATCACTTTCGAAATATGTTTCGCCTCAACAAGAATAACCATAGTTCTACTCAGATTTTAAAATGTCAGAAACCTGCATGCGTGCAACATGCTGTGCTGGGATTGCTCCGGAAATAGCTGCTAAGACAAGCGCTCCTAATGACAAACAAATTACGGTTGGAAGGTGAAAATCTTGAGGGAGTTGTTCGCCAAAGAAGGATGAATTAAAAGCTTCTCTTCCTTGCAATTTGCTTAACCAATGCGTCAAAACCCCTAAATTTTTTAGGGTTAATGCAGCTAAAATCGACCCCAATAGAGCTCCAACTAGTCCTGAACAAGCTCCACATAATCCAAACACCAATTGCAGCCGAGAAGAAGAAACACCCATTGCTTTCAGGATGCCGATTTCCTTCTTCTTATTATTCACTAATAGGATAGACATAGTCACAATATTAGAGCAGGCAACAATCAATACAATAAAAGAAACGATTGAAAACAAAACTTGATCACTTTGAAGCTGATCTAAGATAGGCTTAAAAAACTCATAATCATATAAGGAAGAGATTTCCCAATAAGAAGAGACTTCCGATTCCTTGAATATCTTCTGAATAGACTGTTTCATGACAGGGATATCTTGAACACTAGGAAGAAATACCTGCCAGCCGTTATGCATACCAAGCCCTTCGGATTCCGAGCGGATGGATGCAGCCAATTCCTTATCAATAAAAATGGTCTTCCCTCCAAATGGAGACACACCAGGATTATAGAATCCGATTACTCGCAAAGGGAATCGGACCTCACCTTCTTTTTTTACAGAGAAGATAGACAAGGACGCTGTATCCCCAACTCGATACCCTTGGTCGCGATATACAACAGGCAAAATGACGGACATACCTCGGAATTTCTCTTGAAGGACAAGAAAATCCGCCAACCAGCCTTCAGAAGAAGCATTAAAACGATTCAACACTTCGGTCGAATAATCGGTTTCCTCAAAAGGAAGCACTCGCTGTTGGTAAAGGATGTCTGATGAATACGCGATATACTGAGATAAGGCTCGAGGTTCTCCTTTATGCCCCCGAAAAGCTCTATCCATGTGCACATGTCCTATTCCTTCTTCAAACTCAACAAAAGAGCCTTTCCGAGAAGAAAACAGGGAAAGCATTCTTTCATTGGCTGTACGAACAGGATCTATCATCTCACCGTTATCCGAAAACTCGGGATCCGGAAAAGCTTCTGGAAGTAAAAAATCTACATCCGGATCATAAGGATCCGTCTGTTCACAGAGAAGTTTCTCCCCTATAGTTTTATAAATATATTGCGAAGCTTCTGCGTGAGAGTCTATTTGATAGTAGTAAGACTCATAGTACTTATCTGAAGGTTCGATCCTAATAGAGGAATGTAAACTAGCGAGGTCTCCCACCCATCTTTGCTGCAATCCGTGGATCACGGACATGAAAACCACGGACAGCCAAACAACAAGAGCAACGATCCCCATAGAAAAAGCAGAAACTATGGAAGAGGAGAGTCTTTTTCTTTTTGGAATTAGATACTTAAAGGCTAATAATAATTCTAACTTCATGACACCCTTGGGAATCTTAGAAGCTAGATAAAAGCCTACTTAGCTTCTTTGAAGATAACGTGCTTACGCAGCTTTCTATCATACTTTTTAAGTTCTAGTCGACCGCTTGTTTTTCTTTTATTTTTAACAGTCCAATACATTTCAGAACTTTCGGTACTTTTCAATTTGATAATTTCGCGGTTTTTGCTGGCCATGAATGAACCTTTTCTCAAGAAAATGCTAAATCAGCCCCTATGCTATACCTATTTTCAAAAATAATCAAGATCTGCTCTCGCATTTATTCAAAGAGACCCTCATAACGTTTCACTTTCTGAACCAAGATCTTACCTAAATTCTAGCAATATCTTTTTTAATAAGACTATACATACTGGTCGCATACTTTAGACACGGTGAGAAAATGATTTTTTGATAAAAAAATCCTTCTTCTCTTACACCTAAAACGACAAATAATTATTTGATGCCAGGCAAAAAGAGTTGTTTTATCCAGTAATTTACCTTATTATGTTCTGCCATCGTTTCTTGTTTGAATCGAAATATGCAGAAATCAACGCTTCTTTTAGAAGCTTTTTGAAAAAATAAAGGGCTTTTCTAGATGAAAAAGTTTGCTACTTTCCTGTGTGTACTCTTATCTGGCAGTGGTTTTGCAGCTCCTGTTGAAGTGCCTGGGTTTCCCTCTATTCCTGCAACCTACATTACTATCAATGATGAGGAATTAGGTCTTCAAGAGCATTGCCGTGGTGTTAATGTTCTCAGCTGCGGATATAATTTAGTTGGTATGTTCCATACCCCAACCACTCCTATGCCTCTAGGAGGATATCCTACTGTAATCTTTTTCCATGGATTCCGCGGAAATTGTACAGGAAAGCATGGGGTCTATCGAGACTTAGCCCGCCTTCTTACGGCAAATGGAATCGCTGTAGCCAGATTCGATATGGCTGGCTGTGGAAATAGCGAAGGAATATGTGATCAAATCCCTGCACGAACCTACCTGCGCAACGGCGAAGATATCTTAGCCACCGTAGCTAAATACCCAGAAGTCAACCCTCACCGCATTGGTATTGCAGGAGTTTCCTTGGGTTGTCACACTACCATTCATCTCGCTAGCACCTATAGACCTAGAGACTATACGGTTCAAGCCATCTCCGTCTGGGCTCCTATTGCTGACGGAGTCATCCTTCTCAAAGAGATCTGTGCTACTATTGGCCTAACCATGACCCAGTTTTCGGATATGGGTGAAGTGGGTAAAGCATTTGGATTCAAACAACTTCCCCTCAAGCTGTGTCGAGATGATATCGATTTCTTCTTAGGTATTCAGGATCACATCCTCCTGCTATCCTTACCAAGAAGAATCCCCGTTCTCCACCAACAAGGACTAGAAGATCGCGTAGTTTCTACGGCTCACCAACGCCTATTTTTAGGGGCTGCTCCAGCGCAAATGCTGTCTAAGAGTTACCCTGAAACTCCTCATGAAATCGCTTCATCTCCTTATCGCCAAGAGGTTTTGCAGGAAATCTTAACGCATTTCCAATCAAATCTTTAATAGTTTGTTTTCGTAGAGAGGCTGGGTTCAGCCTCTCTTTTCTCTTCCATTAGCCACACCAGGTTTTATATCCTCGAGATTCCTTTTAAAAAGCTTCTCGAGTATACTTCTCCACTAGGCACAAACGTAGTTTCTATCCCTCCTTCAAGATAGAAGTTTTCTCTGAGAGAAAAGCACATTTTTGCTTGTGAGGATAACAATGATCGATGTTTTAATCATGGGAGCCAATCCCTCGGGACTGATCCTTGCTAGCATTTTGCAACAGCACAGAGCCCGTATTAAAGTAATAGACTCTCGAGATAGCATAACAGCCTCTCTTCCGCTCCCCCTGCACTCTCTGCCAGTAGTTTTGTCATCATCTTCTTTAGAACTTCTTGATAATATCAATCTATTGGGAGATTTACTTGATAAAGGGCGAAAAATTTTTGGGGTTCGCTATCACTGGAAACAACGTACTGTTCTTTTTAAGTTCAATCAATCATCAGCCTCTCGTTGCCCCTTTTCTTTATTAATTTCTTATAACGAATTGGTGACCCATTTACTCGAAGAGTTTGAAAGGTTAGGCGGTGTGGTGAATTGGGCTACGCGCCCAGTTACCCAAGTAGAGCAGAATCTATTTATTGAAAGCACAAAGAGCTCTTCACAAGTCTATGAAGGACGAGAGATCTTTACTCCTAAATGGATTATAGCTTGTGAAATGGACGCTGATCCCGATCTTAAAGATCTCCTCAAAACACAAATCAAAACAAAAAAAATCCATAAGGAAGCTCTTTTTGTAGATTGTGAGGAGGGGGAGCCTTTTGAAGAATCTCATATTCACTTGCTCCCTGTTACAAAAAGCTTTGTTAATTTTGTTTTTTATAACCCTTACAGAGGCTCTCGTCAGCTATACCTCGCAAATACCTCTGGCCCTCTTTCTTCTAAATTTAAAAATAAACTTCTGTATACCTATGGCCTTGCGCTAGCAGAGGATCCTCTCTCCATTTCCTCATCTCTTCTACAGTATCCTTTTTGTCATGACCGTTATATTTTCTTGGGGAGCATTGCTAATAATCTATCCTTTTCTTACCTGTCGGGAGTAAATTCCAATATCCATGACGCTTTTAATCTAGGGTGGAAGCTCCTGCCAGTAATTAAAAAAGCCGCTTCTTCCCAATTGATCCTTTCCAAAGAACTAAAAACGAGCCATATATTGCCTCATTTTAATGAGGTCCATCAGAAAAGAGCTACCAAGCTTCTTTTTTCAAACATGTATACTCCAGCCCTGATGTACTATTACCTTAAGGGGTGTAAGCAGCTCGATGCTGCGGAAGGAGAGCTATACTATCCCTCCCACCGCGCATCGAAATATGAAGCTAGTGATATTATTATGGTGTCTCCTAATGATAAAGAAATCCAAGGCCCTAGACCGGGATCACGAGCTTTAGACATACGGTTAGACACTGGGAATTATCTATTAGATTCCTTAAAAAATGCTAAACATCTACTTGTCTTTTTCAAAGAACGTCCCGATCTAGTCCACGCTCTTCTAGAAGAATATGGCGAATGGGTAGACGTGATTGTCACCGAGGATCCTAAAGTCCACAAGTTATACCACGCCAACCCAGAATCCTTGTTTATCATTCGTCCTGATCGTTATATTGGATATAGAACGCACACATTCAAGTTGCATGAGCTAATTTCTTATTTGCTTCGTATTTTTGCTGCAGAAAATGCTAATTAAACAAGTCTGTTCTACACATCTGTATCCTAACTAAAAAGGGGGCTTTAGCAGCCCCCCTTTTTTTATTCTTTCTTATCTGTCAGTCTTCTTTTCTGAGACTCCAGCTTCTCCATCTGACTTTTTAGTATCTGATACTGATTATGCCACACTTCCCCATTCTTCTCGAACTCAGCTTCCTTGGCTTTTACAATAGCATTTGTCTTCGCAAACTGCTCTTCTAACTTTTCAAGTTCTAACTTTTGATCCCTAATATGAAGAACTTTAGAAGACAAAGATCGTAAAATAGCACGCAAAACATCTAGAGGTATTTTATTCAAATCTTCTTCTAAGCTAGAAAATAGTATCTCTGTAGATTCAGCAAGATTCTCCTTAGATCCGGCTTTTTGGCAGAACTCGCGTATTTTTGTTTCTACTTTTTGACATTCTGCCGACTCCTGTCGCGTTTTCCGCACCCAATCTTCTAAATGCTCTAAAACATTTCTGCAACTCTCTTGGTAACAAGCGGTTACTCGAGCTTTAACTCGTTGATTATCTCGTATTTGATGTTGTAAACCAACGGTAGCATCTGAGCTCTTACCAAGAGGTAAGCCCAACTTCGGACGCAGACTGTCTCGCGCTTTAAGAAAACGTTCTAACACTCTGCAGACTTTCTCATAATCTTCAGGAGCAATTGCGGCTTGAGAAGCGCTTCTTTTCCAACGTTTGCGTAGAGACTTCAGCTCAGAGCTGGCCTCACTGATCATCTCATATCCAGATCCTAAAACAAACCGTAGAAGAGCCGATCGATCACTTCCATCGTAAGATGCAAACAGATCTTCACCGTATTGAAGAAGTTGCCGAGAGGTTCTAGGGCAAGATGCTTCGAAAACCTCTCTCTTTAGCCTTGAATGATAAAGGGTTTGCTCAGCATTACCTAAACACATATTTAGTTCTAGCAGAGCTTTTACTTTTTGTAGGCTCCCTTCTTCAGATAACTTTTTAAACTGCTGTTGCAGTTGACCGTTTATGCTATTATCCCGGTTCACATCTTGAGCTGTATGAGCTTTTAGAAGTTGATCATCTAAAGACAACAGCTCTCTCATTTTTGTAGAAATCTCTTCTTTAGAAGCGTGTTGAGTAGATGCTCCTTTTTTCATTGAGATGAGCTCTTTCAAACGATTGACTACTTGAGTATAATGAGCTTCTTGATGAGATAAATGGGACACATCTCGACGTTTTTGAACTAACCGCTCTTCCAGAAACTTAGCTTTACGCTGTTCGGCTAAAAATCGCATGCTCACAGACTCAAATTGCAAGCAAGCTGCATGATACTGGTCTTGCAACTCTTCTATGGCAGCCATATCTTGTGCTACCAAAACGTCATCCCTGCTTTCTTGTTCCGTTACACCTTGGACTCCTGTGACTTCAGAGTGTTGAGGCTGATATGACTCAGGAAGCTTCTTAAATTTCTTATTAAGAACCTTCGCATCCGCCCGCAATGCTTTAACAGCACTTTTTAAAGATTCTTGTTTTTGCTCTTCAGGAAGTTTCTGAACTCCTAATAAAGCTGATTCAGCTACCCGTAATTCTGCAACACCATCCAGCCCATAAACATCTCGAATCTTCTCTAGATGCTTGATATTTTGATCCCCCAAATCTGGATAAGGAAGTTTTCTTCCATCCGAAACTAACTGCTTCGCTAAAGAGGCAACCTCATATTTCCAGTTTCTTTTCTCCACCCAAATAGATAAAGCAGAAGGGATAGCTTCCAATACCAAAGCTAAAACGCAGAGCATAATAGGAAGCCATGTAAGCTGCACAGAGAAGAGCGCAATCGCTAGGCAGGAAAAAGCTACAGAGAGAACCGCCGCTACAACAGCTTTAGTGATCATCGCATTACGTAAAGATCCTCGTAAGCCTTTGATCAGCTGTGAAAATGCTTCTAATGTGCGATTCACTTTCGCTTTTACCCCATTATAGACACGCTGATGAGAAGCATACACCACCTTCTCTGCTATAGAAGAAGACTTAGGAGATCCTTTCTTCTGTTCTATAGAAGCAGCTGGAATGCTTAACCCCTCTAATCCATAGAGCAAACTCTCTAAAGAATCCTGTTGGAAAGAGGACAACTCTAGAGCAAGCTCATCAGTCAATCCAATCAGCTGTCGTATATCTTGGGACGCAATTTTCTTGCCTCTAGAACCTTCTAATATTGTCTTAAGCGCATTAATCTTCCTTACAAGACTAGAGAAGTACTCACATCCTTCAGAAAGCTGCTTCAACGTTTTCTTCTTCGTTGGAGAAGGCTGTTCGCCCTTTGTTAAAGCCTCTAACGAGGCTTCTTTTGCTTGAACTTTCTTACGTAATACTTCTGGATGAGAGAAGACTATATTAAGTAGAAGATGTTTACCGCTTACCCCTTCTTCATAAATAGGTTGAGCGATCTGTTCTAGCTGCTCTTGAATACCAGCTAGCTCTTCCATCAACCGCTTAAACTCTTCTCTTGCAGACTCTATCTCTGTAGGATTCATTTTTTGCTCAACATGAGTGAGATCTGCTTTCATAGCATCCTCACAATCTTTGAGCTCTGCAACAGCTTGCTCCAGAGAGCATGCTTCAGCAACGTTTTTCAGGGTATCTAGAAAAGCTTCTGTTCTCGATACAAAGTCCGTAGACACAATGTGATTCAGTTTTGTCTCTTCAAATAGCCCGTAACGTTCTCTCCAGTCTGCTAGGCTCGTTTGGATGCGCGTAAGATCAGAAACAAACTTATGTTTTTGCGCTAGAGTCTCTTCAGCAGAGGTATGCACTGCCGATGCTCCCCACTTAGGATCTCGGATAAATGCTTGCAACTTCTCTACAGCAGATTGCACCCCTAGGAAAGATTGTCTTGGATGTAAAGACATAGCCCGGCTAAGTTCACTACGTAAAGTTTTTCCTTCTCTAATAGCTTTATGTACACCATCAACTAATGGTGTCACTCCTCCTGCCGCACTTCCCATTTGTAAAATAGTAGTGATCAAGTCTCGGTAAATACTCTCTTCGACTTCTTTTATAGGAGTCGGCCCCGAAATTCCTAACTGGCTTTCTAAGAGTGTGACAACAAGATTAGCACACGAACTAATGCCTTCTTGCATTTTAGAAAGATCGCTTTCATTTAATGGTGCTTTCTTATTAAGAAGCTCTTGTAAATCTTGTCGTAAATATTTTTGTGTGACCTTACGCACCCGAATCTGTATAGAAGCGGAAACCCCATCTTCGATACAAACCTTATGCATAGCTTTTTCAATGTCTTGGTACAGTTTTCGTAGAGAGTCTTGATCAAGATTTTTGTTTTGGATTAGAGTATCAATCTTCTCTTTCCAATTTCTCATTTTGCCTAAAACGGAAACTAGCTGCACACGTTTGATAGCATTCTGCATCTTCGTATGATTTTCACTAGCAATATCTAAGATATTCTTACCTTTAAGAACAAAATCCTGAGCAGATGCGGAAAACCCAGCTCCACACCACGTAGCTAAGATGGGACTACCTAAAAAGCGCATTTGATATTGCTGTAAAGCTTCGTGAGAGTCTTTGCCGACTTGAGAACCCCACGCAAACAGACTGGATAAAGATTTTGCTAGATCCAACAAAGACTCTTTCCCTGCAGCGCCAGAGAAACCTACCCCCGCTGCTTGTAGAGCCTGTTGCGCTATCGGGTACAGATCTGTACTCGCCTTATCCCCTAAAACAACATCGTCCTTAACAGATTTTACCTGCTGAGCAACCCCTCTCCAAAAAGCGTCTTGGCTACTAGAGATTCCAAGAGCTGCATCCACCTGGTAGCGTTGATGAGCCAACCCGGCAAAATCATATCTCTTGTCCGCTTCTAGTGGATGATTAACCTCTCTTTTATCAAGATCTAACCCGTGTAATTTCTCTTCCGCTTTTCGAAAACGGATATCGAAGCGACTCAAAAGAGTCCCATCAATGGAATCTTTGTTGGAAAGTAGATAGCGATGATAGAGATGTAGAGCACGATATTCTTCTCGAATCTGCTGACATCTTTTCTGTAAGCATCCTTTGGCGATACTAAAAGCAATTCCTACACCGATACACGTTACAATAGGAATCCATAAAGGTACACCGAGCAACATACAAAGAGGAACAGCGAAGAGAATCGCGGCTCCAATAATTGTAAGAATCTTTAGAGCAATCTCATATATTCGAAGTTTTTTAAGCTCGCTGCCCTTAGCAGTCTCTATAGACTCCTCTACAACATCAATTAAATCTCGCCGAGTAGAAAAGTTTGAGGTCAAGCCTCTGGACTCTGGACTCAAAGGTTGAGGGTCCCCTTGTCCGGCCTGCGTACATTGCTGACTTGAAGCCCTTAAACGACCTTGTAAAGAAAGGTCGGAATGATTGAATGAGGGTGTAGACGGATTCGCCATACTTTCCTGAAAAACTATTTTTGAAGGAAGTATTATACCCTATTCTCACATATAAATCTCGGTTAACTTAGGCTGTCTCTTAGAAAAAAACTCGTTTTCAGGAGACCGATTTTGCGTCAAGAATTCTTAATAATTCGCTCTCGTTCCAAATACTTAAACCTAAATCTTGAGCTTTTTTCAATTTACCCCCAGCTTCGCTACCCGCTATGACGGCATATGTGCTCTTCGATACCGAAGAGCTCACTTTCCCCCCTAGGGAGCGGATACGCTCCTCTGCTTGCGTTCTCGTCATTTGTTGGAGAGTCCCCGTAAGAACAAACACTTTTCCTTGTAAAGGAGCCTCTTTATCGGATTGCTTAGAAAGAACCTGAACTCCTAGCTCTTGCATCCGACGAATTTCCTCTCTATTCTCATGTTTCGAGAAGAACGCGACGATCGATGCAGCTACCTTAGGACCAATCCCCTCTATAGACATCAGCTCATCTAAAGAAGCTTCGATTACTTTGTCCAGAGTTACGAAGTGGTCTGCCAGAGCTATGGCACCAGAGCTCCCCACAAAAGGAATAGAAAGAGCCGTTAAAAGCCGATCTAATGCCACCTTTTTGGCTCCGGCAATGCTTGCCAATAAATTCTGTATAGAACGATCTTTAAACCCAGGGACCTGTTTCAAATCTTCTTCTGTAAGAGCAAATATATCCGAACAAGAACTAATGAGACCTACTTCGAATAATTTAGTTACGACCTTCTCTCCCAAATGATCTATGTTTAAAGCGCTCTTACTTGCAAAGAAACAGATCTTTTCTAGCATCCCCCCTGAACAAAGTGGATTGATACAACGCACCGACACCTTCTCTTTAACAACAGGTTCATGACATACAGGACACAGGCTTGGCATTTTCCAAGGCTCGCTCTCTAATGAACGCTTAGCCAAATTAATCCCAACAATTTTGGGAATAACCTCTCCTCCTTTTTCGACATACACCGAATCTCCGATGCGAATATCTTTTTTTTCAATCTCATCCTGGTTGTATAAGGATGCTCTGGACACGCGGCTCCCAGATAAAAAAACAGGAGCTAACTCGGCAACCGGAGTAAGAATACCCGTTTTCCCTACTTGAACGACAATATCCTCCAAAATCGTTTCTGCTCTTTCCGGAGCATATTTATAAGCTATCGCCCAACGATAATGTTTGCTCGTCAAACCTAGCCGATCCTGGTGTGCAATATTGTCTACTTTAATGACGACTCCATCGATAGCCATCGGGAGCGCTGCGCGCATCTCCTCTATCTCTCGAATACGTTCTACCACCTCTTGTCTCGAACGGCATTGTTTCGGCATCCCTGCAACGAAAAATCCCCATTGAGAGCATAACTGAAGATTTTCAAAGTGTGAGCGTTTTTTTTGATCTGTGATCAACCCATAAACAGACAAGTCTAATTTACGCTTAGCAGCTTCCTTAGAAGATAAAAGCTTAAGAGTTCCTCCAGCTGCATTACGAGGATTAGCAAATTCCAGTTTCCCTTGTTCCCGTTGACAAGCATTGAGCTCTTCAAACGCTTCATATGAAAGAAACACTTCTCCTCGCACTTCTAGATCCTCGGGAGCCTCTTGAGGGAGTCTCATAGGTAAAGAGCGTATAGTACTGACATTAGCTGTAATATCTTCTCCTTTTACCCCATTCCCCCGACTCAAAGCTTGAGCAAACAATCGCTTCTCGTACCGAATGGCGACAGCAATTCCATCAATTTTGAGTTCTAAAGAATATCCAGGAGAGTACCCCAATAATTTTTCTGTACGGGAAAAAAATTCCTCTAGCTCTTGCAATGAGTATACATTCGCTATAGACAACATGGGACTAGAATGAGGAACCACAGGAAACTGTCCTGAAGGACGATCCCCCAAATACATGGTAGGAGACCATGAAACCTTCCATTCCGGATGCTGAACTTCTATTTCTTGAAGCTCTCGCATTTTCACATCATAGCTGTAATCAGAAATCGTCGGTTGATTGAGCACATAATAGCATCGGTCATGTTCCACTAATTCTGTGCATAAAGCAATATAATCATCTCGAGATACAGCACCCATACTCAGTCCTTTATTTTACATCTTTCGCACAACGAAACCCGTAGGTACTGTTAATAGCCCCAGGATTATTTCGATGGCGATGTGCACAACGTAGATCATCTTTTAGACTTTTCCAACATCCTCCTCGCAACACACGGTAGACCCCTTGAGGAGGCCCTAAAGGAGCATCTGGCTCTAAAGCAGAACTCTCATAAAAATCATAACTATACCAGTCTTGGCACCATTCATACACATTGCCAGCCATATCATAAAGACCCAGTATACTAGAAGGATAGCTCATAACTGGAGTAGTATCCGAACTAAAGAAATTTGCTTTGCTTTTATCTATTTCTTCCCCGGTAGGGTACCGCAACCCTAGCTTTCCTCCTGAGGCTGCTACCTCCCATTCAGCTTCTGAAGGCAACCGCTTACCTATCCAACAAGCATAAGAAGAAGCTCCATACCAAGTTACTCCTACAACAGGATGCTTAGCATACCCTGGCTCAATGATCAGTCGGCCTGATCGACGTTGAATTCTCGAATCTTTCAAACGAATGAGCTCATTGTAGTGTTCGTCTTGCTCACTTCCTACGCATTCTAAAAACCGGACAAACTGCTCATTGGTAACAGGATGAATGTCCAAGAAAAACCCTGGTAAAGTAATATTGTGTACAGGCAACTCATCTCGTTGACCATCCCCACTTCCTCGAGAGAACTCCCCTCCCTCAATGAAGATCATTTCCGTCAATAATGGTTGCGGCTTAATCTCTTCTCTTTCCACTTCTACATAGCGACTCACTACAGGCTCCCTTGCTAACAGGGATTGAAGAGGGTTCACATATCCCTCGCTACTCTCAAGCTCTTCCTCTGAATCTACAGTGGTAACCATCGCCTCATCGATCGACTTGGCCTCTACTAATACAAAAGCATGCTGCTCTTCCTTAACTTCACACAGCCTTTCTCCTTCCCGAATAAGAGCGGAAGGGGGTCCCAACTCTGTAGGAGTGTCTTCTATTTCCATTTCACGTAGAGGCTCGCGACAGCTGTCAAGCGTAACCTGCAGCTGTTCTCCTGACGTCTTTCTCCTTAAAGCCTCTCGTAAACATTTAGGGCGAGCTTCCCGTTGTTGTTGTAAACAACTTAAGATAAACCCATCCCAATCATACCAGCTATCAGGCATGCAAAGCGAAGGCTTAGGGAAAGATCCCCAAGGAAAAGATCCTACTAATAAATAATAAGCTAATACACCAACGGAGTAAACATCGGCCTCTCGACCAAAGACCTCTTGTTCTTCAGGAGCCTCAAACATCAACAAGTCACGAATACGTGTAATACTCTCTCGCGCTGATCCAGACTGCATGATAGTGGAAAACATGCGTTCTCTGAGCAAAGAAGCAAAGCCGACTTCTGGAAGATAGATATTAGCTATCCCATTAAAGAAAGAAACGTGTACCGAATGTAAATGAATCTGACCATGGGCTAACCCAATACTATGCACAAGCTCTAGTGCATCGCACAGTTGCTGAATCAAATGCACTACTTCTTCTTCAGACAGTTTCCTTCCAGACAAATACTGCGCAAGAGAAATAGTCCCTCCATTTTCTTCAGTAACAACAAAATACCGATCCCCTTCTCGCGACACATTTTCGATAGCCACCAAGCTTGCATGACGAATGGCAGCCAATTGAACAATCACTTCCTGAAAAACTCGCATAAAATTTTCTGAAGAGGAAAGTTCCGAAGGCAGTATCTTGAGAATATAACGCTTTTTAATGAATCGATGTTCCGCAAGCACATCTCGGCTCCACAATCCATGTCCGAGTTCTGCGATTACTTTGTAGTCTCCCCAATATTCAACTGCGGCTCGCTCTTCCATCTCCTCGGGACCTCTAACCTTATTGCGAAGTTTCTTTACTTGAACCTATTAAGCGACTTGCTCTTCCCAGTACTATACTTGTAGCTTTCCGATCCGTCTACAACAAAAGATCTCTTATTTTGTTTTGATAAAAAGGAACCGCTTAACTAAAGCAAGCTAAGCGGTGTAAATAGAAAAGGGCTCCGTTAAGGAACAACAGGTAGCCGAACCACACTCCAAGAGAGAGAAGAAACACGAAAGTTTCGCTCTCCCACAATCAATTGGAAAAATCCTGAAGAAGTTGCATAGTATGTTGCTGCGCACCAAAACATAGGTACTGTTGTATACCATGTGGACCCTAAACATACGGCTATTCCTAATAAGCGTCGCACCGTCTTCCCAGCAGAATCTGTAGTGTTTACATAGAGCATCACACGTCCCCCTACTCCATTATCTAGCCAGTCTCCATTTTTTCTCATAAAGACGGAGAGACGGAACAAAACGGGAGCCGCAGGAGATGCCTTAAAATACAATTTACCTCTATTCGCAGAGCTAAAAGTCACAGCCTTATCTTCTAAATCCGCTCTCTGCTCAGTATAGGCATCCCAAAGCACTTCTGCTCCCCAGCCTCTAGTATCTCCAGATCCTACGTGGCCTCCGGATAGCGCTGAACGCATACTTATTTTAGGCTCTCCATTCTTATAGAGCCCATAAGGAACGTATTGCTTCCCTTGACGAGAGTTAATATTTGTAAATGAAACTTCTGCACCCCCATTACTATAGTTCACTGTATTGTCCGCTAGGTTCACACGACCACCAAAAGAGATATCCGATTTCGGATTAGTCACGATCAATTTTCCTTGAGCAATAAGATCTTGTGTACACTCAAGTTTGGCTGTACTACTGGTTAAATCCTGTGTTACATTCACGTAATTGGCTGTTGCTGTTTCTGTAATCGTAACCGCATTACTCTTATTTTCCTCTGCTAAATCCGTAGTCGCTACATTCAAACGCACAAATGTCGGGAAAGAAACATCAATAGTATTATTATCTGGTGTTGTCATTAATCTGCCTCCTTATAAGAAGAACCAAAAGGAAACCAAATCACGTTAATCATTGAGTACGCAATATTGACATGAATTTTTGTGAAAACTTGTATAAAAGGATGCTCATTCCCAATAGAAGGAATAGAAAAGATAGAATACAGGGAGGTATTCGTTGTATTCCCTGGATTAAATCCTCTTGTATCTCCAGTACAAAGATTAGTGTACTCATAGGCTGAGGTGTATAATCTTAAGAAGATCGTTGGATCATCATTACCTGAGTGGTATCCCCCACTTCGAAATATTTGAAAGGCTACTTGATAGATGCCTGGACTTTTCAGATATAATTTTTTTTGATCATTATCTTTCCAATAGAACCGATTCCGATACATAGGTGTGTAAGACTCCGAGTCTTCACTATTATGCAGACGTAAATCGATAAACCTGTTCCCATTAACTAGTGCACCATTACGGTGGGTCGCGCAGTTATAAGCTTGTGTAGATCTATCTCGATAATAATCAAAAGTAATCGCATCTCTCGCGGAGAGAGGATCGCTTAAATTAGTGAACTGAGGAACTTGTCCTTGATTACACTTAATATTAAAATCTCCTTCTAGAACGGTTTCACCAAGAACCGTCCTACCTCCTTTAACATCTCCTCCTACTGACAGATCAAGATCTGTATGTATTGTAGGCCCCGTAACCTTTAAATCCCGACTGGTTAATGTGTCATCTATAGTCGCATCTCCCTCTACCTTTAAGGTGGCATTGCGCATCCATAAGTTTTGATCTTTAACCCCCGTTCCTTCTTCTGTACTTATCCCAGGAATAGGAGCTCCCCCTGTAAATACTGGTTTCTTCATGTTATCCTCCTATCTCTGGGTATACGAGCACTCCAAAATATAAAGTGGACAAGGCGGACTTGTCCACATAGTCTCCGCCCTTGTAACGCACCTCTAAAAGTGTCTTCATAAGTTCTGTATCTGAAGAAGAAAAAGGTCCGTCAGGATTTGTGCTCTCTTTTCTGATATGAATTGCTGTTCCTACAGCAGTAGAAGCATAGTATCCTCCTCTACTAAATGTAGAGCTCTCACTGTATTCCTTTCCTAAAGGGACCGCTAAACAGTAATCTCCTCCATATCCATTATTCCACCCCCATCGCTTCCCAACTCCTACGTTGATAATGTACACACCTTTCGCAAGCATTTGCAGGCCTGTAGTCCCTGAGAGATTTATTTTCACCTGATTCTTAGTTTTATCTTCTTCAAACGATACAAAACGAATGAACTCATCAATACGAGACGATTGATACACCAAGCGCGAAGGCCCGATTAGAGGAAGCTTCTGCCCCCGTTTCCATTCGATTCTTGCTCCATCTTGCAATGAGCAGAAATAGTATTCAGGAGTACGAATATAGTTAGCAGGAACTGGTTGGGAGTCTTTCTCCGGGCGTTTGACATTACTAAGTCGATTACCGTTGAGATTGATTGAAATTTTGCCTTGAGTTGTCAGATCATATCCTGCGGCACCGGTAAAACCGTTAACAATGATGTCGTTCTCATTCACATCAACATTTCTTTTCACAGAAAAGGATTCTTTTGCGGAAATACTCTTTACCGTAACGTCCCCTTCCGTAGTCAGATTTGAAGCTAAAAGATCTCCATGAATAGTTGTATTAAAGTCGAACCAACAATCATTAATAATTTTGTCAGAATCACTCATTTAATTGTTTCCAAGTTTTTATTTTGAATAAAAAGCAAACTATTAATTAGAAGTCAAAACTAATTCTTTTTTTAAATAAAACTTGGATGAAAACGAGCATAAAAAAAGCCTGGGAGCACCCAAGCTTCGCAAATAATCGATTTCTGATAGGATTTTTATGAGGTCCTGGGGGTGGCTGGATTTGAACCAACGTATCCGTAAGGAGTCGGATTTACAGTCCGATGCAATTGACCGCTATGCGACACCCCCAAAAAAGATGCTGGAGAAAGGAATTGAACCCTCAACCGTTCGATTACAAATCGAATGCTCTGCCAATTGAGCTACTCCAGCATAAGAACCGGCATTATGACAAAAAGAAAACTTTAGCCGCAACAAAAAAGTTAAGAATTTTCAGATTCTTATGAATCTTCCTCTTTCTGCACACGGTAGTCTTCTTCTGTAGGAAGAAACTGTTCATAATCTAGTGAAGACTGTATATCTTCTCCCGATACTTCTGTATCCATCACTTGAAATTCGTGCTGGCTTAGTTTCTCTGAAATGATGCGCTCTTCTTTTGCCTTAGCCTTGCGAATCGCGCGTTTCCCTATAGGTTCCTTATTTTTAGTAATAAGAAACCGACTCATCCCCTCTTTTTGTTCTGAGGTATAAGAATCCGCTGATTGGCGAAACAGTTTTGTGAAACCTTCCGTGGAAGCGCCTGCGGCAGGCGAAGCTGTTATAGAAAACTTAAACTTCCCTTCAGGAGTATGGCGAGCAGTTAGAGCTTGTGATTTCAAACAACACTGCTTATACTTCTTCCCAGACCCACAAGGACAAGGATCGTTTCTATTAGGCTTTTTCAACATCAATTCTTTCCTGTCTCTTCTCATTCGTAAAATTAATTACAAAGAACCTTCTTTGCAACCCCAGTTTTTACAAGGAGCTCACCGTTTCCTAGTAGCAAGAGGAACGAGAGCAGAGGGATACTAGCAGGTTCGTGTTAATTCGTAAAATTAAATAAAGCTTTCTTTGTGAAAACCTAAAATCGATTAAAAGTGTGCTTCTTCTTTATTCAAGCGATTATAAAAAACCTTGGCTAGAGCCACACAAGGAGAAGCTAACAAAAGAGCCGTCCCTTTGGATAACAAAGAAAACATCATGACATCTGGTAAGTTAGCAACGAGTCCATACAAACCTAGAAAAGAAAAAATTACGGTGTCTATGCTTTGAGAAAGCGCAACGGAGCATGCGGAACGCAATCCAAAGACCCGTCCTTGCGAATGTTTTTTCAGCCAACCAAACACCTTAAAATCAACAAACTGCACAATCATCGTTGTGATCACTGATGCTGAAATAATCCGAAGAGAAGGGGCGAATAGAGCTTCATAGTGCAGTTGGCTGATATCTCCTGGAGAAGGCTTAAGATGGAGATGGAGTTGTGTCAGGATTAGAAAAGAAAGCGTGCTGCACCAAGAAACAAAAATCACTTTTCTTGTAGACTCCTTCCCCCAGAATTCTCTCGAACAATTCAAGCAAGAAAACAGCCCTATCACGTAAACATCCGCTGCAGTTACTTCGAATCCGAATAACACGATTTGCTTTGATACAAAAATGTTCATGATAATGGAAAGCAATGAGGCCCATGCCGCTAACATAATTAGATTACGCGCAGCAAAAAAAGCTCCGAACCCAATAACTACAAGGATTTGCAATACAAATAATGTCTCGTTTAACATAAATGAAACTCACTTTGAAAATACGAGAAAAGCATTCTTTTCAGCGAAAAATACTGTGTATTTTTCTCCGACAGTTATTATACTTCCCGCTCTCTGGGGAAGTATTATACGTTTCTAGAATAGAACCGGCAACAAACAAAAACTTCTGATTTTACAGAAATACTCAAAAATATTTTATGTATGTTCGCTCTATCTTTTTTAGTATTATCGCCTTCCTAACGGTCGGATGCTCCTTTTCTCCTCCAGAATCGGGCTTAATCATAGCCATTCACGATGATCCTCGCTCTCTTTCTCCAGAAAAAGGAGAAAATGCTTTCCATTTTTCTTTGTCCAAGGCTTTATTTGCTACTCTCTTCAGAGAAGAGCTCTCTGGATTAACCCCTGCTCTGGTCTCCTCCTATCAAATTTCGGAAGACGGGCGGTTTTATCGTTTTTGTATTCGTAAAGATGCTAAGTGGAGTGACGGCTCTCTTTTACTTGCAGAAGATGTAATAGCTGCTTGGGAACACACTAAACAAGCTGGGCGATATTCCCTACTTTTTGAAAAGCTATCTTTTCGAGCCTCTTCTTCTTCAGAAATCCTTATTGAACTCAAAGAACCCGAGCCTCAACTATTGGCGATATTAGCCTCTCCGTTTTTTGCTGTGTATCGTCCAGAAAATCCTTTTCTTTCTTCTGGACCTTTTATGCCAAAAACCTATGTGCAAGGGCAAACGCTCGTTCTACAAAAAAACCCTTATTACTATGACCATGCGCATGTGGAATTACATTCCATAGACTTTCGCATCATTCCCAACATTTACACAGCTCTACACCTCTTAAGAAGAGGTGACGTGGATTGGGTGGGGCAGCCTTGGCACCAAGGGATTCCTTTTGAGCTTCGGACTACCTCTGCTCTCTACACCCATTACCCTGTAGATGGCACATTCTGGCTTATTCTTAATCCCAAAGATCCTGTACTTTCCTCTCTATCTAATCGTCAGCGATTGATTGCTGCCATCCAAAAGGAAAAACTGGTGAAGCAAGCTTTAGGAACACAATATCGAGTAGCTGAAAGCTCTCCATCTCCAGAGGGAATCATAGCTCATCAAGAAGCTTCTACTCCTTTTCCTGGGAAAATTACTTTGATATATCCCAATAATATTACGCGCTGTCAGCGTTTGGCCGAGGTATTGCAAGAACAATGCCGAGACGCAGGTATCCAGCTGACTCTTGAAGGACTCGAATACCATGTATTTGTTCAAAAACGAGCCACTCAAGATTTCTCTGTCTCCACAGCAACTTCTATAGCTTTCCATCCCCTTGCTAAATCTAAGTTCGATCAAACGGCTCTAGACAATTTCACTTGTCTGCCCTTGTACCACATAGAATATGATTATATTTTGAGCAGACCGCTAGATCAAATTGTTCACTATCCTTCAGGTAGTGTTGATTTGACCTATGCACACTTTCACTAGAACGCAATGTGATTGACAACTTTCTTTTGTGCCGAAACTACCCGATTCAAAAATCGCTGAGCTCTTTCCTCTAGCAGAGATTGCGCCTTGTCTATAGGAATAGCCTCCTTAATCAAAGCGTGTAGTTTAGGGTGATCTTTTGCTGTGGAAAAATTAGGGAAAAACTTTTCTTCCTCAGTATAAAAAAAGTCTGTTCCTAATACTAAACTATCTAAAATCCCTAACTCTTGGGCATGAGCGATATGCTTTTTAATATCTTCCAAAGATGCTCCTACAAAATAGTTCACTCCATTCAGCCCAATCACCCCATCCCTTGCAAAAATCTCTTTAGCATGCACATCTAATAAGTTCCGCTCGATATCCTGAACCGCGCGAAAATTGGAGTGACTAGCCAATACGAACATGTCCGGCATTTTATCCGCAGTAAAATCTAAAATATCATCCGCTAAAGGATCTGAGCAGTGACTAAGATCCACTGGAATAGCTAGAGCATGCAACAATTCCAAAAGATTTTTCCCATCTCTGGACAAACGTTTAGGCTCTAAAATCCCACCACCAAAACGATTTGCAAAATTCCAAACAAGCCCTATATAGGCTAAGGGGCCCTGTTCATGTAACAACAAAAGCTTGCGAAATAGTTCTTGTAAAGGCTGAGCATCAGAGCCAAGACCTGAAGCATTTTCAATACTACGAACTACCTGCAAAGAGCGTTCTACTTGTGGTTCGTAAGATAGTGGAGTCAGTCGCTCATCTTGCTCTATTAAAGAAAAGAACAATTGGTTTTGTTCATCTAATGTGGTGCATTCTTGTGATTCTGTGAATAAGGCGCAGGCCTGCAATCCCACTCCACCCTCTATTAATTGATCAGGAGAGCTTCGTACCGCTGGGTCTGAAGAGGAAAAGTTTTTATGAGATAGCATATCACAATGCATATCCACTATCATAACTCACTCCTAGAAAACGTGAAAGAATTGGATATTCTGTATTGCACAAATCGTAAACGAAAATGATTTCTTGTGTAGGAGAGCGTAAAGCCTGCCTTAGAACAGAATAAAAAGTATGAGGATGAGGCTGATAGCAAATAACACCCTTAAAATGAGGTCTAGACAAAAGAAAACTACATAAATCTGCGGGGGTTTTTACAACATGGATACCTATTTTTTCTCTAAACCCTAGTTCCTTAGACAGATTAGCACATGGAGCCCCCAATACAGTTTCTATTTCTGCAATAGAAATAGCACTCTCACGATAAACAATTCGCTCCTCAGGATCGATTACTGTAGACTCCAACCCTATAGAACATTCTCCTGAAATCATTACGATATCTTCTTCCGGGAAATCTTGTTTTACCTCATCAGCAGAAACTGCAGAAGGAAAGCCGGATAGATTCGCTGAAGTAGCAAGAAACGGCCCTACTTTTTGAATGATCTGCTGCACTATAGGATGATTAACAATCCTGAATCCCAGTGTTTTCTGAGGAAATCTCGGATTATTATGTTTTGTAATCAAGGTAAGAGGCCCAGGAAGAAACTTTTGAATTATCTTTCTCGAAGATGCTCCTAAAGACTGTTGGGCAACAGCCTCTAATTCTTCTAAAGATGAGACATAGACGGACAGAGCTTTTTGGGAAGATCTGTGCTTAAGAGCAAATAATCGCTGATCAGCATCAAGGATATGAAAAGACACTCCCAAACCATATACTGTATCTGTAGGGAAGGCAAAAACTTGCCCCGCCTTAATGCTCTCCTCAATCTGTTGCGAAAACACCTAAAACTCCTGTCCGCCTTATGTCAACTGACTCCATAGCGCGATGCTTTCCTGTATCTTTTGCATCATAACAACAGGAATTTCATGTCCTCCATGAAAAGAAACCATCTCGCCTTTTAAAGAAGCTGTTAAAACCTTATATAACCGCTCCCCTAAGAAATAGGGCAAAATAGGATCATCGTACCCATGACTTTGTATATAAGGAGTTTTCCCACATAAAGACGCATTTTCTTCCCAAGATTGATTCGGAACGGCTGCTCCAGAGCAAATCAAAGCACCTCGATAAGGAAGCCGCGAAGAAAGCATCAGATGCGTCGTCATCATAGCTCCCTGACTAAAACCTCCAATAATCACTTCCGATCGATCTCTTTCCAAATCGTGAATAAGACCCTCTAAAGCCTGTTTAGGCTTTTCAAAGTCTACATCCAATAGCTGCTGATATAAACGATCCGTATCTGGAGTGATTTCCTGAGAAGAAATCAATTTTTCAAAAAGAACGGTATCCAATGGAAACCAAGCTCGTCCCCCTCCCAACTGGTAGGGAAGCTGTTCTATACCATGAGGGAAGACCCATGTGGGACGCAAATTGGCGCACACGCACATGGTTGGGAAAAAAGTAAGATGATCGGCACTTGCGCCATACCCGTGACAAAAAATGATCACAGGAGCTTCAGGATCTCCAGGACACTCTATAAATTCTATCCCAGCAAGCTTTCGACGAAAAAAAGAATAGCTCATATATCTCCCTAAAAGCTGATCTAAAGCTTTAGGGAGCACTATACCACAAATCCGCCGCTATGAGCAGAAAATTCTTTTTTCGAAACCGTTTACTCTATACGCGCATCTAAAGGACTTGCAGAAAGAAAGGAATACGCCTGAGCATCCATTCCCTCTCTTCCTAAACAAGCTGTGATGCTCGGCATCTCTTCCCAAGCCAACTCTCCTGTATCCAAAGATTCCCCAGCTTGAATCGCAACAACACTTTTCGCTACACCATCTTTAAGGAATTATTTAGGGAATCGCTGCATTTTCTCAAGAACAAGCGCATAAAGAGCACCTCGCTGAATACACCGCGCAGCTTCTAATTTATAGTTGCGCTGGCAGATTCCGGAAACGATGCCGACCAAGACTCCGACAGCTAAGGCTCCTATGCCTCCCCATAAGCACCCAAAGAAAACGCTTGCTAGTCCAGCACTTGCTGCACCAAAGAAAAATGCTGCGATTACCGCAGAAGCTAATAAAGCACAGAAAGCTAGTGTAATGAGTGCATTTGCAACAAAAGCTGTGATCATTTTGTTTCTTAATTTTCGATGGCCCCTCTCTACTTCATTAAGAGCTCTTATGGCTATAATACCTTTGAGCTTGGAGTAAGCAGAACGCATATCTGTAGCTCGTGCTGCTAACTGTCTTTGAATTGTTTCACGGAGCGCATGTGCCTGCGTCATAGTTCTCACAATGCGACTAATTTTCACAGCACAGGAGACAATGGCAACAAACATAGCCCCGCATACCAAAGAAATGCATCCAATTACGCAACTCATCATCACAGTATCGCAAGTTGAAGGTTCATTCCCTCTCAAACGGGCGAAGGCAGATATCCAAAAAGTTGCTTCTACGGCTTCGAGAACACTAGGAACTGCAGCCTCTTCAAACATGATCCGTTCGTTACTTAGAGAATAGAATCCTGCAGCTGGTCCCGAACACGCAACAAAATGTTGAATACGATGCCCTAAGTCTTCAGCACTAGAAGGCCTTTGAGCAAAACAGAAAGCTCCCATTGGAGAGCATACCACTGGTGTTAACAATCCTATGCCGCCAGCAGCACAAGTCGCACTATTGAGCATGCGATTGATATTTCTGTAATGATTGTCTGTATTCCTTACTGGATCATTTAAATCGAAGCTTACCATCTTTAAAAGCTTTACCTCTTTTTATTTCGTTCCCCCAAATCTTTTTTAGACTGTTTTATTAGACCATCACGATCTTTAGCTCAGATCGATTCAAACGAAGGGAGTCTAATAGCATCCATGGAGACTGCATAGCGCACACTAGAGAATCTAAATGTCCATAACCTTCCTCTCTAGCTTTAGAGTAAACAACAGCTGCAACTACCATTGGCCCTAAAACTGGGATTAATGAGAACCATTCAGCACGGCTTTCTGTGATAGGGAAGAAGTTTACTCTCTCACTAGCAGGAGAACAGTAGTTATGAATTGCACACGCAATCAACCTAATAAGAAGCCATACTGCGGAGACCGCTGTGGTGATCGCTGCTGCTATATGAAAAAGCACGCAGTCTACTGCGACCGCCACTACTTTTTCTGCAGTCTCCTCTCTACAACAAATCTCATCGTAACCGTATACACATGCGCAACAAGCCATAACTGCTCTCCTCCCGCCGCAGGATTTCCTTACTTTCTATCGAAGTTTCGGTCTCTCCTAATTAGAAATCGCTATCCACGTATCATAGGTCTCTAAAGGGCAGCCAGCATATCCTCTTTAATTGGAATGAAAACCAATAAGATAGATCTTGCTTATGCAGCCCAGTCCCGCTTTTTGAGCTCTTAGAATATAAAAACTTGCGAAGAAACTAGGAACTTAAAAAAATCCTGATAAAAGCTGCGACTCAGAAGCATTGTACTCTACTTAGAGAAAATCTCCTAAGTCGAAGACTGTCCACCCTTCAAAATAACAACTACTTCTTGAATTCTTACTCAGAGAATATCCGAGTTTTGCCAAAGATTTCTGTTAAGAACTTTACATGGATTCTTCCTTGACGAAACGATCCGAAACGACTTATAGTGTTTAGGATGAAAATTTAAGGAACCTCTTAATTATGTCCAGAAAACCGGCTTCTAACTCATCCCGGAACACCAAACGGGCCTCAGACACTTCCTGGGAAGTCATTGCCCAAGATTATAATAAAGCCGTTGATCGCGATGGACATTTCTATCATAAGGAAGTGATTCTCCCTAATCTCCTTTCTAAGCTACATATTTCCCGCTCATCGTCTCTGGTTGATGTAGGATGTGGTCAAGGGATTTTGGAGAAGCATTTACCCAAACATCTCCCTTATCTAGGAATCGATCTTTCCCCTAGTCTGCTGCGTTTTGCAAAGAAAAGCGCTTCCTCAAAATCACGTCGCTTTCTTCATCACGATATGACGCAACCGGTACCAGCAGATCATCATGAGCAGTTTTCCCATGCTACAGCAATCCTTTCTCTTCAGAATATGGAATCTCCAGAACAAGCTATCGCACACACAGCGAATCTTTTAGCTCCTCAAGGTAGGTTGTTTATTGTTCTCAACCATCCATGCTTTCGCATCCCTAGGCTTTCTTCATGGCTTTATGATGAGCCTAAAAAACTCTTATCTAGAAAAATAGACCGCTATCTCTCTCCTGTGGCGGTTCCTATCGTTGTGCATCCTGGAGAAAAACATTCTGAGACGACATATTCTTTCCATTTCCCCTTAAGCTATTGGGTACAAGCTTTATCTAATCACAATCTTCTGATTGATAGTATGGAAGAATGGATCTCCCCTAAAAAATCCTCAGGGAAGAGGGCTCGAGCAGAAAATCTTTGTCGCAAGGAGTTTCCGCTTTTCTTGTTTATCTCAGCATTAAAAATATCAAAATGATTTTGAAAAACTATAATTAAAAATCTTCTTTTTAGTTTAAAATCTTTTTAAGATCTGTTTTTTATTATAGCTTCATTATGTTGCGCCCTCCGTCTTTTCTTAAAAAGCTTCTCTCTTCTGTTCGCAACAATTTCATCATCAAATCTATCCTAAAAGCTCCTAAAGTTCTTTATCACAACGAGGCTTCTAAAGAAGCCTGCGTTCTAAGCTATTATGGACTATTCAGTTGTGTTCCTATATTGGTCTTCTTCCTCAGGCTTTCTCAATACCTATTCATTAGTTTAGACTGGAAAGAGTGGTTACTCCTCCACTTTCCCGATTACAAAGCGCCGATCTTGGCAATTATTGAAGCAGCTTACTCAACAACTAGCAATATCGGAGTGGTTCTTGTCAGTAGTTTCTTTGTCTTCTGCTGGGCAGGTATTCTGATGCTACAATCTTTAGAAGATGGGCTAAATAAAATCTTCTGTTCAGGAATCACTCAAGCTTCTTTAAAGAGACTAATTAGCTATCTAGTTATCACTCTTGTTAGCCCCATGATCTTTATTATTGTTTGCGGATCTTGGATCTATATTACACAGATTCTACCTATCAACTACCCCCAACTATTTAGTTTCAGCCATTCCATGGCTTTTATTTACATTGTTTCACGATTACTTCCCTATGCTCTTCTGTACGGGATTCTCTTTTGTTGCTATGCATTCCTCTCTAGAGTCCCCACCAAGAAATCTGCAGCTTTTTTTGCAGCAACTATAGCTGGTAGTGCATGGATCCTCTCTCAAAAAATCTTCTTTTGCCTCCAGCTCCACCTTTTTAATTATAGCTTCACTTACGGAGCTCTAGTTGCTTTACCCTCTTTTCTTCTCCTTCTTTACCTCTATGCTATTATCTATTTGTTTGGAGGAGCCTTAACCTTCTTATTCCAAAACAAAGGTTTTAGCATTTTAATCCCTAAAGAAGAAATTTTCCCAAGTAGCTATTTCAAGTTCATTTTATGTGTGTATGTTCTTTCCCTAATCACAGAACACTTTGATAATGCTCTCCCTCCTCCCAGTGCAAACTATCTTGCTAACAAAGCCAAAGCTTCTATTGGAGAAACCTCTCAATGTTTAGATATTTTAGAAAGAGAGGGTATGATTCTTAAATACAAAGAGGGCTATAAGCCTTCTCATAACATTGCGAACCTTCATATCAACACCATCTTCGATCAGCTTACTAAGTCCCCTGCTTTTTCTAAAATCTGCTCCCCCTCTCTTATTCCTATACAGGATGCGCTGACTCATATACTTACTGAAATCAAAAAGAACTCGCATAACCTTTCCCTTTCAGAAATTGCTAAAAAAGTGAATTCATGAAGCGTTCTCCATGGTATAAAATATTTGGCTACTATCTTCTCGTGGGAGTGCCTCTAGCTTTATTGGCGCTGCTTCCTAAATTCTTTTCCAGTGAATCGGGAAAATATCTGTTTCTTTCTGTATTAAATAAGGAAACGGGACTGCAATTCGAAATTGAACAGCTACACTTATCTTGGTTCGGTTCTCAAACGGCTAAAAAAATTCGCATCCGAGGAATCGACTCCGACTCTGAAATATTTGCTGCGGAAAAGATCATTGTAAAAGGATCTCTTCCTCGCCTACTGCTCTACAGATTTCCTAAAGCCTTGACCTTAACAGGCTGGTCTTTACAAATCGATGAGTCTCTCTCCATGAATTCCCCGTCCCTTTATCACTTAGATCCTGGGGTCCTTCTTTCTAAAATAGAGCGCAGCGATATCACTTCAGAACTTGGATCCATAACCATGAAAACGATTAACGGCTCTACCCTTTCGGTTTCCGGGTTTTATGTAAAAAAAACCGCTGAACAACTACTTATACGAGCTCTTACAAAAGAAAATGATGTGCCAGGATCCGTCGCTGTAGAAGGAGCTCTTTCCCCCAATTTTGTTCTTAATGTTGAGCTTTCCTCTGTTCCTGCTTCTCTTTTCAAACTCTTTATAGCCTCTCCTTCCTTAGACCGAATCCTATCAACAGAAAATCTCATCAATCTAACCGCAAAAGCTCATCAAGAAAAAGACTCTACTCTCATTACTCTGACTGCAGAAGGAAATCAAATATCGGCAAAACTTCGTGGTTACGTACGCGATCGCGCATTCCTGATCACACAAGGCGGAGCCTCTTCTGTGCTCTTACAGCCTACAATAACTTCTCGAATTCTCTCTGAACTCTCTCCTCTAGATACGCCCATCCGATCTCAAGAAGCCTACCTTTTTATATCGGAAGCAAAACTTCCTCTCTCCATCTCGAAATGGAGCGCATCAGACTTTTCATTACAAGCTAACCTGCCTCAAATTTCTGTAGATACCCCCGATCCGAACCTTTCTATTCGTACAGAAAATACAAAAATTTCCATACGCAAATCCGATCATCTTACGGTCATTCGTTCTTCTTCCTCTGCCATTCTAGGAGGAGCTTCTCCTTCCTATATCCATAGCACACTCTCTATGGACAATCACAAACATGTTGCAGAATTTCATATCCAACACTCGCTCTTGCCTCACACATATTTGCGAGCTCTTCTTCCTAAACCTATTGAAATCAACACTCCACTTGAAGTCTCCTATTATACTCTAGATATCAAAGGAAAATATCGGAATACACAGCTCTCTTGCGAGGCTTTACTAGATAACCCTCTATTAAGACTCTCCTGCAACCTATCTGGACCTTTATATGCCCTACAATTTAGTGGAGAGGGCGCCTATACATTATCCGAGCGTTGGAAAGAACGTTTAGCTCCACACTTTTTACAAATACAAGCTATCTTCTCTGGGAAGATGCATTTTTCCCAAAAACACGTCTTTTTCCCAAAACTATCAGGCAAACTCATTGCTGGAGATAATGAAATTTTTATCCATGGAAAATTTGGTAGAGCTAGTGAAGAGATGAAGCCTTCCAATTCCTCTCTTTTAGTGTATGGAACACTCTCCTCTCTTCCTTTAGATTTATATTCCCCTAAATTTGCTCCACTGCAAATGACGCGCTATAGCTTTTCACTTCATTCTGATGGGGGAAAGGCGTTGCTCAAAGGAAACGTAAAATTATTTATAACGGATCCAGAATCTCCTCACTTAGAAGAAACAAAAATTCTCATTCCAGATATCGTGATCTCGTCTTTAGATCCCAGTGCTCCTTGGACTGCAGATAATATCTCTGTGCAAGCATCCGGGGAACTTCTACAACTTCCGGTGGATAGGCTCATTCGATTACAACACAAAGACCTTTCTCTATCCCGTTATATTGGAGAAACGAGTGAAGCTTCCTTTCAACTTCTTTACTCTCCGGATAAAGAGGAAACTGTAGATATCTCCTCTAGATTTAAAACGGATGCTCTTACCGGAGACTTCCGTTTTGTTATGAATAAAGAGTTGTCTCTGACTGAGAAAACTCATGGATCATTACAATGGGAAATTTCCCCAGAACGCTATAGCTCCTTCTTTGAAAAAGCCTCTTGCCCACCTTCATGTATTTTGCATCGGCCTACGACATTTCGTCTTGATCTGTCTAAAATTTCTTGCTTAGATAAAAAAACAGGCTATTCCTGTCTCTCTCTATTATCTCAAGGCGGCATAGAAGGGAAGCTATCTTCCACCCCATTAGTTTTTTATGACCATCTATCTAAAGAAAATTTTATCGTAAATAATATAGGTGGATCGGTTTACGCACAAAATGTGAACGATCTCATTCAATATCAACTCAATGGAAATTGCCTTGCTCCTAACCAGGATAATAAGACTCCTGTATCTTTTATTATTGAAGGAGAAGCTAGAAATATTTTTTCCGATGAGACTAGAGCCTGCTCTCAAACAGCAACTTGGGTAAATATTCCTACCTCTTTTATTACAGGAATCTTTCCCATCTCTCCTGGAGTTCGCTCTAAACTAACCTCTTTAGCCGGACCAAAAATTCATGTCTCCATTCACAACGATTTCTCTAGAGGAGAAGGTCCTGTAACGATTAAAGTAGATTCCGAAAATCTAACAGCCTATTTCCCTCTAGTCCTTACAGAACAAGCTATTCTCTTAGAAGGCGACCTTACAGCATCTCTACATATCAATGAGGAAATCAATAAAGCCTTTCTTAGAGAATTCAATCCTTTGATTGCTGAAGGTGGAGCTTATTCCAAACACCCGGTAAGTTTACGAGTGAACAAGCAAAATTTTTATCTTCCTATCAAGCCATACTCCTTTGAAAATTTTCGTATTCAATCCGCTTCTTTAGATTTTGGTAAGATCGAAATAGCGAATACAGGAACTATGCAAGATCTCTTTCAATTTTTGGATGTAGAAGCTGAACAGCAACGTGTTGAGTCTTGGTTCACCCCAATCTTTTTCTCTGTACAAAAGGGGCAAATCATTTGTAAACGCTTCGATGCTCTTATTGATGGGCGCATACGACTAGCTTTATGGGGAAAAACAGATATTGTTCGCGAGAGATTAGCGATGACTTTGGGGATTGATCCGGAACTGATTAAAAAGCTTTTCCGTAATACTATGCTAAAGACAAAAAACTTCTTCCTAATCAAGATTAGAGGACCTATTTCGTCTCCAGAAATTGACTGGTCTTCTGCATATGCGCGAATCGCTCTACTTAAAAGCTATACAATAGCGGGTCCTTTAAACTCGTTAGCCGATAAATTATTCTCATCATTAGGAGAGCCTACTCCTACGCAAACAGTCTCTCCTCTTCCGTGGGAAGTTTCTGAAACAGAATAATCTTATTCATCGGATCCTGTGGGCCCTTCTTGCAGAGAAAGATACTGCTTCACAAAACTATTTGCTTGAGGATCGTCATGCAGACTATCGTAAGCATCTATAATTTGCCCCTTATCTACAAGATACACTCTATCCAAACATTGATTAATGAATAGTATATCATGTGTAGAGATCGCAATAGTCATGCCCTGCTCTTTTAGAGACAGAACGATTTGAAGAAACTTTGAGGCTGAAAAAGGATCCAAAGCAGAAGTCGGCTCATCAAAGAGAATCGTTCTCATATCAAGAGCAAGAGCACGAGCAATTGCTACTCGCTGTCTCTGCCCTCCAGATAACTGATGAGGATAGCTGGATGCATATTCTCTGAGCTCCAGCATACCAAGAAGATCTAAGGCCTTATCCTTAGCTTCTCTCTCCCTAAGTTTTTTGACTATCATCTGAGGATGCGCACAATTATCCAGTACTGTCATGTGAGGAAACAGCTCTGGTTGTTGAAAAACAAAACCTGGAGGATCTCCTACGACAGAAATACTACCGCTGGAAATAGGAGTTAAGCCTACCAAAGAACGTAAAATTGTTGTTTTCCCAGACCCACTTCTCCCGATGAACAAAGTGATTCGCCCGGGGACTAGAGAAAAAGAGACGTTGGAAAGGATCTCTTTACCCTTCACAGCTACAGTCAAATCTTTAACTTCAACAGTCATGCAGACTCCTTCTCTGATAATCTAGCAAAATAAGAAAAAGCAGAGGTCATTATCAAATAAAGCCCTGCACAGATTAAATACATCTCCATAGGGTTGAGTTCCCGAGCTACAATGTCTTTAGTGACTTTTGTTAATTCAGGAACTCCTACTACCATAAGAATGCTGCTCTCTTTGATTAAAGAAACAAACTCATTCGTTAGAGAAGGAAGAATATTTTTAAAAACTTGAGGATACAATATATGCAAGAAGATCTGTGGTCCTGTATACCCCAACACTTTTGCTGCCTCCCATTGTTGAACAGGTAGCGCATTGATCCCCGCACGCACATTTTCAGCTAAGTAAGCAGCAGAATTCAAGGTTAGGGCGATCAGTCCGGCCACCAGTGGGGATAAATTAACTTTGATCAAAGAAGGCAATCCGAAATACACAATCAAAATTTGAATGAACAGCGGTGTTCCTCGAACCGCCACTACATAAAAATTCCCTAAAAATTTAGATATACGACAAGGGAAGTACCGAGAATTCACAGTTCCTATACCCCAGCCCAGTACAAACCCACACACCAAAGAAATAGCTGTAATCAATAGGGTGTATCCGCACCCGCGAAGAAGTAATTTTGCTGTTAGCAAATAGTGTTCCACTATCCCCTATCCTGTCATTAGTATCACAAGAAATCTATGTAACTATATTGACCGAAAGGTTCTTATAAAAAAAGCCTTTCCTAATTAAAATCTTTTATCGAAAAAATTTTATACGACTTCTGTTTCGAAAAAAATAAAAACTCGTGTACATTTTATATGGCCTCCAAAAGTATTGTCGGCTTACAAGATAGTTTATTAGGATGATATGGATCGATCCCCTCTTTTTCTTATTATTATGGGCGCCCCAGGATCCGGGAAAGGCACCCAGTCAAAGTTACTAGCATCTCAATTATCCCTCCTGCATATTAGTTCTGGAGACTTGCTTAGAGATGCGGTTTCCAAAGATACCCCGCTCAGCCAAGAAATTAAGTCTTATCTAGACCAGGGGAAGTTGCTTCCAGATACATTGGTTTGGAAGTTAGTGCACGAAAAACTAGATGAATTCCAACAGGATACGTTATTACGACGACTTTCTTTCCTATCTCGTTCTGAGAACAGTGCTATTTTAGATGGCTTCCCAAGAACTGTCACCCAAGCGAAGCTTTTACATGAGTTTCTTAGTTCCTACTTCCCCAATTACAAAGTTATTCTGTTAGACATTTCTGATGAAGAAGTTCTTAATCGGTTGACTTCTCGGTATATTTGTCCAGCTTGTCAAGGCATCTACAATGAACAACAAGGATTTTCTTCCTGCCCTAAATGCTCTGTAGAACTTATTCGCCGATCAGATGACACTCTAGAAGTGATCCTAGATAGAATTCAAACGTACAAACAGGAAACTCAACCTGTTCTGGATTATTATACGGAGAAGCAAAAGCTCATCACTATTGATGCTAATGCTCCCACTCAACAAGTATTCCAGAGTATCCTAGATAGCCTTTCTGCTTCTCTTGTCTATCAAGAAAGAGACTGTTGCAACTGCGATTGCGATGATGAAGACTAGAATACGGAAAAGAATTTCTTTGGTATAGTCGTGTTCAACAAGGACTAAGAACCTCTTTTTAGTCCTCTTTGTGATGTCTCTACCGAGGTTCTCCCATGCCGCACCAAGTCTTATTGTCTCCTGTTTGCGATCTTTTATCGAATGCTGAAGGTATAGAGACGCAAGTACTGTTTGGAGAAAGGATATGCAACCATAACCATCGACACTATGCCTATTCTCAACTAGTCTTTTCTTCTATATGGAAGCCATACCCTGGCGACTCTCTACAGAATATTCCTCTATTCTCTTCCCAACTGCAGCCTCCTAATGCTGTTGTCTGCTCTCAAGAAGCTTTTTTAGATCCTTGGCATATCCCCTTACCTTTTGCCGCTCCGCTCCACATAGATAACCAAAATCAAGTGTCCCTATCTCCTGCTAGCATAGCATTATTAAATTCCAATTCCAGAAGTAACTATGCAAAAGCTTTCTGCTCTACCAAAGAGATTCGTTTTTTAAATTCTTCATTCTCTCTAAGAGATTTAGTTTCTTTCGCAGAACAATTGATAGATACTCCGTACGTTTGGGGTGGCCGGTGCATTCATAAACAGCTTCCTCGTAATGGTGTAGATTGTTCGGGGTATATTCAACTACTTTACCAAGTCACAGGAAGAAATATCCCTCGCAATGCTAGAGATCAATACAGAGACTGTTCTCCAGTAAAAGATTTCTCGTCTCTACCTATAGGAGGACTTATCTTCCTCAAGAAAGCAAGCACGGGACAAATCAACCATGTTATGATGAAAATCTCGGAGCATGAATTCATTCATGCTGCGGAAAAAATAGGGAAAGTAGAAAAAGTAATCCTAGGAAATAGGGCTTTCTTTAAAGGGAATCTATTCTGCTCATTAGGTGAACCGCCTATAGAAGCTGTTTTTGGCGTTCCTAAAAATAGAAAAGCCTTCTTTTGAAAGAAGGCTTTTCTGAAACGCACTCCAATATATGGACAAGCAATAGCTTATCGTTTGGAGAATTGGAAACTCTTACGAGCTTTCTTACGACCGTATTTTTTACGCTCTTTCTTACGAGGATCTCGAGTCAAGAAGCCTTGAGCCTTCAATTCTTGCTTCATGTCTTCTTTCTCTTGCAGAACAGCTCTAGCTAAACCCAATCGAGTAGCAATAACCTGACCTTGAACCCCTCCTCCACTTACTCGGATAATCAAATCGAAACTGTTGACATCACCGAGCATTCTGAGCGGAGCTAAGATGGTTGCTCTTTGAACTTCAAGAGGGAAATATTGCTCTAAAGTCTTTCCATTTACGTCAATTTTTCCATTTCCAGAACGAAGACGAACGCTAGAAACAGCCTGCTTTCTTCTGCCTGTTGCAACAGACTCTTGTATCATATTCTTTGTCACAAATTACCCCAAATTACGCGTCTAAAACAATTGGTTTGATAGCTTCATACTGTGCGTAAGAACTACCTTTCAAAACTCTTAAAGATTTCATTTGACGTCTTCCAAGTTTTGTTTTAGGCAACATTCCTTTAACAGCATGCTCGATAACATAAGCAGGCTTTCGCGCAATCATGTTTTCAAAAGGAACTTCTCGCATCCCAGAAATAAAGCCTGTGTAATAGTGATACACTTTCTGAGCTCTTTTTGCGCCAGTCAAACGCACTTTCTCAGCATTGATCACAATGACACCATCTCCCATCGCTACGTGAGGAGTAAAAGTCACCTTATGCTTACCTCTCAGGATCTTCGCAACTTCTGAAGATAATCTCCCTAAGGTCTTCCCTTCAGCATTAACTACATACCAGGCTTTGTTTCGATCGTCCGAAGCCTTAGCTAGGGTCGTTTTCGTATCTTTTCTTTTTTCCATAACTTAAATCACCTTATCAGAGGGAATGATTATAATTTTGATGATTATTTTTTCCAAACAAAAAGCAGCTGTATTTGCCTTCTAAAGAATTTAGAAAAGAAAAAATTTCAAAAAGATCTCTTTTCTTTTTGCCTTCAAAAATAGCCTTACACTTCTACACTTCTTTCGAAAAAATATTTTAGGGAAGTTCTTGAATCATGATTTACATAATAAAAAAAATAGTTAGCTGCCATCAGCTAAATTTAAAAAGGTGCTACCAGACGCTAAAAGCTGGTCCACGTAATTAATATCATAATCAGAAAGAAGAAACTTCGGATTATCCAACATGAACTGATGAAAAGGAATTGTAGAATGCACCCCACCAATATGGAACTCTTTTAAAGCTCTTTTCATAATGGCTATCGCTTCCTCTCGATTCTTTCCTTTTGTGATTACCTTAGCAATCATGGAATCATAATAAGGAGGTATCGCATAACCACTGTAGCAAGCCCCGTCTACTCGCACAGCAGGACCTGCAGGAGGGAGATAATAATCTAATCTACCAGGGGAAGGAGTAAAGTTATTAATTGGATCCTCTGCATTGATTCGGCATTGAATCACGTGCCCTTTAAACTCTATATTCTTTTGCTTCCAAGGCAGTTTTTCTCCCTTAGCGACACTAATCTGAGCCTTTAACAAATCGATCCCTGTCACTTCTTCCGTAATAGTATGTTCCACTTGGATACGCGTATTCATCTCCATGAAATAAAAACGCTTCTCCTTATCTAACAGAAATTCTACTGTTCCAACAGAGAAATACCCGGCACTCCGAGCTAAATCCACTGCTACTTTTCCAACTTTAGCTCGCATTTCTGGAGTTAAAATAGGACTTGGAGTCTCTTCTATTAATTTTTGCCGACGCCTTTGTACTGTACAATCTCGTTCTCCAAGATACACGTAATTTCCGTGCTTATCTCCAATTACTTGAACTTCTAAATGTCTTGGATTTTCAATAAATTTTTCAATATACACGTCAGGATTATTAAATCCCGCTTCTGCTTCAGCCCGAGCGGCAGTAAAAGCCCTGTAGAATTCGTCTTTTTCTCTAACAATCCGTATTCCTCGTCCACCGCCTCCAGCAATAGCTTTGATGACGATGGGGAATCCGATCTTTTCTGCAATTCTAATCCCTTCCACCTCATCCTTCACTACACCTTCAGATCCAGGGATTACAGGGCACTTAATCTTTTTAGCCAACTGCTTAGCTGCGACTTTATCTCCCATAGTCGCTATCGACTCAGCACTAGGACCGATAAATGTGAGCCCACAACTTTCACAAATAGAAGCAAAGTTTGCATTTTCACTTAAGAAACCATAACCAGGATGCACAGCATCTACCCCAGTAATCTCACAAGCAGCTAAAATATTGGCGATCTTTAGGTAGGATTTTGCTGCCTGAGCTTCTCCAATACAAACAGCTTCGTCAGCAAGAAGCACATGCAAAGCTTCTTGATCCGCCATAGAATATACAGCAACAGTAGCTAATCCTAGATCATGACATGCTCGAATAATCCGAACAGCTATCTCGCCTCTATTTGCAATCAATACTTTCTTCATTAACTAAGCCTTAACTATACGGAATAACTTAGAACCAAACTGGACTGGATCACCATTAGTAATCAATATTTCTTCTACGCGACCAGACATTCCTGCCTTTACCTCGTTCATTACCTTCATAGCTTCCACGATACAAACAACGGTATCCTCTGAAACAGTATCCCCAGGCTTAATAAATGCTGGAGCCTCTGGCGAAGGAGAGCCATAAAAAGTGCCTACCAGCGGAGAAACAATAAAATCTCCCTGAGCAGGCGCCTCACTTTCTTTCTTCTCGATACTCTCTTTAACAATAGGATTCCCAAGGTTTTGATCTGTAGGAATAGGTCTTTCTTGGGAAAATCCAGCAAACAGTCTGTTATCATAAAAGACTGGCTCCTGAATACTTGGGACTGTATCCCTTTCTAACTCTAACTCCAAACCTTCACGCTTGATAACAATGCGCTTCATTTTATTACGGCCCATAGCAATCATGAGCTTTTCTATCTGCTTTAAATCCATGCTATCCCCAATTTAGACGCGTTGAATATACTCACAAGTACGCGTATCGACCTTAATAACATCTCCTATTTCTACAAAAGGCGGTACCAAAACCTCTACTCCTGTTTCCAAAAGGGCTTTTTTGGCTCCTCCTGATAAGGATAAAGAGTCTCCAGGGAAATCTGTTTTAGCAACCATTAATTCCAAGAAATGGGGTAACTCCATAGAAAAAACAGTGCCTTGATGCACTAAAGCAAAGACGGTAACACCTGCTTTCAAAAACATGGCGTTGTCTTTCATAATTTCTTTTGGAATATAGATCTTATCGTAATTCCCTAAGTCTAAGAATAGGTATTTATCCTCTTCCAGATATAGATACTCTAAATTTCTTGGCTCAAACTGAGCTTCTTTGACCTCTTGCCCCGCTTTAAAATTTCTCTCGACTGTCACGTCTGATCCAGCGGCCTGCAGGGATACTTTAATAAAAGTATCCCCTTTGTTTCCTGAGACTTTCGAAACAGAAACTACTTTGTATAGGCCATCTTTTGTAGAGATAAACATCCCTACCGAGAGTTGGCTACTTAGCACCATGTTCTTCCCCTTGAAGTAACAAAACTTTTTCTTTCATATTTATAGAGTCTTTCTCAAAAAAATAGGAGGCTGCAACCAAAATATCTGCGCCTGCTTCCCTACATGCTCGTGCAGACTCTTTATCAATACCACCGTCAACTTCAATCAAGCAACTTCCTTCTCTTCCTAGGACTTGTATAGCTTGTTTAACGAATTGAATTCTTTCTATCGTATCAGGAATGAACTTTTGCCCACAAAAACCAGGATGCACAGACATAAGCAAGATGACATCGCATAGAGGTATGAAAGATGTGACAAACTCTATAGAAGTCTCTGGAGAGAAAGCTACCCCTGCTTGCACTCCGCATTTTTGAATATAGCTAATAATTTCTTTAATATTTTCCGCTGCCTCAAAATGCACAATGATACGATCCGCCCCGGCCTTAACAAAAGCCTCTACAAATTCAAAAGGCGTATAAATCATAGCATGAACTTCCAGAAATAGCTCTGTTGACCGATTAATCGCAGCAACAACTCCGGGACCAAAAGTAATATTGGGAACAAAATGTCCATCCATAACGTCTATATGAATAAGATCTGCTCCGGACTCTTCTATATTTCGCGCTTCTCTTCCTATGCAAGCTAAGTCAGCTCCCATAATAGATGGAGCTACCAACACCCCTTGTTTTTTCATGGCCTCTTCTCTCATTTCCTTCTGTAGAGATGACGCACATACACTTCAATCTTGTGGTCAAAAATTTTAACTCTCTACGATAAGAAGGAGAGTGTACAATGGCAATTATTTTTGGGGAACTAAGAGTTTCCCTCTATCCTCCTTTTCTCTTTACATACATTTCACGACAGGCATACCCCAAAGCGATTCTGCACTGCGCAGACAAGAATTTTCTTGAATCCCTCCATAGCAATCAGTGCTTTCGTATCGCCAATGCAACATGTTCTACTCTGTCCTATGCAGAAATTGATCGTTAATCCAGTCAACAATATTAATGCAAATGCTTTAGAAAACATGTAAGCTGGTTTTTACATAGAATTTTTATCATATAAAGCCATAGGATCTGGTTTCAGCGAACTTTAAATGAGAAAGTGCCTATGACAACGCCTACTCTAATCGTGACTCCTCCATCTCCCCCTGCACCTTCCTACTCAGCCAATCGCGTACCTCAACCTTCTTTGATGGACAAAATTAAGAAAATAGCAGCCATTGCCTCCCTAATTCTTATAGGCACAATAGGCTTTTTAGCTCTTTTGGGACATCTTGTTGGCTTTCTGATCGCTCCACAAATCACTATTGTTCTTCTTGCCCTATTCATTATCTCATTAGCAGGGAATGCTCTTTATCTACAGAAAACCGCTAATCTACATCTATACCAGGATCTGCAAAGAGAAGTTGGGTCTCTAAAAGAAATTAATTTCATGCTGAGCGTTCTACAGAAAGAATTTCTTCATTTATCTAAAGAATTTGCAACGACATCTAAAGACCTCTCTGCTGTATCTCAAGATTTTTATTCTTGTTTGCAAGGATTTAGAGATAACTATAAAGGTTTTGAATCTCTTTTGGATGAGTATAAAAACTCTACAGAAGAAATGCGCAAACTTTTTTCGCAAGAAATCATAGCAGATCTTAAAGGCTCTGTTGCCTCATTAAGAGAGGAAATCCGATTCCTAACCCCATTAGCAGAAGAAGTTCGCCGATTAGCGCATAACCAGCAATCATTAACAGTGGTTATTGAAGAATTAAAAACAATTCGTGATAGCTTACGAGATGAAATTGGACAACTTTCACAACTTTCTAAAACTCTTACCAGTCAAATTGCATTACAACGAAAAGAGAGCTCAGATCTGTGTTCCCAGATAAGAGAGACGCTCTCCTCCCCCAGAAAGTCTGCATCACCCTCTACAAAAAGCTCCTAGTCTTAGGAGCTTTTTGCAATGCAAAACATAACACCCTGTAAAAGGCTGCAGAACTAGTCTACTCATCCTAACTGTACACAGGGTGCCAATAGTAACGGAACTCTACAAAATAAAAAAAAGAGGAGGTCTCCCTCCTCTTTTTCCTACGCGAATCACATGTCATCCTTAGAAGGAGTGTGATCGAGAACGGCTGTTGTCCTTATTTATATCATCGAATGCCCCAGAAACACTATCTCCTATTGAGCGCAAAGCGGATTCAAGACCAAAAGTAGACGAAGTAGGAGATGCTTGTGGTGAAGCGCTCTCCTCGGACAAACGTCCTCCTGATTCCTGCTGATCAGAGGGACGAGCAGCCCCTTCAATTTCTTCAGGTGATCTCTTTTTACAACTCTGAACAACTGCTGATAAATTTCTTAAAAGCACAATAACAGCACAAACAAATCCTAGAAGAGCTGTTGTTAATATCAGCAGATATGGAAGAACAGCAGCAGTGCCACTAAACAGTACCGCCGCTGATAATATGGATAAACTTCCTGAAGCAAACACCGCAAACAAAGACAACGCAAGAACAGCTGCTTGCTTAGCCGTTTGTAAGCATTTCGTTACAGAGCATTTATCTATAACAGGCATTGATTGTACGCTCGACAAGACTTTGTCACAGCAGATCATGTATCCCCCTATCCCTTTATCAAATTTCGTTTCTTGTCATTAAAAGAGTTAGCAGACCTAGAGGAAGTCTGCTTTTCGAGTTTTGCCTAGCACTTATTTGTAGAAGCGATCCATCCCCGATCCTTAGCAGCTATAAACAAAACACAAGCTGCACACAAGAAGCTCGCCAGTGTTGTCGCTACTAAAACGGCTAAAGGCCCTACAGGAGTAGCTCCCACACATAAAGCAACCAGTGAAAGAACACACAAAGCCCCATTCAAAACAAGAGCGGCGAGAGCAACTACGAGTTTCGCAACTTTAGCTAGCGCTCCCACCACACGTACCAAAGAATCACAGATTCCGCGATGACCCTCAACTAACCCACTTTCTGTTTTCACGCTCTGTATCATTACGTCTCCCATTGTCTTATTGAGTTACTAAAATCACTTTGTCTGCGCTTCCATTTTTACCTTTAAAGAATTGTACAGTAGGTTCATTAGCTGGACTCGATTTGCATGGCAACTTAAATGGACATCCCACCAAACCATGATCCTCTAGAACATCCAAAGCAGATATTGCAAACAATACAATCCCTAAAAGAATGGCGATAACACCCAATCCAATAGCGAATCCACTACACGAAACACCCACTGCCGCTGCAGCGATTCCCAAAGCTAAACAAATAATCGAACAAACAACTCCTAAACAGGATACCACTAGCTGAACTTTTTCTGCAGTTGTTCCTTTCGTCAACACCGAACGCACAGGATCCGTCAAGTTGTCTAAACGTAGATGGTTTCTACATAACTGTTTAACGCATTCCACAGAACCTCCTAAAAACTCTTAAAACAGCCTCTCAATGAAGCGTAATCTTTAAAACCGGACTCGCCTTTAGCTTGCCCCTTTTTTACTCACCGAGTTTTCGAGTCTTATCATTGCTTTTGGCATTTGCACTAGCTGTCGAGATTTTCTGCTCAACCTCTGCCGTTTTACAGCATAAGTTGTTCCACATCAAAGTTTGTGATCGATGCAACCGCTCTCTAATCACAGCTTCTGTAGTCAGCACTCCTCCAACCAAAGCTCCTCCTAAAAGGAAAGCTCCTACCCCGAAGAATAAAGATGCCGCTACAACAGAAACAAGGCTACAGAGCACTCCAGAGAACAACAAGCCCGCGACAACTAGAAGAGCGATGGCCAATATAGTGGCCACAGCAACTGCCACCAATCTTTTCGCTGTCGGCAATGAATTACTCGGATCTAAGCATCTCTCTAAAAGAGCTATCCTATCCACAACCCTCTCTTGCTGAATGCTATTCGCATAAACCTCACCATCGACAGACTTTAGCCAGATCTCATTTCTCACTTAATAAAACAATGTTTCGGACGCAAAAACTACCGGATTTAAATTATTTAGGCATCCATTCTAACTAAAAAACTATTTAAAACAAACTTTTTTCAAATACACCTGAACAAGATTCTTCAAGCCCTCGCTGAGCTTTGAAGAATCTAAATTGTTAAAATATTTACAAAATAGCTAGAAGGCTCCGTTTAACTCGGAGCAACAAGAGATAGCTTTTTCCCGATAGTTTTTAAGAGAGTATAGGAAGTTTTTTCGGAAAACAACCCTTCTTTAATGAGAAGAGCTTGCGCTTGATCAAAATGATATTTTGCTCGGACATAATCATGTCGATTGCAAAGAATTTTACAAAACTGCAGACGTAAAGAGAGGTCCTCTGGGGCATCCTTAACACTCTCTTCTAACAACTGCACCCCCTCCTTGACCAGCCCTAGCTCCAATGCTGTTGTCGCCAACCTCAACCTAAGAGATCCACTTTTTGGATACTTCTTGGAAAGCATCACTAGTTTTTTTCGATACTCCAAAGTTTCTTGATAGGTCACCCCTGAATCGGCAAACAACACCCCTAGGATTTCGGGGGAAATATATCCTTGGAAATAGTCATAGATAGATGACCCTCGCCGAGTCTTTTCTGCAGATTTCTTTAAAAGAGCCTCTCCCGCCGCCTTCTTTCCTAAAAGAACATAAGTAATCCCTAACAAATCAGAAATCTGCTCGTCTGATAAATATGATTGAGCTTGCTCATAAGCTAAGGACGCCTGAAGAAACTCTCCTTTTTGCAAAAAGAAAGCTCCTCTATTCATAAAAGTTAACCCTATAAGCTCCATCTGCGAACGCACCTTTAACTGCGACTCTTTTATGCATTCACAATACCTTTCAGTAGGAAGATGCCTTCCTCCAGAAGTGGTTTCAATATTCACCTTGTCCTTATAGCGTAAGTAAATATGTCCAGGAGGGGTGACAGGGTCCAGAGACAAATCAAGCCGCTGGGCGACAGCTTGATAAAGCACTACAGTTCCCAAGCAAACTCCAAATTTACTATCTGTAACAGCAGCTAACTCAGAAAACCTGCTTTCAAACATCTCTTGTTTTGAAGGATACCTCCATCCTTCTTCCTGAAAAAGGATGGTATTAATAGCTTCTATGGTTGCCAAATCTATCCGCTCAGGATCTCCGTGTGCAGCACTCGCCAAACGCTCTCTTTCAACGTATGCACGCAAAGCTAAAACATCCAGATACAATGAATAGTATCGAGCCTTCTGCTCTTCCGCAGAAGGCTCCGCTAACACCAACACTCTCGCTAAATCATCGTCCCGATGAACACCTAGAGAAACCCTTGGCAAAATCAATTTTGCAAAGAGCTCTTCCTCCGATTTTGAAAAAAGGTATTCTGGACGCTTTGAAGACAAAATGCATCGAGCAAAAACAGATACATCCTCTTCTGAGAGCTGAGGAAACAGATACATTAACCGTTTTGCACTCAAAGGATCTCGATGCGCTACAAAACAAGCGCATATAGATTCCAGACAATAAGGATCTACATTCCAAAAGCTTTGTTGCTTATCTAGGAGCGGGATAGGCTCCTTTCTCATCCGTTCAGTCGCTCGCAGAGCGGTCGGTAACAGAAGACTGCCTATCCCAATAAAGCACATCCAATGCCGCAAACACACAAACGTCCTACACAGCTGGATTTGTTTTAATTTTAAACACAACTACATCTTTTGCCATAGTAAGCTCCACCGCCATTCCAGGTTTGATATCTCCTTTCAAAAGAGCTTTAGACAACATAGTCACTACTTTTTGCTGTATCAAACGCTTCAGAGGGCGAGCTCCAAAAGCGCTGTCATAACCTTGCTCACTGAGAAATAGCACTAAAGAATCATCCCAAGTTAACGAAATTTTTCTTTCCAGCAAACGTAAAGCAACCCGATTCATTTGAATACCGACAATTTTTACAATGTCTTCCGTAGTCAAAGGAACGAAAGGCAGAATGTCATCGATACGATTGATAAATTCTGGACTAAAATAATTTTTAAGCGCAGGGGCAACAACAGATAGCACAGCTTCTTTGTCTACGATAGTTCCTTTCTTAGTACAATAATCAGCAAGCTCTTGCGAACCAATATTTGATGTCATAATGAAAAGAGCATTCTTACAATTTACCTTACGCTTCTTGCTATCCGTAAGAATCCCATCATCAAAAATCTGCAATAAAATATTAAATACTTCTTTATCTGCTTTTTCTATCTCATCAAAAAGAACAACAGAATAAGGTCGTCTTCTTAAAGCTTCTGAGAGACTCCCTCCTTCTTCATATCCTACATACCCTGGAGGAGATCCTATCAATTTGGAAACGGAATGTTTTTCCATATATTCGGTCATGTCAAACCGAATCATCGCTTCTTCCTTATTAAATAAAAGCTCTGCTAATGCTTTAGCAAGCTCAGTTTTCCCTACCCCTGTAGGTCCAAGAAATAGAAACACTCCTAGAGGACGCTGCGGATCACTCAATCCTACTCGAGCAGCTCGAATCGAATCACTGACTGCGGCAATAGCGAAAGGTTGTCCGACAACCCTTTCTTCTAAAGACTCCTCCAACACCAATAACTTTTCAGATTCTCCCTCTAACATTTTTTGCACAGGGATTCCAGTCCAATTCGCAACAACTTGCGCAATCAACCGCTCATCAACTTCCTCTTGAAGCAGGCGCCCATCTCTTTGATTTAAAGCTTCCTCAGCTAAATGAATTTCTTCCTCCAAAGAAGGAATCAAACTATAGCGTAGTTCTGCTACCCGATTGTAATCGGCAGTACGCTCAGCTTCCTCTTCGGCAAATTTTAAATTTTCTAAAGCATTCTTCTTTTCTTTTAATCCTGCAATTAATCCTTTTTCTTCATCCCAGCGCAAGCGTAAAGCGGCCAGCTCTTCCTTAACCCGGTCAATTGCTTTTTGCATGTCTTCAGCCTCCTCCTGATAAGCTGGTGCTTGCTCGCGTTTAATAGCTTCTTGTTTCACGATTAAAGCTGATAATTCTCTTTCCTTTTCATCAATAGGCAGAGGTAAACTTCCTATTTGCATACGGATTAAACTCGCAGCCTCATCAATTAGGTCAATCGCCTTATCAGGAAGAAATCGGTCTGTGATGTAACGATAAGAAAGAACTACAGCTGCATTCAAAGCCCCTTCTGTAATGCGCACACCATGAAAAATTTCATATTTTTCTCTTAACCCCCGGAGAATGAATACAGCATCTTCCAAAGAAGGTTCTGTTACAAAAATAGGCTGGAAACGCCGTTCCAAAGCCGCGTCTTTCTCTATATATTTTTGGTATTCATTCAAAGTCGTAGCGCCAATACAATGCAAAGTGCCTCGTGCTAAAGCAGGCTTTAATAGATTCGCTGCATCCATAGCTCCATCTGTAGCTCCCGCTCCTACTAAAGTATGCACTTCATCAATGAATAGGATACACTCGCCTTCAGAAGCTTCTACACCCTTCAATACACTTTTTAACCGCTCTTCAAACTCTCCTCGATACTTGGCACCTGCAATCAAAGCTCCCATATCCAGTACATACAGATGCTTTTCCTTTAAACTCTCTGGAACATCCCCTGGCACTATGCGAAGAGCAAGTCCTTCAGCGATTGCTGTTTTCCCAACTCCGGGCTCCCCTATCAACATAGGATTATTCTTTGTTCGTCTAGAAAGAACCTGTATCGTACGTCTAATCTCTTCATCTCGACCAATCACAGGATCAAGCTTGCCTTCTCTTGCAAGTACAGTCAAATTTTTGCAGTATTTCTCTAATCCTTTCAGATTTTCTTCAGCACTAGGTGAGTCCATACGACTTCCTTGTCTTAATTTAGTAATTAATTCTTTCAACGCTTCAGAAGTAGTTTTTACAGTTTTTCTCCAAGAAGCAAAAGGCTCTTTAGTCGATCGCCAAAAAGCTAGTAACAAATGATCCCCTGATAGATATTCGTCACCCATACTTCTAGCTTCTTGATGTGCATTGAGCAACAACTGCTGTAAACTTGGAGAAGGACTAGCAACAGCGGTTCCCTCGACTACAGTTGGTTCTCTGCGTAAGGCGTCGTCCACAGCAGAAGTAAGCAAACCAAGATTACCGTGCACATCCTTAATGACCAAACAAAATAGGGAGCCTGGATTTTGTAAAAGACTTTTCAGCAAATGGTTTTCTGTCACGTAGGAATGCTTAGAGTTTTTAGCTAACTCAAACGCCTTTTCTAAGGCTTCGCTTACTGCATCTGAAAATTTCTCCATAAATACCTTTTATCACACCTGTTACAAAGGCTATCAATTCTGAGAAGGCTTGCCAATCACATCGATCAATAAAGCAGACCTCTTATCCATACAGCTTAATTCTCTTACAGTCAATAAAAGAGCTAAGATCATTTGATCACAGAAAACTACAGGCAAAAAACTTGATTAGAAATCGATCTTGATCGAAACTGCTCTCTTTGATCAAGAAACAGCTAACTCTCTTCTCCTTACTGGCTATCCTAACCAAGGAGCTGATGATTTAGCTGACACAAGCATAAACAGCTTACTCTAAGGAGAGATTCATGACCACTTCTACTACTTCACAAACAGCTTTACGCTCTAGAAAAGATGTTCCTCTTTCTGACTGCTGGGATACGAAAAGTTTGTATGCGAGTCGTGAAGTCTGGCAAGACGAATTAAAAAAAGTAGGTGCTGAAGGAGCTCCATTTTGGCCTCACCTTAGCGAAAACAATTTTGATATAAAACAACCTTCTTCTCTTCGTGAGCTGCTAACCACAGTCTTTTCTATTGAAAGAACTTTGGATAAACTTTATGTATACGCTCATCTTACTCATGATGAAGATATTGCGAATCAAGAAGCCGCAGCTGATCTGAAATCTATTACCTTCTTGCTCACATCATTTGTAGAGGAAATTTCTTGGATTCAACCGGCCCTTATCGCCCTCCCTCAGCAAGAGGCTAATATGCTATTAGCCTCTCCCGAACTTCAGGAATACCATTTCTATTTGAAAAAACTATTCCGTTTAGCTCCGCACACAGGAACTTCTCGAGAAGAAAAAATCCTAGCGTCTTCTTTCCCTGCATTGGAAGTAGCCTATAAAACTTTTTCTAGCTTAACAGATTCTGAAATTCCTTTTGGGGAAGCTGTCGACTCTGAAGGTAAATCTCATCCCCTTTCTCACGCTCTAGCTTCTCTATACATGCAATCTACAGATCAGGAGCTACGCAAAAACACTTATCAGAAACAATGTCAACGCCATCACGGGTATCGTTTATCTCTCGCGAATCTACTGAATGGCAAAATTCAAGCCCATCTATTCAATGCAAAAGCTCGCGATTATGATTCTTGTTTAGAAGCAGCACTATTTCAGAATGATATCAGCACTTCTGTGGTTACCACGCTCATTGATACCGTTAAACAACACACACACCTGATCACTAAGTATTTTCAGTTAAAACAAAAAGCTCTTGGTCTCTCGGATTTCCATTTCTATGATGTCTATGCACCGTTGGTCGCTAGCGAAGCTTCACGCCATTATTCTTATCAAGAAGCTGTCACTCTGATCTGCGATAGCTTGTCCCCTTTAGGGAACGATTATGTGGAGACTCTACGCAAAGGTCTTACTTCCGATGGATGGGTAGATAAATATGAAAATACTAACAAACGCTCAGGAGCATATTCGTCTGGGTGTTATGACAGCAAACCTTACATTCTTCTCAATTATACAGGAACGTTATACGACGTATCGGTAGTTGCGCACGAAGGTGGTCATAGTATGCACTCATTCTTGAGTCATAAACATCAAAGTTATCATGAAGCTCAGTATCCGATTTTTCTAGCTGAAATCGCCTCAACCCTCAATGAAACCCTATTGATGGAATTTCTGCTAAAACAAGCTCCGTCTAAAGAAGAGAAGATTGCTATTCTTTCTCGCTCTCTAGACACTGTTTTTGCAACTTTATTCCGACAAACACTATTTGCTGCTTTTGAGCTGGAAATGCATTCTGCAGCCGAACAAGGTCTCCCATTAACTGAAGAATTCTTTTCTCAAAGTTACGAGAAACTGCAGCGCCTATTTTATGGCGATTGCATAACTTTTGATGAACATAGCTGTATCGAATGGGCTCGCATTCCTCATTTCTACTACAACTTCTATGTTTATCAATACGCCACAGGAATCATTGCATCGTTGTGTTTTTCTGAAAGAATTCTTTCTGGAGAAGAAGGCGCTCAAGAAGCATATCTCACATTTTTGCGTAGCGGCGGATCCGATTTCCCTATCGAAATTTTGAAAAAATCTGGATTGGATATGACCTCATCAGCTCCTATGCTTAAAGCCTTTTCCTACATCGAACGGAAGCTGGAAGAACTAGCTAGCTTGCTATAAATTTTTAAAAATAGCAGTTGATCATGCCAATTGCTAAACCAGTTGCAAAAAAGCGAGGACTTTGCTATCGTTCTTCCTCTGAACGTTCTATCGTTCAAATCCCTACGTTGGTAGCGGAACAAAGCCGGACCACGAGGCCTCATAGAATATAAAAATACGAGGAGCTTAAACATGTCAGATCAAGCAACGACCCTCAAGATTAAACCTTTGGGAGATAGAATTTTAGTTAAAAGAGAAGAAGAAGCTTCCACTGCAAGAGGCGGAATCATTCTTCCTGACACTGCCAAGAAAAAGCAAGATAGAGCTGAAGTTTTAGCTCTAGGAACAGGCAAAAAAGATGATAAAGGGCAGCAACTTCCTTTTGAAGTTCAGGTTGGTGACATCGTTTTAATTGATAAATATTCTGGCCAAGAACTTACTGTCGAAGGTGAAGAGTACGTCATCGTTCAAATGAGCGAAGTTATCGCAGTTCTGCAATAAAAACTAAGAGAGTGAAGAAGATTTAAGGAGCGCATCAATGGTCGCTAAAAACATTAAATACAACGAAGAAGCCAGAAAGAAAATTCAAAAAGGAGTTAAGACTTTAGCTGAAGCTGTAAAAGTCACTCTAGGGCCTAAAGGACGACATGTTGTCATAGATAAAAGCTTCGGATCCCCTCAAGTAACTAAAGATGGTGTTACCGTTGCGAAAGAAGTTGAGCTTGCCGACAAACATGAAAATATGGGCGCTCAAATGGTCAAAGAAGTCGCCAGCAAAACTGCTGACAAAGCTGGAGACGGAACTACAACAGCTACTGTTCTTGCTGAAGCTATCTATACAGAAGGATTACGCAATGTAACAGCTGGAGCAAATCCAATGGACCTCAAACGAGGTATTGATAAAGCTGTTAAGGTTGTTGTTGATCAAATCAAAAAAATCAGCAAGCCTGTTCAGCATCATAAAGAAATTGCTCAAGTTGCAACAATTTCTGCTAATAATGATGCAGAAATCGGGAATCTGATTGCTGAAGCAATGGAGAAAGTTGGTAAAAACGGCTCTATCACTGTTGAAGAAGCAAAAGGATTTGAAACCGTTTTGGATGTTGTTGAAGGAATGAATTTCAATAGAGGTTACCTCTCTAGCTACTTCGCAACAAATCCAGAAACTCAAGAATGTGTATTAGAAGACGCTTTGGTTCTAATCTACGATAAGAAAATTTCTGGGATCAAAGATTTCCTTCCTATTTTACAACAAGTTGCTGAATCCGGCCGTCCTCTTCTTATTATAGCAGAAGACATTGAAGGCGAAGCTTTAGCTACTTTGGTCGTGAACAGAATTCGTGGAGGATTCCGGGTTTGCGCAGTTAAAGCTCCAGGCTTTGGAGATAGAAGAAAAGCTATGTTGGAAGACATCGCTATCTTAACTGGCGGTCAACTCATTAGCGAAGAGTTGGGCATGAAATTAGAAAACGCTAACTTAGCTATGTTAGGTAAAGCTAAAAAAGTTATCGTTTCTAAAGAAGACACGACCATCGTCGAAGGAATGGGTGAAAAAGAAGCTTTAGAAGCTCGTTGCGAAAGCATCAAAAAACAAATTGAAGACAGCTCTTCTGATTACGATAAAGAAAAACTCCAAGAGCGTCTTGCTAAGCTCTCTGGTGGAGTAGCAGTCATTCGCGTTGGAGCTGCAACAGAGATTGAGATGAAAGAGAAAAAAGATCGTGTAGACGATGCTCAACATGCTACAATCGCTGCTGTTGAAGAAGGAATTCTTCCTGGTGGAGGAACAGCATTAATCCGTTGTATCCCTACTCTTGAAGCCTTCTTGCCAATGTTGACTAATGAAGATGAGCAAATTGGAGCTCGCATTGTTTTGAAAGCTCTTTCCGCTCCTTTGAAACAAATTGCTGCAAACGCAGGAAAAGAAGGTGCTATCATCTTCCAACAAGTTATGTCCCGTTCTGCGAACGAAGGATATGATGCATTGCGTGATGCATACACAGATATGCTTGAAGCTGGTATTTTAGATCCTGCTAAAGTAACCCGTTCTGCTTTAGAAAGCGCGGCTTCCGTAGCTGGATTACTTTTGACAACAGAAGCTCTCATTGCAGAGATTCCAGAAGAAAAACCTGCTGCAGCTCCAGCAATGCCTGGCGCAGGAATGGACTATTAATTCCTCTAATGGGAACAAATAGATTCTTCGAGCCTCGTTTCCAAAAGGAACGAGGCTTTTTTTTAGATTCCTAATATTTCTCTATTCCTCTATCGTAAACATCTAGTGCTTACGACCATCCTTTTCTATGTTTAAACTAATCAAGAGCGCATTTCTCATAGCCTGTTGTATTGTAGGGTACTTCTGGATAAAAAAAGAAAGTATTGTTGAGCAGTGGCTATCCCAACAGTTGCATGCTCAAGTGACCGTTGGCAATATTTCCCCCGGTCTTTCCAAAACGAAGATTCGCCATTTATGTATCCACAATCCTCTTTCTTCCGATAAGTATCCCTATGCGGTAGAAATTGAGTACGTGAGTCTCAAGTATTCTATTGTTACCATGATTCTTTCGAAAAAGATCGATATTTCTGATGTAATCCTACAAGGAACATCTCTAACTATATTCCCCTGCGAAGGATCTTCTAAGACAAACTGGTCATTCTTTTGGGATAGCTTTATCAATCATTCTAATGAGCTGACCAAGTTTCATTCTTCACAGTTTGAGTCATCTGTTGATACAATCCCCGTATTCATTAAACGTTGTCTATGTACAAACACGAGAGTCAGTGGCATCAAAAACAACTATAAGGAAATCCCTACTACACCTGTGCCGTCTCTCGAATTTAGAGGGTCTTTATCTTGTTCTCCTCTACCAACTTTAGGAGAAACTGCGAGAGCCTTACTGTATCTCATCGTGGAGGAGAGTTTTTATCACGCAAATGTTTCGGGAGATATCGCTCGTCCTCTTTCTAAACAGGCTCGAGCATACTTCAATTCTTCTCTATCCGATTACTCTTATCTAAAAAAACGAGGAACATTTCCTTCGAATCTTACCAATGAACTTGAGGGTTTTATGAAAGAGTTGCTATTCCGATAGAGCCTTTCTTAATTAAAAAGGGTTGTCCGTATCCAAAAACACAACTGATTCTAAACCCGCTCCTTTTAAATATTGAGCCAAGGCTTTTGGACCAACTTTTTCAGTAGCTGTATGTCCAAAAGCCAAAAAATGAATAGCCAGCTCATGCGCTAAAGACCATGCCGGCTCATCAAAATTACCAGTGATGAAGCAGTCTACCTGCTGGTTTTTAGCTTCGGAAATTTCATGATAAGCCCCGCCAGAAATAAGCGCTGCAGAAGAAACTCTTTTCTTTCCTCCAAGAGCTTTCGCTAATACCGGTGTTTGATAGTATGCAGATAATTGAGATATGAAATCATGAACCTCCATTTCTGGGAAGACTCCCTTAACTCCTAAAGAAGGCTGAGAGCTTCCGAAAGATTCTAGTTGTTCCCAACCTAGATCCCTTGCTACTTTCCAGTTATTACCAATCGTTGTATGCGCGTCTAGCGGTAAATGATAAGCTATCAACTGAATATTCCCTTCCATCAAGCGTTGCATACGCTGATAGAGTATCCCTGTGATGGGATAGGGCATCCCCTTCCAAAATATCCCGTGATGTACAAGCAAAACATTGGCTTCGCAAGCTATTGCCTTCTCAATAGTTGCTAAATCCGCTGTGACTGCAACCACCACCTTACGAATCGCAGTTTGTGCATTACCAACTTGTAAACCATTAGGGCCATAGTCACTAAAATATTCAGGATGTAACAGTTCATTCAAAATATTGAGAAGGTCTGAAACGTTCATATAAAAAAACCTCTGCTGCAAAGAGTCGAAAAAAGACTACGGACTATTTTTATTTATCTCCAGAACAGCTTACCATCTTTTTCCAAAGACTTATGATACTCGACTAAAAAAGTCTCTTTAATTCTGCGATGTCCTGATGAGCTTGGGAGACTTGATAGCTCTGCTAACGTGTAGCTATTCGGTAAACTATATTTTGTGTAGAAAACATGTGGGAATAGTGTAACGCGATAGCGAGTAAATGCCTGCTTTTGAGAAGGAAGACTACTAACAAAATACAGCGTCTCTCCATAATCTTTCTGAACAAGATGAGTGATTTTCTCAATATCACAACAATCTTCTTTGGGAAGCTGGTAGTAAGGGAACTCATACAAACCTGCCATAATCTCTTTCTCTTCGCGTTTTGTCATCAAGACCTGATCCTTATACAAAACAATCACAACAGCTCGAAATAACCTGGAAATAGCTGCTCGTGTATTTCTGACAGGGTATTGTTCCATAGTCCCTTGTCGATATGCTGTACAAAATGAACGCAACGGACACTGTTCACAAAGAGGCTGTTTCTTACAAATTCTTGCTCCCAACTCGATAAAAGACTCTGCTATGACTTGAGGATCCTGATCTGGAAGCAAACTCTCACAAAGCCCTGTGATCTCTCTTCGCGTGTTCATACGATCGATGGATTCCTCTATAGCAAATAATCGACTCATCACACGCAAAACATTCCCATCAACAGCAGGATTTTTTTGCTTAAATGCAAATGCAAGGATCGCATTTGCTGTATAAGACCCAATCCCCTTAATGGAGCTAAGAAGCGCTAAATCGTTTGGGATTTCTCCTCCGAAAATCTCTGTAATAACACGAGCTCCGGCTAGTAAGTTCCTAGCCCGAGAATAATAACCTAGCCCCTCCCAAAGCTGCACCACATCGCTTTCTCTTGCTTGCGCAAGATCTTGTAAAGTCGGGAATCTTTCCATCCACTTCAAAAAATACGGAACCACCACTTCTGCTCGAGTTTGTTGAAGCATAACCTCTGAAACCCAAACCCGATAAGGAGTCGGAGAATCTCTCCAAGGGAACGATCTTTTACTTTCAAGAAACCATGAACGTAAAGCTTCCAGAGGAAAATACTCTTTATCTTGGAAAAAAGCTGTTCTTATCATAGAAATTCTCGTAAAATCGTACCAACACACTTATCGATAATGGATTATGCAAGAATTTATTGGTACAGCGGATCGCCACATAAGGCTCTCTTCTTTTCTCCGGACTTCTCTGCCTCATCTGCCTAAAAAAACTATTTTAGAATCCGTTCGCTATCATGGTTGCCGAGTCAATGGTCGCATTGAACGCTTCGAATCCTATAAGCTGCAGCCCGGAGACCGAGTAAGTTTACAAATCATCGAACACTCTTCTCCACAATTACTTTGGGAGGATGAGCATCTCTGTATTTACAATAAACCTGCTAAACAGACTTCTGAGGATTTGGCTCATCAGCTCAATGTTCATCTTGTGCACCGCTTAGATCGAGATACATCAGGGTGTATTCTCTTTGCGAAACATGCAAAAGCCTCTTCTCTTATTACACAACTATTCAAGAATCCAGAAATAGATAAACGCTATATTGCTCTAGTATTTGGACAACCACGCCAAGAATCTGGAATCATTACAACCTATACAGCCCCCTGCTACCGTCGAACTGGTGCTGTATTATTTGGAAATACGGATCAAAATTCCGGTAAAATAACGATTACCAAGTGGGAGATTCTTACCCGCTATCCCAAGTACACTTTACTTCTTTGCCGCCCCGTTACAGGACGCACCCATCAAATACGCTTACATATGAAAACAATCGGCCATCCTATTGTTGGGGATGTGGATTACGGAAATCAAGAACAGCCAAAGAATGTTGTGCGGACTTTGCTTCACGCAGCTAGCTTAGCCTTCATTTCTCCTTTCTCCAATGAAAAAATCGAAGTCTCCTCTCTAACGCCATCACAAGACCCTTACCCTTTTTACGCAGATTTTAGGCCTTAAACCTCTTAAAAAGCCTCCAATAAACAAAGTTGTCTTAATACAAGTAGTTCTGGAAGCTAAAGACTCGGTAAGCAAAAGAATAGTATGAATCCGATACAAAAAAGAGACCGAGCCTCCGCTTAGAATGGGAAGCTCGGTCTCATTATATAAAGCCCTCCGCTGATTAGAAAGGGCTTTATACTAGGGAAGGAAAGTACTTCTAGATAGAAGAGCTTTGCACACCTGCTTTCTGTGCCCAAGAAGCGAAGCATTCTCTCATAAGATCTTTACTTTCTTTGCTATTTGGATCTCTTAGACCCTTTAATAGGGTTAGGAAAGCACTTTGTACCTCATATTTCACAACTAGTTTACGCACTTCTGCTCGAGTTCTGTTGTTTGTTCTCTTAGAAGCTCTCAAGGATGATTGCAAATGCGTTAAACTTTCTTGCAAGACTACATGCTGGAATTCTTGGTATTCCGCACTCTGATTAGAAGGTCCGCCAACTATTGAAATACCACTCATTACCATACAGACGCATAGAATCTCGGTTATCTGTTTAGGTGTTAACCAAATAGGTCTGTGCTCATTTCCTATAGCTGCGGAGAGAACTGAGCAGAACTTACAAAGAAGCATGGTCAACTGGTCTGTATTTAGCCCTTGACCTTCGTCATCACAATCCTCTTCTGTTCCTGTTACCTGCAAGCTAGACAAAGCAGGCAATAGTAATTCAAGACCTAAATTCTCAGCTTCTTGCTTGTTGCCTGAAGATGTAACAACTTTAACACGAGATGTTAGATCTTGAAGAGACAGCATATGTGTACCGCCTGCTAATCCACTGCAAATAGCTCTTTTCCAGAAGGGGTTATCTAAAATTCCTGCACAAGAGCAAAGGCGTAACAACCATTTCTCTTGAGTCATACGCATCATCAACTTCCCAAGGCTAGAAACTGCTTCTTTACAAGCCGTCTCTAGTTGTTCTGGGGTAGGCAGATTGGTGAAATTTCCTTTTACTAGATCAGAGAAAGAAATCCCTAAATTATGTAGTCCCAACATGAATGTGGTAGAACCTACAGCTACTTCTAAAGCTTTAAGCTTACGAGCATATTCTTCCAAATTTGCTTCTTCTGTAGGAGACTCTTGACAGCACCATAATTCGGCACAACTACATACTAAGGCTCCAAAACTTCCGCAGCCACCTTCTCCGTCAGCACATCCGCAAGAAGGATATCCACACGCACTTGTGCAGCAAGGCTTACAAGCATCATGACACAATACCGCGCCTCTTCGAACACGTTGGCTTTGCGCAGCTAACATCAGAAGTTCCGTCAATCCCGTTCCAGCAATACCCACAGAGCTAACAATTGGATTGGAGGAAGAGGATAATGCTCCGCAAAGATGCGTACAACACTCTCCTAGACCAGGTCTTGCTCCATCTGATGTGGGAGCGTCAGTTTGGAGTTTCTTCAAAGCTTCCAATAACTCTTGGATCTCTTTAGTATCCAACGATCCTGAAAGAGAGTATCGGCTGAGTAACGTAGCAACTAACGGGGAATTCACACCTTGAGATCCAGATCCTCCTAAAGCAAGAAACAGAGCTATAAGGTCTGCTGTAGAGGCTCCTTTGGTTGCATCTCGCAATGGAGATGAAGAAGTTGATGTTCCATCAACGGCATCGCCTATTAGATTGGTTATTTGAGATTCTCCAAACAAGTCAAAAATACTATTGCCAGTAAGAGTACTCATCCCAGAAAGCACAGCCCCCATTTGTAAGGAACCAGCACCTCTTGCAGAGGATCCTGATCCTTGAGGCTATTGGGTAATTACTACCGAAGGAAGCGGGCCATCCACAGAGTCTCCCCCTCCAATGGATATAGATGTAAGACTTACTCCACTAGCAGAATATTTTTGGTAGCATCTATTCACGAAACCGCGTCCGCCATGACCCTGATTCACAAGGCTTTGCACATTAGCTGAGTACGTCCCTACCATTGGTATCTGTACACTAGGACCATTCCCTTCTGTAGAAGCACTGCTCGTAGGTTGCTGGCATACAGCAGAAGCAGCACCAGAACTTGAGGCGGCGTCTGAACCTGAAGACGTCACTCCTTCTTCGCTGTTACCCTCACTGCCTGATGAACCACACAAACGGCTCCATAAAGATGAACAAGCACTACCAATACCAAATGACATACCTTTAACTCCCGGATTCTTTTAAGGATTTTTTATTTTTAACAGGAAATTCTACATATAAAACCTGTTTTTCACACTTTAAAGATTAAAACTATTAAACATTTGACAAGGAAACTCTTTACTCTAGAAACCTGGATCCAGCCAGTGAATCTACTCCTTATGTATTATGAGGCCCGTTTCTCAATAATAAAGAATCTGCTACTCTCCTCTCTCAAGAAGACAAAATGGGGTTAGCTCATGTTGAAAATTGATTTAACAGGAAAAATTGCTTTCATAGCCGGCATAGGCGATGATAACGGGTATGGCTGGGGCATTGCCAAAATGTTAGCAGAAGCAGGCGCAACCATACTTGTGGGGACCTGGGTTCCTATCTATAAAATTTTCTCTCAATCTTTGGAGTTAGGAAAATTCAATGCATCTCGTGAACTCTCCAATGGAGAATTGCTAACTTTCGCTAAAATCTATCCCATGGATGCCAGTTTCGACACCCCAGAAGATATTCCTCAGGAAATTTTGGAAAATAAACGTTACAAAGATCTTTCTGGGTACACTGTATCCGAAGTTGTAGAACAGGTGAAAAAACATTTTGGACACATTGATATTCTTGTTCACTCTTTAGCAAACAGTCCGGAAATTGCTAAACCATTACTTGATACCTCTCGTAAAGGCTATCTTGCCGCCTTAAGTACATCCAGCTACTCCTTTATCAGCCTTCTCTCTCATTTTGGCCCAATTATGAATGCAGGAGCTAGCACCATCTCTCTAACTTATCTTGCTTCCATGCGTGCTGTTCCAGGGTATGGCGGAGGAATGAACGCAGCAAAAGCTGCTTTAGAAAGTGATACAAAAGTACTGGCTTGGGAAGCCGGCCGACGTTGGGGAGTCCGAGTGAATACTATCTCGGCAGGGCCATTAGCTAGCCGTGCAGGAAAAGCTATTGGATTTATTGAGAGAATGGTGGATTACTACCAAGACTGGGCTCCACTACCTTCTCCAATGGAAGCTGAGCAAGTAGGCGCAGCAGCAGCCTTCTTAGTCTCTCCCCTAGCTAGCGCAATTACGGGAGAAACTCTCTATGTGGATCACGGAGCCAATGTGATGGGCATAGGTCCAGAAATGTTTCCTAAGGATTAACTAGCTGTTTGTAACGCAGCTCACCAGCTTCCCAGGCGGAGAGAATACCAAAATCCTTCGCCGGGGGAGCCAAAAAGTCCGCTAATCCATGCATCTCCTCTGGAGCCGTCTGTATAACAATTTTAAAATCTCCTCGAGATAGCAGGTCGATATCGTTAGCATCATCCCCAGAAGCCATAATAAAAGGCTTATTCTCTTTATAGAAGGTCTGAACAACTTGATCTACAGCAAAACCTTTTGAAACATCTTTTAAAGTAAGTAAAAGCACTGCGTATTTGAAATCAAAAGGCCAACGCATGTAATTCATGGTTACCTGTGAAGAAACTTCTGGAGATTGAATAAATCTATCCATAATTTTCTTCACTTCCTCTCTCTCACCGAAAAATTTGGCAATGGCAAAATCTTCATAAGAAAATTCTTCTGATAAATGTCCCTGAACATCCACCAGCAGTCGCGCAGCTTCTGGTGTAGGAAAATACACAGCATCAAGAATCGCTTTGAGTTCCTGAGATGTTTTCCCTAATCCCTTTCGAAAGTATACATCACGATTAGAGGCTCCAGATTCTATACAAGCAATGAGATCTAAATCTTCAAAATATTTCTCTAAAACATATAGAAAATCTCGAGACAAGCTACGAAAATAAATAAACTCTTTATCCGTGGAGGACCACACGGAAGAACCATTCTGGCTACCTAATAGAAAAGGAACCGAAAAGTTTTGAAAAAGAGGATATGCATAAGAAAAATATCTGCCAGTTAGAAAAAATAACTGCCAACCAGAATCATAGTATTGATGCAAAGCCTTTACAACACGATCATGAAGTAGGTGGGATTGATGTGTAATTGTCCCGTCAATGTCTGTAACTAATAACTTCTGTAAACTCATAAAGAAGCTCTCTCTTTACCAATAACCTCTAGGATTATTTCTTTTCTTTAAATTGCTTTAAGAAACCTGAAAGCATCTCCCCTCGAGGAGTCGAAGGTTTTTTTTGATCCTTCTGTATTAGCTCATTAAGATCTGTATTCGGAGGAAATTCAGATAATAAGGTCACTCGCTCTCCTCTCTCAGCAACAACTAAAGTCTTGTTCGCTACTTTAATCACATAGATGGAGGTTTTTGAAGCCAAAACCCGTTGATCCAAAATCTTAATGGACGAATTGCCGCTAGGAAGATGTCCGCGGGAACGCAAAAAACGTCGAAATAGCAAACACCCCCCTCCAAATATCCCTAACAGGAGAAGTAAAGAGCCTAGCATCCTACCTACTTCCCAACGCATAGAACCAGAGAAAGCTTCATTGACAAAAGAAAGCTCTTGAGGGACGTCTACAAACGAAGGGTCTTCTTCTAAAAAACACAATATATGTTGAAACAAGCGCAACATAAAAGACCTCTTCCTCGCCGGATCCTAATCAAGATATGTCCCTCATCCTACGAAGCCAAAGCTTATTAATCAAGAGCCCTTGTTCTAATCAATAAGCTTTGGCATACTCCCTCTTTTCTAAAAAATACTTTAGGATGATCTCCATGATTCCAAGGTTTAGCATTGCCTGCATCCCCTTAGCTGTGTGGTTGTTTTCTGGAGCAAAACTGTTAGTGAAATCTCTATATCTTGCCCTGCACTACCAATTTTCTCTTGTTCTATCGGCAGAGCTCTTTGCTATAGCATGGATCCTGGCCTCTATCAAACATCGCTTTATCCTAAGTAAAAGCATGCTCAAACAGCATGAGTTGGATGCTCAGCTACTCATTAAAAAAATTTCCCCGTGGACTTTTATTAAAAGGTCCTTCTTATCCAAACGTATGTTTGTGATCATAAGCATGTCAGTTATTTCTTCTTTGTTGCATCGCTCTACAACAATACCGCTGCTATCTTTTCTGATGTGTTCTTCTGTTAGCTACGCTCTGTTCAAAACAAGCTTAGCTCACTGGAAATCACTTAAAGAGTTAAAATCAAAATATTCTGTTTATTATTACTGATTACTCTGCAATTGCCACAGCCGTAGCGTATTCGCGACTATGACTCACGGAGAGGAGGACTCGTTTCACACCTAGAGAACATAATAGGGCCTCTGGAACAACTACCTGAGGCTGTCTAGAGTCTCTACACATTTCAATTTCTTTCCACTTTAGTAACTTACCTATGCCTGTACCCAAAGCCTTTGCTACAGCTTCTTTAGCAGCAAAACGTGCTGCCAAAGAGGCATAGGGATTCGACTTAGAAAAGCAGTAAACCCGCTCCCCTTCCGTAAAAATTTTCTTTAGAAACCGATCCCCATAGGTCTGATAAGATTTCCGAATCCTATCAATTTCTATAATGTCTATCCCTACACCAAACATAATGCTCTATTTTCTAAAAATCTTTCGGCATCTAAAGCTGCCATGCACCCACTACCAGCAGAAGTAATAGCTTGTCTGTAATATTTATCTTGGACATCCCCCGCAGCAAACACTCCAGGAACTGATGTGCGAGAAGAACCTTTTTCTGTAATAATGTATCCATTCTCGTCTAAAGCTACCTGCCCTCCTAGAAATGCAGTGTTGGGTTGATGCCCAATAGCAAAGAAAACTCCAGCAGCTTCCATGGTTGTGGTGGTCTCATCCACATTATTATAGATGTCGATAGAACGAACTAGAGTATCTCCAGAAATCTTGACAATCTCACTATTCCAAAGGAAAAAGATTTTTTCATTCGCCTGAGCTTTATTCACCATAACCTTAGAAGCTCGCAATGTATCTCTCCTATGAACCACAAATACACGTTTACCATAGCGAGTCAAAAACATGGCTTCTTCTAAAGCGGAGTCTCCTCCTCCTACAACAAACAAATCTTTGTCACGAAAAATGGGAGAAGCTCCGTCACAAACAGCGCAAGCTGTTACGCCCTTTTGCCAAAACTCATTATCTCCTGCCCCAGGGATAGATAAACGCTTTGCTGATGCTCCAGTAGCTATAATACAAGCATCACAGGTAAACGTCTCCTTTCCAGATTTAAGAACAAAGGGTCTGACACTAAAATCAACAGCGGTGATGTCCTTAGAAAGTACTTGCGTACCGAAACGTTGCGCTTGAGTTTTCATAAGATCCATCAACTGGTGCCCCAACACTCCCTCTGGGAAACCTGGGAAATTTTCCACTTCTGTTGTAGTCATTAGCTGCCCTCCAGCAATGCCAGAAAAGAAACCCTCGAAAAGCACTGGAGTCAAAAGTGCTCTAGAAGCATAGATAGCAGCTGTGTAACCTGCAGGCCCGGAGCCTATAATGACTAACTTTGCATGTGTCATGGGAACCCCCAATATGAACTTAGATAAAAGAGCTTTAAATACGCAGGAAAAAGGTTCCCGGCTTTTACAAAAAAAGGAACTATAACCAACCCGACTTTTTCCGCAAACGACATTCATCCCCCTCCGATATCCTTGAAAATCTCAAGGATTGACAGTCCTTTCCATGGGGATGTTTAGATGGAATATTTATAATGTTTCGACACACAAAATCTAAAACTAAAATTACACAGAAACTAGTGAAACTTTTTTTAATAAAGAGATGCATCTTATTACTTGTAGTGCAAGGGAAATCTTGCCTTTTTTAAGGTGAATATTTACACTACTCTTTTTGACTTTGTAGTTTTTAGGAGAACATCATTAAATGCCAAAACAAGCTGATTATACTTGGGGAGCAAAAAAGAATCTCGATACGATAGCTTGCTTACCAGAAGACGTTAAACAATTTAAAGACCTTCTCTACGCGATGCATGGCTTCACCGCGACAGAAGAAGAACCCACTAGCGAAGTACATCCTGGTGCGATCCTAAAAGGTACAGTTGTTGACATAAGCAAAGACTTTGTTGTTGTAGATGTCGGCTTAAAATCTGAGGGAGTTATTCCTATGTCTGAGTTTATCGACTCTTCAGAAGGTTTAACTGTCGGAGCCGAAGTCGAAGTTTACCTAGACCAAACTGAGGATGACGAAGGAAAAGTTGTTTTATCCAGAGAAAAAGCAACAAGACAACGACAATGGGAATACATTCTTGCTCACTGCGAGGAAGGTTCTATTGTTAAGGGACAAATTACCCGAAAAGTTAAGGGTGGTTTGATCGTAGATATTGGTATGGAAGCCTTCCTTCCAGGATCCCAAATAGACAATAAGAAGATCAAGAACTTAGATGATTACGTAGGCAAGGTTTGTGAGTTCAAAATTCTCAAAATCAACGTAGATCGTCGGAACGTTGTTGTATCTAGAAGAGAACTTCTCGAAGCTGAACGCATTTCTAAGAAAGCAGAGTTGATCGAGCAAATCACTATCGGTGAACGTCGCAAAGGTATCGTTAAGAATATCACAGATTTCGGAGTATTCTTGGATCTTGATGGCATTGACGGCCTACTCCACATTACAGACATGACATGGAAACGCATTCGTCACCCATCCGAAATGGTTGAACTCAACCAAGAATTGGAAGTCATCATCCTTAGCGTTGATAAAGAAAAAGGTCGCGTAGCTCTTGGCCTCAAACAAAAAGAGCATAATCCTTGGGAAGATATTGAGAAGAAATATCCTCCAGGAAAACGTGTTCGCGGAAAAATTGTTAAACTCCTTCCTTATGGAGCATTTATTGAAATCGAAGAAGGAATTGAAGGCCTTATTCACGTTTCAGAGATGTCTTGGGTTAAGAACATTGTAGATCCTAATGAAGTGGTCAACAAAGGTGATGAAGTCGAAGTAGTTGTTCTTTCTATCCAAAAAGATGAAGGAAAAATCTCTCTCGGTCTCAAACAAACAAAACACAATCCTTGGGATAACATTGAAGAAAAATATCCTATCGGCCTCCGCGTAACAGCAGAAATTAAAAATCTGACAAACTACGGAGCGTTCGTTGAGTTGGAGCCAGGAATCGAAGGTTTGATCCATATCTCTGACATGAGTTGGATTAAAAAAGTTTCCCATCCTTCAGAGCTCTTCAAAAAAGGTAATACCGTCGAAGCAGTTATTCTGTCTGTAGACAAAGAAAGCAAAAAAATCACTTTGGGCGTGAAACAATTAACTCCTAATCCATGGGATGAGATTGAAGCTATGTTCCCTGTCGGAAGTGATATCTCTGGCGTAGTAACTAAAATTACGGCTTTCGGAGCTTTCGTTGAGTTGCAAAATGGTATCGAAGGACTGATCCATGTATCCGAGCTTTCAGAGAAACCTTTTGCTAAAATTGAAGATGTTCTCTCTATTGGAGACAAAGTTTCTGCTAAAGTTATCAAGCTAGACCCAGATCACAAGAAAGTTTCTCTTTCTATTAAAGAGTTCCTTGTTCATGGGGGAGATGCTGGTCACGATGCGGAAGAAGAATCTTCTGACAGAGACTAGTCTCTTTACTAATAATCTTCGTTAGTGAAGAGCAAACATAAGAGCAGAGCTCTAGGGCTCTGCTCCGTTAGCATTATTTTTTTTGCTTTTTTTCCCTTACCCATAAGAGGAGTATTAATGAACAAGGATCTTGTGGCTATTTTTGACTACATGGAAAGAGAGAAAGGTATTCAACGCTCTACGATAGTAGGTGCTATTGAATCTGCTCTGAAAATTGCTGCGAAAAAGACTCTTAGAGACGATGCAAATGTGTCCGTAAGTATCAATCCTCGCACCGGCGATATAGAAGTTTTTTGTGAAAAACAAATCGTCGAAAAATGCCAAAATCCAAGTAAGGAAATTCCTTTAGATAAGGCCCGTGAATACGATCCAGATTGTCAAATCGGGCAGTATATGGATGTTCCTTTTATCTCCGATCAGTTTGGAAGGATTGCTGCACATGCTGCACGCCAAATTATCGGGCAAAAGCTTCGTCATGCTGAGAGAGACGTAATTTATGAAGAATACCGACACCGAAAAAATGAAATCATTTCGGGAGTGGTTAAAAGTTTCGCTCGCGGAGCCAATTTAGTTGTTGACTTGGGGAAAGTGGAAGGACTACTTCCTGCTCGCTTTTATCCCAAAACTGAAAAACATAAAGTGGGTGATAAGATTTATGCGCTTCTTTACGAAGTGCAGGAATCTGAAAATGGTGGAGCTGAAGTAATTCTCAGCAGAAACCACCCCGAATTTGTTAAGCAGTTATTTGTTCAGGAAGTTCCTGAGCTAGAAGAAGGGTCTGTCGAAATTGTTAAAATTGCAAGAGAGGCAGGATATCGAACAAAAATGGCTGTACGCTCTTCCAACCCTCAAACAGATGCTGTAGGAGCTTTTGTAGGAATGCGAGGATCTCGCATCAAAAATATCATTCGGGAATTGAATGACGAGAAAATAGACGTTGTAAATTATTCCCCTGTATCGACAGAATTGTTACAAAATTTGCTCTATCCTGTAGAGATTCAAAAGATCGCTATTTTAGAAGACGACAAAGTTATTGCTATTATTGTCCAAGATTCGGACTACGCAACCGTTATTGGTAAACGAGGTATCAATGCTCGCCTAATCAGTCAGATTTTAGGCTATGAACTTGAAGTCCAAAGAGTGAGTGAATACAACAAGTTGTTGGAGATTCAACGTTTGCAATTGGCAGAGTTCGAAGACCCTCGATTAGATCAGCCATTAGAAGTTGAAGGGATTAATACGCTGATAGTGCAGAACCTAGAGCACGCAGGATACGACACGATTAGGAAAATATTGCTGGCTAGTGCTAGCGAATTGGCTTCTGTTCCAGGAATTAGTTTAGAGCTAGCTTATAAGATTCTTGAACAGGTCAGCAAATATGGAGAAGGTAAAGTTGACGAAAAACCTCAAGTTGAAGATTAAGAACGCACAGTTAACGAAGGCTGCTGGCTTAGATAAACTGAAACAGAAACTAGCTCAAGCCGGATCTTCTGACACCAAAAATTCTCCAGCAAGTAAAGCTCAGACTAAAGAAAAGAGCTCTAAGAAAACTGCTGGCACACCTGCTCCTGCGCCTGAAGTGGATTCGGGCGCAACAGAATCTACTGCGCGAAGAATTCGCGCAAAAGATCGCTCTTCATTTGCTGCAGAACCGACCGTAACAACGGCTCTGCCAGGAGATGCATCGCATTTAACTTTAGATGCCATCCCTGCAATGAAGGCTCCAGAAATTACTTCTGTTACTCAAAAAGAACAAACCCTAGGAGAGTGCACAGACACTTCTTCGGTCCAACAAGAAGAAAAGAAAGAGTCTTCAGAAGAGACTTCTCCGGAGCGTGTTGAAGAAACTCTTATTATTAGAACAAGAACAGAGCCTAAAAGCGTTGTTTCTATCAAGCCTAAGTTTGGGCCTACAGGGAAACACATCAATCATCTCTTGGCTAAGACGTTCAAAGCTCCAGCTAAGGAAACGAAAGCGGCATCAACTGAAGAGACTACTCAACAACAGCCTCGACAAAATGATGCTGCTTCCTATAACAATAAACAACAACCTTCTGGAACAAGCTCTCGCCCAGCCTCCTCTGCGCCTTCTTATCGCAGAGAGTCAACGAACAACAATAATAACGCGAAGCGCGGATCTGAACGAGATCGATCTAAAAGATCTGATGAGAGCGTTAAGGCGTTTACAGGACGCGATCGCTATGGATTAAATGAAGGTTCTTCTGAAGAAGATAAATGGCGCAAGAAACGTGTTCACAAAACGAAAAAGCAAGCGGAAGAACACGTTGTTCAGTGCCCAGCACACATTAAGATTGCTCTTCCGATCACTGTAAAAGATCTTGCTGCTGAAATGAAGCTAAAAGCTTCAGAACTTATTCAGAAGCTCTTTATTCATGGCATGACCTACGTAGTGAATGATGTCCTAGATAGCCAAACGGTTGTGGAATACATCGGTTTAGAATTTGGATGTACGATTGAAATTGATTCTTCAGCAAAAGAGAAGCTGTGTCTATTAGAGAACGCAGTTCGAGACGAAGTCAATGCGACAGATCCAGAAAAACTTATTATTCGCTCCCCTATCGTAGCTTTTATGGGTCACGTCGATCATGGTAAGACAACGATTATTGATGCACTAAGACAAAGCAATATGGCAGCCTCAGAAGCCGGAGCAATTACCCAGCATACAGGAGCCTTCAAATGTACAACTCCTGTTGGTGAAATTACTGTTCTCGACACCCCAGGCCACGAAGCCTTCTCTGCTATGAGAGCTAGAGGAGCAGAGGTTTGCGATATCGTAGTCTTGGTAGTTGCTGGAGACGAGGGTATCAAAGAACAAACCATTGAAGCTATCGAGCATGCTAAAGGAGCTAACATTACGATTGTAGTCGCTATTAATAAATGTGATAAGCCGAACTTCAATGTAGAAACAGTGTACCGTCAGTTAGCAGAATTAGATCTTCTTCCTGAGGCGTGGGGCGGATCGATTGCTACTATTAATACTTCTGCTAAAACTGGCGAAGGGTTGCAAGACTTGCTTGAAATGTTGGCTTTACAAGCCGAAGTTCTGGAATTGAAAGCCGATCCTTCTGCTAGAGCGCGAGGACTGGTTATTGAATCCGAGTTGCATAAAGGATTAGGAGCTGTAGCTACCGTGCTCGTTCAAAATGGAACCTTGCATCTAGGAGAAGCGTTAGTATTTAACGATTGCTATGGGAAGGTCAAGACAATGCATGATGAGCATAACCAGCTCCTACAGTCGGCAACACCTTCTACCCCTGTTCTGATCACAGGATTATCTGCAATCCCTAAAGCTGGAGATCCTTTTATAGTTGTAAAAAATGAGAAGGTCGCGAAAGAGATTATTAGCGCCCGACTTGCTGGCCAACAAAGATCTGCAGCTTTGCAGAAAAAACGACCAAACTTTGACGCTGTATTACAGAACAAGAAAACTTTGAAACTGATTATCAAAGCAGATGTTCAAGGTTCTATTGAAGCTTTAGCGCACTCTATATTGAATATCCGCTCTGAGAAGGTAGATGTCGAAATCTTATCTAGCGAAGTTGGAGATATTTCCGAATCAGATATTCGTTTAGCATCGGCATCTAAAGCCACTGTCATTGGTTTCCACACAAGCGTAGAAAGCCATGCAGAACCATTAATCAAGAACTTGAATGTTAAAGTTTGTCTATTCGACATCATCTATCATGCTGTAGACGCTATCAAAGAGATCATGACAGGTCTATTAGATCCTATAGCAGAAGAGAAAAACTTGGGTGCTGCAGAAATTAAAGCGACCTTTAAGTCTTCTCAATTGGGTACAATTTACGGCTGCCTAGTTACAGAAGGAACCATAGTACGTAATCAGAAAATCCGTATTATCCGGGATAAAGAGGTTCTATGGAAAGGGTCTCTGTCTTCCTTAAAACGCCTTAAAGAGGATGTGAAGGAGGTGAAAAAAGGAATGGAGTGCGGTATTCTGTTAGATAATTATCAGCAAGCACAAGTTGGTGATATATTACAGTGCTATGAGGTCATTTATCACCCACAAAAATTGTAGGCTAATATGGCTGAAAATAGAAGAATGAAGAAAGTGAATGCAATGCTTCGAGAAGCTATTGCAAAAGTCATTTTGAAGGATGTGAAGCACCCAAAGATTTCGAATCGCTGGATCACAATAACACGAGTATCTTTGTCGAGAGACCTACAGTCGGCTTGTGTTTACGTATCCATTATGCCGCATGAGAATTCCCAAGAAGAAACTCTTGCGGCATTAAAAGCTTCGGCAGGGTTTATTGCTTTTCAGGCTTCTAAAGACTTAGTTCTTAAATATTTCCCGGATTTGAATTTCTATTTGGAAGATATTTTCTCTCCTCAAGACCATATAGAAAGTCTTCTCTTGAAAATAGCGGAACAAGATAAAAAAACTAACCCATAACAAAAAGACAATCCTTCTGAACTCCACTATCAATATTATGGAACTTGCGACAGAATCTATTGAAGGCGTTTTGCTGGTAGACAAACCACAAGGGAGAACTTCTTTTAGTCTTATTCGTTCTCTTGTTAGGTTAATAGGTGTGAAAAAAATTGGCCATGCAGGGACTTTAGATCCTTTTGCTACAGGCGTTATGGTTATGCTAATAGGGAGAAAATTCACCCGACTATCGGACATCATGCTGTTTGAAGACAAAGAGTATGCAGCGGTAGCGCATTTAGGAACCACGACGGATACTTACGATTGCGATGGGAAAATTGTTGGGCGATCTAAAAAAGTTCCAACTATGGACGAAGTCTTGACTTGCACAAGCTATTTTCAAGGGGAAATTCAACAAGTCCCTCCTATGTTCTCTGCAAAGAAAGTACAAGGAAAAAACATTATACGAATATGCTAGGCAGGGGTTATCTATAGAACGACGTTTTGCCACAGTAACGGTAAATCTTCGTTTGGTTAAATACGAATACCCTCGTCTACATTTTGTAGTTCAATGCAGCAAAGGAACATACATCCGCAGTATCGCTCATGAGTTAGGCAATATGTTGGGATGCGGAGCTTATTTAGAAGAACTCCGACGGTTACGTAGTGGAAGCTTCTCTATCGATCAGTGTATTGATGGGAATCTTTTAGACGAACCCGGGTTCGATGTATCTCCTTATTTACGTGATGCAAATGGACTTATTCTACAGCCTGCTCCCGTCCTCTAATCCTGTAGAATCTGTTACTATAGGTTTTTTCGATGGGTGTCATTTAGGACACCAAGCTTTGCTTTCTTTTTTAACGAAGTTTCCTAGCAAATCTGGAGTAATTACGTTCAGCCAGCATCCTGAGCATACTTTGTCTAACTCTCCTCCAGAAACTATTACCTCTCTTGAGGAGCGTGTTCAGCTTCTGGCTGGCTGCGGCATTGATTATCTAGCCGTTCTCCCTTTTAACCAGGAAATAGCTAATCAAGAGGCAGAGCCATTTATCCAGTCTATTTACAAGACTCTACGTCCATCAAGAATTGTCTTGGGTTACGATTCTAGACTTGGGAAGGGTGGTTTAGGAACAGCACAAACGTTAAGGCCTTTTGCTGCCTCTTTAGGGATATCTCTAGAAGAAGTCCCTCCCCTACAGATTGAAGGCACTATTGTATCTAGCAGAAAAATTCGACAATTTCTTAGAAAGAAAGATTTGTGCTCTGCAGAAAAGTTTCTTGGGAGACCTTTTTCTTATACAGGAAAGGTTGCTCATGGACGAGGAATCGGGGCATCTTTTGGATATGCAACAATCAATCTTCCCCTTACCCATTCTCTACTTCCTTTAGGGGTATATACTTGTACTATCGTTATTGAAGGGTTCAGCTATGCAGGTGTTATGAATTTAGGTATGGCGCCCACAATGCAAAGACACCAACTATGCCTAGAGGCACATATCCTTGATTTTTCAGAAGATCTCTACGATAAGAGTATTACTGTGATTCCTGAGCAATTTCTCAGGGAAGAAAAGCTCTTTTCTTCTAAAGACGAGCTTGTCCTTGCCATTCAAGAAGATATCCGCCAAGCCCGTCTCAATAAAAATAGATGAATGCTCCTTTAATTATGCAAAAAGAGCATAATATCCCCATCCTGAACAATATAGTCCCTACCTTCAGCACGTAGTTTCCCGGCTTCTCGCGCTCCAGCTCTTCCATCGTAAGCAACAATATCCTCCATAGTTACAACTTCAGCGCGAATAAATCCTCTTTGAATATCCGAATGAATTTCCCCTGCAGCCTCTGCCGCTGTAGCCCCTTTAGAAATTGTCCAAGCTCGAGTCTCTTGTGGTCCTGTAGTGAAATAAGAAATTAACCCAAGAGTGTGGTATGCTGAAGCTACTAAACGATTCAATCCAGACTCTTGTAGACCTAAGCTATGTAAAAAATCTTGTCGTTCCTCTAGAGGGAGCGATAGAATTTCTTCCTCTAATTTTACACAGATAGGAACTACATTCGCCTCTTCTCTTTTAGCGATCTCCCGTACTTTCTGGACATAGGGGTTATCCAGATCCGTTAAAGAGTCTTCATCAATATTCGCAATATAGAGCATAGGCTTTCCTGTGAGGAAAGGATAGGGTTTCAATAAAACTTTTTCCTCTAAAGAAAGCGAGAGGGTTCGAACAGGATTTCCTGATTCTAAATGATCAACTACGCGATCTAATAGAGGTAGCAACTGCCCAATATCTTTTTTCCCTTTAGCCTGTTTTCCAAGTTTCTCTCGCACGCTAGTGGCAGAAGAAAAGTCTGCTAATACGAGCTCTAGATTAATCACAGCTATATCTTCTTCAGGATCAATTTTCCCAGATACATGGGTTATATCATCATTGTCGAAGCAACGAACAACATGCGCAATAGCGTGAGTCTCTCGAATATGTGATAAAAAACGATTCCCTAAGCCAGCACCGCTAGCTGCTCCTTTTACTAATCCTGCGATGTCTACAAACTTCATATCTGCATAGATAATCTTTTGGCTCTGACTGATACGTGCTAAGGTCTCTAACCTTGAATCGATAACAGGCACAATACCGACATTAGGATCTATTGTGCAGAAGGGATAATTACAGGAGGCAACTTGTGCGCCTGTCAACGCATTAAATAATCCTGATTTCCCTACATTAGGAAGACCTACTATTCCACACTCTGTTTGTCCCATTTTCATTACCTAAGAAGTTGTACAGCTTTTTCTTAAGGCTAACACAGCCTTTTTATTATTAAGGAAAAAGAAATTCTAAAGAAAAAGCAAGATTAGTGCTTCATGAAAAACGCTCTTTAAAAAAAATATTCCGTTCTCTAAAGAACCCCTTACTCTTTGTTTATAAATGGGATGAGCATCTGCCACCTTCTTTCTTGAGAAAAACATTTATATACGGTAACTTGCGAAGTATTCCTTATAGCGCTTAAGCAACTGGCCATCTATGGGCGAAAAAACAGAAAAGGCGACCCCCAAGCGTCTTCGGGATGCTAGAAAAAAGGGGCAGGTAGCCAAATCTCAAGATTTTCCTTCTGCGATTACGTTCATTGTCTCCATGTTCTTAACGTTTTCTTTGGCTTCATTTTTTGCTGAACACTTAGGAAGCTTTTTAGTATCTATTTTTAAAACAGCTCCCCAGAATCATGATCCGCACTTAGCCGTCTATTATTTAAAAAATTGCCTTATTCTGATTCTGACGGTCTCTCTTCCTTTGTTAGGAGCGGTGGGATTCGTAGGATTGTTGATAGGATTCTTAATTGTTGGTCCTACCTTCTCTACAGAAGTTTTCAAACCGGATTTAAAGAAATTCAATCCCATTGACAACCTGAAACAAAAATTCAAAGTAAAGACTTTCATTGAGTTACTGAAGTCTATTTTTAAGATTTCAGGAGCTGCTTTAATCCTCTACATTGTTCTAAAAAATCGTGTAGAACTTGTTATTGAAACTGCAGGAATTCCTCCTCTGGTTACAGCTCAAGTGTTTAAAGAGATTCTATATAAAGCGGTTACTTCTATTGGCATATTTTTCCTTGTGGTTGCAGTGATAGACCTCGTGTATCAGCGTCACAGTTTCGCTAAGGAACTCAAGATGGAAAAATTTGAGGTGAAACAAGAATTCAAAGATACAGAAGGAAACCCTGAAATTAAAGGGCGACGACGTCAAATTGCTCAAGAGATCGCTTACGAGGATACGTCCTCTCAAATCAAGCATGCTAGCGCCGTTGTATCTAACCCTAAAGACATCGCTGTAGCGATTGGCTACATGCCTGAAAAATACAAAGCTCCATGGATCATAGCTATGGGGGTAAACTTAAGAGCAAAAAGGATTATTGCGGAAGCTGAGAAATATGGAGTTCCTATCATGCGGAATGTTCCCTTAGCACACCAGCTGCTAGATGAAGGAAAAGAGTTGAAGTTTATTCCAGAGACCACATATGAAGCTGTTGGGGAAATCCTTCTCTACATCACTTCTCTTAATGCGCAAAACCTTGAGAATAAAAACATTAACCAATTCGATAATCTGTAATGAACAAGCTACTCAACTTTGTCAGTAGAACATTCGGGGGAGATGCGGCCCTGAATATGATAAACAAGTCCAGTGACCTGATCCTCGCCATGTGGATGTTAGGCGTGGTCTTGATGATCATTTTGCCATTGCCTCCAGCTATGGTGGACTTTATGATCACCATTAACTTGGCGATCTCTGTGTTCCTGCTGATGGTTGCCTTGTATATTCCCAGCGCATTACAACTTTCTGTTTTCCCCTCCTTACTCTTAATCACCACAATGTTCCGATTGGGGATTAACATTTCTTCCTCCCGACAAATTCTCCTTCATGCTTATGCTGGTCACGTGATCCAAGCCTTCGGAGACTTCGTCGTTGGAGGAAACTATGTCGTTGGATTTATTATCTTCCTAATCATCACCATCATTCAGTTTATCGTGGTAACAAAAGGTGCGGAGAGGGTCGCTGAGGTAGCTGCTCGATTCCGATTAGATGCCATGCCTGGTAAACAGATGGCCATCGATGCCGACCTACGAGCAGGAATGATTGATGCGACACAAGCTCGTGATAAGCGATCTCAGATTCAGAAAGAAAGTGAACTTTATGGAGCTATGGACGGAGCCATGAAGTTCATTAAGGGAGACGTGATCGCAGGGATTGTTATCTCCTTGATTAACATCGTAGGAGGATTAGTCATCGGAGTGACCATGAAGGGCATGACGATGGCTCAAGCCGCGCACATCTACACGTTGATTACGATCGGTGACGGGTTAGTTTCTCAAATCCCCTCTCTGTTAATCTCTTTAACAGCTGGTATCGTAACCACTCGAGTATCTAGTGATAAAGACACTAACCTTGGTAAGGAAATTTCTAGCCAGTTGGTTAAAGAACCTCGGGCACTTCTCCTATCCGCAGGCGCAACCTTAGGAATCGGATTCTTCAAAGGTTTCCCTTTATGGTCATTTGCTTTAATGGCCGTTCTCTTTGCAGTATTAGGTATTCTGTTAATCACTAAGAAAAACTCTCCAGGGAAAAAAGGCGGAGCCAGCTCTACTACTACAGTAGGTGCCGCTGATGGAGCTGCGGCTTCAGGAGAAAATTCTGATGATTATGCTCTGACTCTTCCTGTAATTCTTGAACTTGGAAAAGATCTTTCTAAACTCATCCAACAACGAACCAAATCGGGGCAAAGTTTTGTGGATGATATGATTCCTAAAATGCGTCAGGCTCTCTATCAGGATATTGGAATTCGTTATCCAGGAATCCATGTACGTACAGACTCCCCTTCCTTGGAAGGTAATGACTATATGATTCTGCTGAATGAGGTTCCCTACGTTCGCGGAAAAATTCCACCAAATCATGTGTTAACAAATGAAGTAGAAGAAAACTTATCTCGGTATAACTTACCTTTTATTACTTACAAAAATGCTGCAGGATTGCCTTCCACTTGGGTTAGTACAGATGCTCTCACTATCTTAGAGAAAGCTGCGATTAAATACTGGTCTCCTTTGGAAGTGATTATTCTTCACTTGTCCTACTTCTTCCATAGAAATTCTCAAGAGTTCTTAGGCATTCAGGAAGTACGCTCTATGATTGAATTTATGGAACGTTCCTTCCCTGATCTTGTTAAAGAGGTTACCCGTCTTATTCCTCTACAGAAGCTTACAGAAATCTTTAAGCGTTTAGTTCAAGAACAAATATCCATTAAGGATTTACGAACTATTTTGGAATCTTTGAGCGAATGGGCACAGACGGAAAAAGATACAGTATTACTTACTGAATATGTGCGCTCTTCCTTGAAACTCTATATCAGCTTCAAGTTCTCTCAAGGGCAATCCGCTATTTCTGTATATCTGCTCGATCCTGAAATTGAAGAGATGATCCGCGGAGCAATCAAACAAACTTCTGCAGGATCTTATTTGGCTTTAGATCCAGATTCTGTAAACCTCATCTTAAAATCTATGCGGATGACTATTACTCCTACACCTCCTGGAGGACAGCCTCCTGTGCTGTTGACAGCAATTGATGTCAGACGCTATGTACGGAAATTGATAGAGACAGAATTCCCTGATATCGCTGTGATTTCTTACCAAGAAGTTTTACCTGAAATTAGAATCCAGCCTTTGGGAAGAATTCAAATTTTCTAACCGTGAGGTGAGAAGAGATGACTGCATCAGGAGGAGCTGGAGGGCTAGGCAGCACCCAAACAGTAGACGTTGCGCGAGCACAAGCTGCTGCAGCTACTCAAGATGCACAAGAGGTTATCGGCTCTCAGGAAGCTTCTGAGGCAAGTATGCTCAAAGGATGTGAGGATCTCATAAATCCTGCAGCTGCAACCCGAATCAAAAAAAAAGAAGAGAAGTTTGAATCATTAGAAGCTCGTCGCAAACCAACAGCGGATAAAGCAGAAAAGAAATCCGAGAGCACAGAGGAAAAAGGCGATACTCCTCTTGAAGATCGTTTCACAGAAGATCTTTCCGAAGTCTCCGGAGAAGATTTTCGAGGATTGAAAAATTCGTTCGATGATGATTCTTCTCCTGGAGAAATTCTCGATGCGCTCACAAGTAAATTTTCTGATCCCACAATAAAGGATCTAGCTCTTGATTATCTAATTCAAACAGCTCCCTCTGATAGGAAACTTAAGTCCGCTCTCATTCAGGCAAAGCATCAACTGATGAGCCAGAATCCTCAGGCGATTGTTGGAGGACGCAATGTTCTGTTAGCTTCAGAAACCTTTGCTTCCAGAGCAAATACATCTCCTTCATCGCTTCGCTCCTTATATCTCCAAGTAACCTCATCCCCCTCTAATTGTGATAATTTACGTCAAATGCTTGCTTCTTACTCGCCATCAGAGAAAACCGCTGTTATGGAGTTTCTAGTAAATGGCATGGTAGCAGATTTAAAATCGGAGGGCCCTTCCATTCCTCCTGCAAAATTGCAAGTATATATGACGGAACTAAGCAATCTCCAAGCCTTACACTCTGTAGATAGCTTTTTTGATAGAAATATTGGGAACTTGGAAAATAGCTTAAAGCATGAAGGACATGCCCCTATTCCATCCTTAACGACAGGAAATTTAACTAAAACCTTCTTACAATTAGTAGAAGATAAATTCCCTTCCTCTTCCAAAGCTCAAAAGGCATTAAGTGAACTGGTAGGCCCAGATACTGGTCCTCAAACTGAAGTTTTAAACTTATTCTTCCGCGCTCTTAATGGCTGTTCGCCTAGAATATTCTCTGGAGCTGAAAAAAAACAGCAGCTGGCATCGGTTATCACAAATACGCTAGATGCGATAAATGCGGATAATGAGGATTATCCTAAACCAGGTGACTTCCCACGATCTTCCTTCTCTAGTACGCCTCCTCATGCTCCAGTACCTCAATCTGAGATTCCAACGTCACCTACCTCAACACAGCCTCCACCACCCTAACTTGTAAAAACTGTAATAAAAAGAGCGTGCTTCCTTTATGCAAAATCAATTTGAACAACTCCTTACTGAATTAGGGACTCAAATCAACAGCCCTCTTACTCCTGATTCCAATAATGCCTGTATAGTTCGCTTTGGATACAACAATGTTGCTGTACAAATTGAAGAGGATGGTAATTCAGGATTTTTAGTTGCTGGAGTCATGCTTGGAAAACTTCCAGAGAATACCTTTAGACAAAAAATTTTCAAAGCTGCTTTGTCTATCAATGGATCTCCGCAATCTAATATTAAAGGCACTCTAGGATACGGTGAAATCTCTAACCAACTCTATCTCTGTGATCGACTTAACATGACCTATCTAAATGGAGAAAAGCTCGCCCGTTACTTAGTTCTTTTTTCGCAGCATGCCAATATCTGGATGCAATCTATCTCAAAAGGAGAACTTCCAGATTTACATGCTCTAGGTATGTATCACCTGTAAATTATGCCATCATTATCCCAATCCCGACGTATCATCCAGCAATCTTCCATTCGAAAGATTTGGAATCAGATAGATACTTCTCCTAAGCATGGCGTATGTGTACCGTTATTTTCTCTCCATACTCAAGAAAGTTGTGGGATAGGTGAATTTCTTGACCTGATTCCTATGATCGATTGGTGTATCTCGTGTGGTTTTCAAATCCTTCAAATTCTTCCGATTAACGATACAGGGTCCTGTTCGAGTCCTTACAATAGCATTTCTTCGATAGCACTCAATCCTCTTCACCTTTCTATCTCTGCGCTCCCCTATAAAGAAGAAGTGCCAGCTGCGGAAACACGCATACGAGAAATGCAGCAACTCTCTCAACTTCCTCAAGTACATTATGAAAAAGTTCGCTCTATGAAGAGAGATTTTTTTCAAGAGTACTACCGCGTGTGTAAACAGAAAAAACTCACTGATCATCCTGATTTTTATGCCTTCTGTGAACAGGAAAAATATTGGTTACATCCCTACGCTCTCTTTCGCTCTATCCGAGAACATTTGGATAACCTTCCTATTAATCATTGGCCAACCACCTACACAGATCTCTCCCAGATTACCGAGCATGAACGTACTTTTGCGGAAGATATACAATTTCACTCTTATCTACAGTATTTGTGCTTCCAACAGATGACACAAGTGCGGGAGCATGCCAATTGCAAAAGCTGTCTCATCAAAGGGGATATCCCTATTCTAATCAGTAAAGATAGCTGCGATGTCTGGTTTTATAGGCATTACTTTTCCTCTTCAGAATCTGTAGGTGCTCCTCCTGACCTGTATAATGCGGAAGGTCAGAACTGGCATCTCCCCATTTATAATATGAAAACTTTGCAACAAGATAACTACCTCTGGTGGAAGGAGCGCTTACGTTATGCGGAGAATTTTTACTCTTTATACCGTCTTGATCATGTCGTCGGTCTCTTTCGATTTTGGGTATGGGATGAGTCTGGATGCGGACGCTTTGAACCTCATGATCCGAAAAACTATCTAGCTCAAGGGCAAGATATCTTATCTCACCTCTTGACCAGTTCATCTATGCTACCTATAGGAGAAGATCTGGGAACGATCCCTTCCGATGTGAAACGTATGCTCGAGTCTTTTGCCGTATGCGGCACTAGAATTCCTCGTTGGGAACGAAACTGGGAAGGGAATGGAGCCTATACCCCTTTCGATCAATACGACCCTCTATCCGTCACAAGCCTCTCTACTCATGATTCCTCTACATTAGCCTCATGGTGGAAAGAATCTCCTCAGGAATCCAAACTATTTGCTCAGTTTTTAGGACTCCCCTATTCTTCCACCCTATCTCTTCACAATCATACCGAAATCCTGAAACTCTCTCACAAAACCTCTTCTATTTTTCGCATCAATCTTATTAATGACTATCTGGCTCTGTTCCCGGATTTGATATCAAAAACTCCTCGCTACGAAAGAATCAATCTGCCAGGAACTATTTCAAAAAATAATTGGGTGTATCGAGTTAAGCCTTCTATTGAAGATTTATCCTCTCATTCTAAGCTAAATTCTTTACTTGAGGCTCTATTTTAGGTTTCCTTGAGTACTTTTATTTTGAAACACATTTTCTGCCACTTTTTCACGAAAACTTCTTCCCGATATATTAAAAAAGGTCTAACATAGTTTCTTTTTGTTACAGTTGCCCTGTCGAGAGATAGCGGCCAGTGAATATAGGAAAGTCATGTCGAAAAAATGTGCGCTTACAGGAAGAAAGCCTCGTCGCGGTTATAGCTATGCTATCCGAGGGATTTCTAAAAAGAAAAAAGGGATCGGTTTGAAAGTTACAGGAAGAACAAAACGTCGATTCTTCCCTAATATAATGACTAAGAGACTATGGTCTACTGAGGAAAATCGCTTCCTCAAACTCAAAATTTCTGCAGCAGCTTTACGCCTTGTTGATAAACTAGGGTTAGATCAGGTTGTTGCTAGAGCTAAAAGCAAGGGTTTTTAGTCTCCTATGTGCATGCTGAGAAAGATTTTCCCTCAGCATGCGTATATCTATTGTCTCCCTGACACATAGCCTTTTTGGGGCAGTTCGGAAAATTATTTTTAATATTCGAATAAGCAGACTACGACGTGTTGTCCTTACGATCTTTAGTGGATTATTTGCGCTCTCAACATGAGCTCATTGATATTCATGTTCCTGTAGATCCCCATTTGGAGATCGCTGAAATCCATCGTCGTGTTGTAGAAAGAGAAGGACCAGCCCTCCTTTTTCATCAAGTTAAGGGATCGCCTTTCCCTGTGCTCACTAATTTATTCGGCACTCGAAGACGTGTTGACCTACTGTTCCCAGATCTCTCTTCAGATCTTTTTGAACAAATTATTCACTTACTATCTTCTCCCCCTTCTTTTTCTTCTTTGTGGAAGCACCGCTCTCTTTTCAAGCGTGGAATCTCTGCATTAGGAATGCGTAAACGCCATTTACGCCCCTCCCCTTTTCTTTATCAAGATGCTCCTAATCTCTCCCAGCTTCCTATGCTTACCAGCTGGCCAGAAGATGGCGGCCCTTTTTTAACACTTCCTTTGGTGTACACCCAATCTCCTGAGAATGGCGTCCCTAATTTAGGGATGTATCGTATGCAGCGCTTCGATAAAGAGACTTTGGGATTACATTTCCAAATTCAAAAAGGTGGTGGAGCCCATTTCTTTGAAGCTGAGCAAAAAAAACAAAATCTTCCTGTCACAGTGTTCCTATCTGGGAATCCTTTTTTGATCCTATCTGCTATTGCCCCTCTTCCAGAGAATGTTCCAGAGCTTTTATTTTGTTCTTTTTTACAAAATAAAAAGCTTAGCTTTGTAGAGAAGCATCCGCAGTCAGGGCACCCTCTGCTATGTGATTCTGAATTCATTCTTACAGGCGAGGCCGTTGCAGGCGAACGTCGTCCAGAAGGTCCTTTCGGAGATCATTTCGGATACTATAGTTTAACACATGATTTCCCGATCTTTAAATGCAACTGCTTATATCATAAGAAAGATGCTATCTATCCTGCGACTGTTGTAGGAAAACCTTTCCAAGAAGATTTTTTCTTGGGAAATAAGCTTCAAGAACTACTTTCTCCTCTCTTCCCTCTGATCATGCCTGGAGTTCAGGACCTAAAAAGCTATGGAGAAGCCGGGTTCCACGCTCTGGCTGCAGCTATAGTTAAAGAACGTTACTGGAAGGAAGCTCTACGCTCTGCTTTGCGAATACTTGGAGAGGGACAACTCTCCTTAACAAAGTTTCTATGGATTACAGATCAATCCGTAGATTTAGAAAACTTTCCTAGCTTGTTAGAATGCGTTTTAGAACGCATGAATTTTGACCGCGATCTTCTTATCCTTTCGGAGACTGCGAATGATACCCTGGATTATACAGGTAGCGGATTCAATAAAGGATCCAAAGGTATTTTTTTAGGCGTGGGAGCTCCCATCCGCTCTTTACCCAGACGGTATCGAGGCCCTTCTCTTCCTGGAATATCTCAAATAGGAGTTTTCTGTAGAGGTTGTTTAGTTTTAGAAACTTCTCTACAGCAGCTAGATATCCCCGCTCTACTCAAGGAACCCCATTTAGCAGATTGGCCTCTTGTTATTTTAGTGGAAGATCTATCCAGTGCTCTCTCTAGTACGAAAGAATTTATATGGAGAACATTTACACGATCTTCTCCTGCAACAGATTTACACATCCCTGTAAGTCAAATCACTAATCACAAGGTGAGTTACACCCCCCCCATGATCCTGAATGCCCTCATGAAACCTCCTTATCCTAAGGAAGTCGAAGCTGATGAGGCAACGCAAAATCTTGTTTCTTCTCGCTGGCATAGCTATTTCCCATAATAACCTTTTTATTGTTTTTTGTTTAAAAACAGATTGGAAAATAGATTTTTTGTTTTGTTTTTAATTAAAAGAAAATAAATAGCCGTAAAAAATCATGTTAGTAATAACTATTCATGAGTAGATTAAAAACAGCACCTTATCGAGGTGTCAAGGAGCTAAACACAATCAAATGAAAAAAACAAAACACCTTATTTCCAAAATAATGTTCAGCTTAGTTTCCCTTTTTGTTGGAGGATTTTTACTAAAAGCCCCAGCCCCGACTCAATCTGCTGATACCTTCCAAACGCTTATTGAATCCAAGGAACCTGTTATCTTCACCAAACAGTGTGGAGACAATGTAACGCAAATACTATGTGATGCGATAGACTCTGCAAAAAAAGATATTTTTCTCAGTATTTATGACCTATCTGCTCCCGCTATCACGATAAGTTTGAAAAAACAAGTGTCCGCTCGCATTCCTGTATGTATTCATTACCAACGTATCTCTAAAAATGCGGAGTTCTCTCAGTCTCCCTATCTTACCTTGGGAGAACATCCTCCCATGCACAGAAAACTCATGCATCAAAAAACTATGGCAATAGATGGAGAACTCGCTTGGATCGGATCTGCTAATTTTACATTAGCTTCGTTAGAGAAGAGCGCTAACCTAATAATTGGATTAAAAAGCGCAGAAATTTGTCATTTTATTAAAACGCAAACCTCTGGTCGGTGCTTTATTAACAATCAACTCATCGAGTATTTTTCCTTTGATGGGGGGAGTTCTGCTGCTCTAGAAACAGTTCTTCACCATATTCGATCAGCGAAAGAATCCATCCAAGTAGGTATGTTTGCTCTCACTTTACCTCAGATTATTGCTGAATTGAATGCCGCACAAAACTGTGGTGTTGATGTAGTGATCCTCGTCGACAAAGGATACAAATCCTTTACCGTACAGCAAATTAAGCAATTGGAACATCCTAGTCTCTCTATTTATGAAAAGGTAACCCCGTACCAACTACATCATAAATTTGGCATTTTCGATAAAAAGACGCTAATTACAGGATCTGTCAATTGGTCTGAGAATGGCTTCCTTATTAATACAGAAGACATGATTGTCATTGAAAATCTGACAGAAAAACAGCAAAGCAAAATACAGGCGATATGGGAAGGATTAGTAAGAGAGTGTGCTTTGTATTACTCCCCAGATCAAGAGGAAAAAGAAAAAGATCCTTTAATCATTCCGTTCCCTCCTAGCGAAAAAAAACAAGCTGCTTGATTGGATTGCAAGATTATTCGTTGTCTTTATGTTGGAATAGTGACAACGTCATCTCCAAGATTCCTTCATTGCGGGCAATCACCCAAGCCTCTGCGGCATGAGCAATAGCTTGTGCTGCAGCAGCGCTAATACAGATCGTTTTCTTAGATTTTCTGGTAATCCGAGATCCTAATGACTTAGAGCGCTCGGATTTATCATCCCAAGACCACTCGATGACAACTCCTGCTTGCAGTTTTTGGAAATCCAATCGGAAATGACGTAGCTGACCAAGCAATATCCTGGTTTGTTTTTTGGTTAAGATTTTGAACCGATGCTTTTGTTTTTTTTCTTTATCTTCTTGATCGGCAATAGCCAATAAAGCCATGCGTAAAGCTTCATTACGAGCAATCTCTTCTGAAATTTTCTCTGATATGCTCCCATTCTTTCGCTCTTGAGGATCTTTCGCTATCGCTTGAAAAGCCATGGATCCATAAGGATCAAAAGGGATTATTCTCATGAATCGCCTCCTGCATCCTCTGTTTCTCTCGTTTTATCCTGCTCTTGGTCTTTCCCTTCATCACTATCTCGATTTCCACCTGCAGCTTCTTCTTGATCATCATTGTATACAGCTACAGCTTCCGGCTTACCTTGCACGGAAAAACGCGAAGAAACACTGAATGGAGACGGTGATTGAAAAATAATGGCGGGATCAACAGCCACATTTCGGTATTGATAAATCAATGGGTCTGGAGGTCCTCCAGGACCTTTACGATGTTCTACTGCAGTCTTATAATCCTCTGTAGAAAGAGGAACCGAGGCTAACACGGCCATCCCTAAATGGGAAGGAAACTGGTAAGCCGAACTAACCGTATCTTGTCCTACTACCTCAGCAGAAACTGGTATCTCTCCCAAACTCTCATTCTGAATAAGAGCTTGTTCTGTATTCGCAGTCTCCTCTGAAAATACCGTACTATGTTGAACAGCAAAAGGGATTTCATTAACATCCAAAGGAGCTTCTCCTACAGGGAACCTATAAGAAGCCTCCTCGTGCAAGCTTGTTGTCGGTAAGGGGGACGCATTATTTTCTCTCCGTGTATCAAACGCTATGCTTCCTATCTGAGAATCCAATCCCCAAATGGTTTCGCTATCTTCCTTTTTAGAAAAATAATGTGGGATAGTTCCTGAGAACTTAGGTTCAGGAAATTGTGTTAAGCCTGAACTAGGATTGGAAGAAGCTATAAAAACTGCCATCCCTTGACCAGAGCTTAATAGCGCTGCTATCATTTTTGCCATGGCTGCCATCTCTTCCAAAGAGAGCTCTCCAGTCTTTTTTTCTTCTTCTGCAGAAGCTGGATCATCAACAACAGTATTTACTAATCCTTCCATGGATAAACTTGTAGTCTGGTTTCCCATATCCGAAACATCGACCATCCCTTCGTTACTTACGGTAGGAGCTCGACGTAGAAGAGAAGACGTCTCAATATTGGGGTCTAAGAGAGTGGAAACCATTTCTCCTCCCAACCTAGCTTCTGTCCAAGCATTAATTGTCTGCTCATTCAAAGAAGCTGTACGAACATTAGGATTAAACGAAGCTAATGCAGTGATTTCTCCAGATGATAGATGCTCTATAGACACAGGATCTTGCATAGTCGTCAATAAAGGGGTTGTTGACAGGGCAGTAGCTCCCAAACAATTTTCCGTTATAGAAGAAACATCAGACGTTGGACTCCATAATCCTGAAGCTCCAAGATAAAAATTTTGCATTTCAGGAGAAACCCGATTCCCTTTTTTCTTCACATATTCCATCTGGCTGGGGATCATAGACATCCCTTCTCCATTATTTTCTGCCTTACGAGCAGAAATACGAGAAGCTCGCGTTCCAAATCCTGTAAGGAATCCTTTAGTACCTGCACGTACTTTGGAAAAATTCCCTTTTAATTTTGTTTTAGGAGATTTCGAAGTCTTATCGAGGGTCTTTTTGTATTTACCCTCGCTTTGCTGCAAATCCGTGACATAGTCTAGTTCCGTTCCAGAACTAATTAACGCTTGTTGTTCTGCAGCAGACGTTTCCGTAGCCTTGGATGCTCCGGAGGCCTCTTTGGCTGCATGAGCTGATGCCGCCTGTCTTCCCATCAAGATGGATGGGTCAAAATCAGGAGTTGCAGGAGATACATTACCACTTCCAGAAATTGACATGATTTTTTCCTAAAAAACAAAAAACCAATGAATGGGTAATAATAATTTTAAACTGAAACAGTGAATTATGAAATTAAAACAAAAGATCGGAATAAAAACATTTGGACAAAAAAAACGCAAGGCTATGGGCCTTGCGAAAAAAACCAAAAAATAGGTTAGACGGAAAAGAAAAGCGGGTAGATGCAATAAAGTGCATCTCTGTAGCCCCAAGCAGGCACTCATGCCTAACCGCTCAGTGATAAAGATTTTGGAGATCTTTATTACTGGGCGGTCTTTGAGACCAATATATACACCCAGGCTCCCCATCTTTCCATTTTGGGTTAATCCCACTTATTAGTTTTTTATTTGATCTTTCTCCCCCACTACAGTTTCACAGAATATCGCCCAAAATTATGAAAGTCTGTCTCCACAAAGCCATTCTGGTACGTAAAAATCAAAACTTGGTCAGAATTTTGAGGAACGTGTTTATCTAATAACGAATGTACTAGCACATCGAACTCTTTCGCTCTTTTTCGTAGAGACTCTTTTTCTTTTGAGGCTGTGCTGTAATGATGTTTGTGCTCTTTCTTGGTTTCGCCTTCAATAGAAGCTGGGAAATAGTTTCCCGTCTTACGCCCAATCACTTGAGCTAGCTTGCGACTGCTTCTTTTTTTCATGAGCAGAAACCAGAATAATTTATTTCAAAATCTATTCTAATTTTAAATTAAAAAATTGTTTTTCATAAACCATAAAACAATTGATAGGAACATTAAATTATTAACAATCCTTGCCGTTATCCCTCTATATTGCTGTAAATCATTCTATCTTTTATAGTCCGGCGATGCTGACACTAACCCATTGAGGCCTATATTCCTCTCCGCAATATTCCTTTCCCAACGCTCATCAAAACATTCTTCGAGAATCTCTCCCAAGCCACTCTACTCCTAGTCTCTTTGGTCAGTTTTCTCTCATTCCCTCGCTATTTCCCTGAATGGCGACCAGTGTACTTTGCTCCTTTGATTGTCACTACTTTCTATTCCCAACCTAAAGAACGCGTGCTGCTTTGGGCTATGCTCTCGGGTCTGCTTTGTGATATAGGCTCCACCTGCTTTATGGGCATCCAAGCTTTTCTGTATGTGAGCACCTCTCTTATCCTGTACAAAACACAAAGATTCTTTATTAAAGAACGTTGGATCTCGTTCCCTCTCATCAGTGCTCTATTTTCCCTAACGTTCTATTTTCTCTCTTACCCCGTTCTAGCATTCTTCAATCGCCCTCTATGCCTATATAACACAGCCCTTCTTGCCGATTTACAACACGTTCTCATGGTGGATCTACCTTACGGGGCGCTTCTCAGTCTTCTGGCTCATAAAAAGTCTTTCACTCCTCAGATCTGATTCTCTTTCAGTCTTCTAGTTTTAAAAATTCATCAGCTTTTGTAAACTGATCAAGAGAGGTCTAGACTCTTTCCCTCTAAACAACCTATGTGAAACCATTTAACTAAGTATTTGTGCATGTTATTAAAGGGTGCGCCAGCAGCTGACCATATTTTAGCAACAATCAAGGAAAATATCCGAGCCTGCTCCAAAGCTCCTGGTCTTGCTGTTGTGTTGATAGGAAATAATCCGGCCTCAGAAATCTATGTGAATATGAAAATCAAGCGTGCTACGGATTTGGGGATGGTGTCTAAATCCTATCGCAAGCCCTCGGATGCCACACTATCCGACATTTTAGCGCTCATCCACCAACTCAATAATGATGAGAACATCCACGGAATCCTTGTTCAACTCCCCCTACCCAAACATTTAGACGCTCAAGCTATTCTTTCCACTATCACCCCTGACAAAGACGTCGATGGACTACACCCTGTCAATGTAGGGAAACTACTTCTTGGAGAAACAGATGGATTTATCCCATGCACTCCTGCTGGAATTGTAGAACTGTGCAAATATTATGAGATCCCTCTCCATGGAAAGCACGTTGTTATCTTAGGACGTAGCAATATCGTAGGTAAACCTTTAGCGGCCTTACTTATGCAAAGACATGCAGATACTAATGCTAGTGTCACTCTCCTTCATAGCCAATCTGAGCATCTTACCGAGATCACTAGGACTGCAGATATTCTCATTTCAGCTATTGGAGTACCACTCTTTGTAAATAAAGAGATGATTGCAGAAAAAACGGTGATCATGGATGTCGGTACCTCAAGAATCCCTGCAGCGAATCCTAAAGGTTATATCCTTGTAGGAGATGTCGATTTTAACAATGTTGTACCTGTTTGCCGAGCCATTACTCCTGTCCCTGGTGGAGTTGGCCCAATGACCGTCGCTATGCTAATGAGAAATACATGGGAAAGTTTTTTGCGTCATACCTCCTGATCCTAGCCCCCTTCTTCCTCCAATCCTGTTCAGCTCCTTCAAGAACTACTCTTGAAGGGGTCCGTATGACAATTCCTTATCGCATTGTATTTGGAGAAGCACTTTCTCCAGATGCATTCCAACAAGCGCAAAAGGAAATTGATCGAGTGTTTGATCATATCGATCAAACTTTTAATAATTGGAATCCTCTATCCGAAATTTCCCGTATTAATCGCACCACAAAACAAACCCCTATCCCCTTATCGCCAGCACTCTTTGCTTTTCTACGCGAAATAGACCATTTCCACGCCTTCTCTGATGGCCGTTTTGATCCCACCTTAGGCGCTTTAAAAAGCTTATGGCTACTGCACCTAAAATCCCATACCATCCCTTCTCAAGAGCTCCAACACCTCTACAAACACAGCTCTGGATGGCATCTGATTTCTCTTGATAAAACTCAGCAAACTTTAAGGAAACTTTCGCCTCTCGTCCAATTAGATCTCTGCGGAACTGTAAAAGGTTTTGCTGTAGATCTATTAGGAACAGCTTGTGCTCAATTCTGTCAAAATTACTACGTAGAATGGGGAGGAGAAATCAAAACCAGAGGGAAACATCCTTCCGGAAGATCTTGGGCTGTCGCTTCATCAGCTACCCCAGAAATTCTTCATCTGCATGATCATGCTATAGCGACGAGCGGGAGTCAATATCAACGATGGCATGTGGACAACAAAACCTACACCCACATTCTTGACCCGTTAACGGGAACTCCTCTAGAAGATAGCAGCCATCCCATCCTTGCAGTTTCCGTGATCAACGAAAGCTGCGCCTTTGCGGATGCTATGGCTACTGCACTGACGACCTTCTCCTCTAAACAAGAAGCTCTTGACTGGGCAAATAAGAAACATCTTTGCGCATATATTACCGATAAGAACGTTTCATAGCTGCAGCCAATTCACGATTCTTTTCTCGTTCAATGATAGACTGCCGCTTATCATGAGCTTTCTTCCCTCGGCAACAGCCAATACGCACCTTGACAAATCCTTTAGAAAAGAAAAAGCTAAGCGGCACAACCGTCAATCCCTTTTGAGAAATGCGAGCGTCTAGTTTGTGAATCTCGTACTTATGTAAAAGAAGTTTGCGCTTGCGGCGCTCTTCATGATTATTGATATTCCCAAACCGATATGGAGCTATACTTGACTGTAATAGCCAAGCTTCTCCCTTAGAGATCGTCACATAAGCATCCCCCAAATTTCCACCATGATCTCGCAGAGATTTAATTTCTGTTCCTGTTAAAACAATCCCTGCATCCAAGGTCTCTAAAACCTCGTAATGATGAAAAGCTTTGCGATTCGAAACAATTTCCTTAACGCCCATGTTTTTACCTCTTAAAAACTAAGGAGAGTATAGCAAAAAGGGCTTCTTCTTGAAAGAACCGTATGCCCCTCTCTCCTTAAAAGGATTCTTCCTTTGTCATTGATAATAATCCTAATCAGCAAGTACCATGTGAATTTCCGCCTTCATGGGGCTTTTTCAAATCCGTCTTTTGTCAATATATTTTTTACTAAAGCTAGCCCCGAGAGACGACTTACTTGCTTCCATGTCACAAAACATGGTTATTCATTCCAAACAGACTTACATGATTACAGGAAAATAATGAAATTCGTTATCTCCCGCAATGAATTAGGAAATCTAATTAAAAAAGTTCAGAATGTCGTTCCACAAAGCACGCCAATTCCAGTATTGACTCATGTACTCATTGAAAGCTGTAACGACGAGTTGGTTTTCACGGCTACAGACCTGACGGTCAGCACTCGTTGTGTTGTTAAAGCAAAGGTCTATGAGTCTGGATCTGTTACCATCCCTTCTCGAAGATTCTTCCAACTCATTCGTGAGTTAACAGAGGCAAATATTGAAGTAGCAGCTCATTCTGGAGAAATGGCGACAATCACGTCGGGTTCTTCCTGTTTTCGCCTGTTAAGTATGGGGAAAGAAGATTTCCCTATGCTTCCTGATATGCAAAATGCTCTGCGTTTCACTCTGGATTCTGAGCGATTAAAAGACATGTTCCAAAGAACCTCTTTTGCTGTATCCAGAGAAGAGAGTCGCTATGTACTCACTGGCGTTTTACTTTCTATTGCGAATGGAACTATGACAGTCGTGGGAACTGATGGGAAACGGTTAGCTAAGATCGATACAGAGATTTCTTTAGATCCTAGTTTTTCAGGAGACTATATCATCCCTATCAAAGCCGTCGAAGAAATTATTCGCATGTCTTCGGAAGATGTTCAATCCACTATTTTCTTAGATCAAACTAAAATCGCTGTCGAATGTGGAAATACACTATTAGTAACCAAACTCCTTTCTGGTGAATTCCCGGACTTTTCCCCTGTGATCTCCACTCATAGCAGTGTACAATTAGATCTACATCGTGAAGAACTGATCTCCCTTCTCAAACAAGTGGCCCTTTTCACTAATGAGTCTTCGCATTCTGTCAAATTTAGCTTCTCACCTGGAGAACTAACTCTTACAGCCAACTGCACAAAAGTAGGAGAAGGCAAGGTAAGTATGGCTGTCAATTATACTGGTGAAACCCTAGAAATAGCCTTTAATCCTTTCTTCTTCTTAGACATCCTGAAACACAGCCGTGATGAACTTGTTCAATTAGGTATCTCAGATTCTTACAATCCAGGAATCATTACAGACTCCACTCGCAGCTTGTTTGTCATCATGCCTATGAGATTACATGACGATTAATGCGAGTTCTTTCTTTATTTCTTAAGGATTTCAGAAATTATACAGATCTTCGTTTAGAATTAGGACCGGAGATGAATTCCATCTTCGGTCTTAATGCACAAGGAAAGACGAATCTTCTTGAGGCTCTGTACATTCTATCACTAGGTAGGTCTTTTCGAACTAGTCGACTGACCGATGCCATACGTTTTGGAGCATCCCACTTTTTTATAGAAGCTGTGTTCTCGCATAAAGAGGTTTTTCATACTCTTTCTATTCAAGTGGATAAAAAAGGGAAGAAGATCCTGTTTGACGGAGCTCCTATTACGAAACTCTCTGAGCTAGTAGGGTTATTTCCTGTTATTTTGTTTTCCATCAAAGACATAGCAATTATTGAAGGCTCCCCTTCAGAACGTCGTCGTTTTTTAGACCTCTTACTAGCACAAGCTTCAGATAAATACACCGAGCATATTTCTCTCTACCACAAAGCTTTAGACCAGCGTAACGCTTCTATTAAAGCTCAGAATCAGAAAGCTATTTCTGCATGGAATTCCCCATTGATTGCTTATGGTAGTCTGGTAGCCTTCTTACGCAATGAATGTACTAAAAAGCTAAATACGATCTTTCAAACTCTTTGGGATAATACGTTAAAAGAGACTCTATCTCTTCGTTATGAGAGTTCTCTCATTACAGAGGAATCCCCTACCCTCAATGACATAGCGAGTAATTACTACGAACAACTTCGCATAGCAAATACTAAGGACCTCGATCTTGGCTATACTATGGTAGGGCCCCATCGGGACGAACTCCTTCTAACTATCAATGATCTTCCTGTCGCTAAATTTTCCAGCGAAGGCCAAAAACATTCGCTTTTAGCCGTTCTTCGATTTGCTGAATGCGTGTATCTTCAAGAAGAGTTTTGTATCCATCCTATTCTGTGCATGGATGACATCCATGCTTGTCTAGATCAACAGCGTTTAGATCAGCTTCTGCAACTCTCAAACTCTTTAGGGCAAGTGGTTACAACTTCTACTATTTGTCCAGATCACCGCAGCACAACATCCTGCATTTTTCATGTGACACAAGCTCAAGTATCCCTTGTAGCTCCTCAATCTCTATAATTTCTCCTTCGCAAAAACTGTTTGTTAATTGAAACAAACTTTGTTGTTTTATTTTATTGATAAAAAGATGTTTAGATCACATAAACAAACTAAGTAAATAAACACCTGTTTTTAATAAAACAAACTTATTTAAAATAATATTAATCGGTATTGCGAAATGAAGAATTTTTTATTAACTATACTCTTTCTATTAATGGGAACTTCCCTATTAGCTGATCCCTCTGTGATTCAAACATTGACATCAGGGGTTGCTGGGGTGAACTCGATACGCGAAGAAAAGGAATCTGTTGTATGCGTTCACGCGTTTCTAAGATCCTATGGTTCGCTAAAACCTATTGGCCGGGTTCTGGAAAAAGAAAACTATGATGTTTTCATTTGGAACTATGAAACCCGAAAATTTACATTAGAAAAACATGCTGAACATCTTGTTCGATTACTCAATAAGATTGCAGAACTGAAACCTGGCATACCGATTAATTTCGTTACGCATTCCGTAGGAGGAGTTATTGTTCGTGTAGCATTAGCTCATCCCGATTGTCCTGAAGAAGCTAAAAAAGGCAAAGCGGTCCTTATGGCGCCTCCTAATGCAGGGTCTACATTAGCAAGACGCTATAGCCGAAGCTCTTTAGTGCAATTTGTCTTTGGCAGAAAGCTTGGTATGCAGCTTCTTACATATAGCCCTGAGCATATGTTGAACGTTGCAAAAATGCCTTCTTCTGTTGATGTTCTCGTATTAAGTGGAACTAAGAAAAGTAAGTTTCTACTGTTTCAATTAGAAGAAGATAATGATGGCAAGGTCTGTGTAACAGAAACGAGATTAGATACTCCACACCAAAACTACATCATTGATGCGAATCACACATACATCATTACGAACAAAACCTCCCTATTCTTAATGAGGGAGTTCCTAAGAAACGGAAGTAAAAGCTCTGCTCTTACCCAAGTCCCAGAAGAGATAGAGGCGAGCATACAACAATCTCCTAAAGCCGACGTGAATAAAGAAAAGAGTAAAGATATCTACGTTATTCACTGCTTAGGAGCTCACCCCTATAGCCTTTACGGGTTCCCAAAAAGTAGAACATCACCCAACGAAAACTCTAGAAAGGTCTTGGAGGGTCAAGAATACAAAAAATAGGACCAATAGAATCATAAACGGGACAAGAGCTTTCTCAACGAGCCGCATATTTAATCGACGTCTGGAAAGAATCTCCCATAAACACAAAAGTATATAACCGCCATCCAATACAGGGATAGGAAGTAGATTCAACACTGCTAGGTTTACACTGATCAACCCGATCCAAGCCAAAGCCTCAGGAATCCCTACAGACCATCCTGTATGGAGAATACGCACAATTCCTACAGGTCCTGATAGCCATTGAGGGCTCACCCGCCCCATCCCCAAGGCTTTCACAGTCTTTAAGCTGTCTGAAACGGATTCCTCCATCAATACCCAGGGATCCGGATTGTACTGAACGGCTAGATCCTTAAGGGGAATGCCTAAAGAAATCCGCTGTTTTTCGGCTTCTATTCTTTCGAGATAATAACGTCTCTCTTGTTCATCTCGGAACTTGGATGCAAGAGCTCGCTGTTTGTCCAATAACGCCTCAGAATAAATATGTGCCCAAGGTCTAGGCTGCACCCGTGTTACCAAACGATAATCCCCTAAACGGGATACCTCACGTTCCTCTCCAACAGACTCTGCAACACGTAGAAGATCGTCCATATCATAGGAATTAATAAATGCCTGATCTGCAGCCTTCTGCTCTAAAACAGTCAGCTGCTCTGGAGACATCCTTTGAAATATCAAAGACACTCTATGATCTTGAACAAGACGTAAAATATCCGCATTGCTCATGACAGGGATTCCATCAACGGCTACGATTTTGTCGCCTAACTCTAGATTATAGTCCAAAGATACCCGCTCATCGTTGAGCAGTTTGACCTTACTTTCAACAAAACCATCCCCATTAATAATATATGGGAGCGTGTACAATGAAGCCCATTTGCCTTTAAGACCTGCTTCATACTGACAATCTATGAGTTCGTTTTTAAAATACGGAGTGAGAGTTAAATCTCCCGCTAGGACTCTAGCTTGACGAACAAACACCACCTTCCCTTGACGCTCAACCCTCAAAAAGGATTGCTTTTCATTGAGCATTTGAGAAACTTGCGCTCCAGAAAAGACTAACAACCCATCCATCCATACTAGACGATCTCCTTCAGACAATCCAGCGTCTACTAAAGGAGATTTTTCAGGTAAAGGATCGGATCCTCGATACAGCAGATAACTGGCTCCTAAACAAGGAACTCCTTCCATATTAGGATTAAACGGTGCTTCTAATGAAAAAGCCTCGGACTCAGAAAAGTAGGCTGGATGCTGCCCTTGCAACGATAACTTTCTTTCAAGAAGAGAAGATGAAAAAGCCATTTTATGCCCAGAATAAGGCTGCCCATTACAAAAGAAAATCTGATCCCCTGCATGTAAGCCTTGTTGCTCCAAAGAAGGGTGCACCCAACCTACAATGCTGGTGTATTCAGAAAATGATTTTGTTCTACCACCAGAAAAATAGAGAATCCCGAAAACAAATATAGCCACAAGTAGGTTAGCTAAAGGGCCTGCGGCTAAAACAAAAATCCGCTTCCAAGGCGACTTACTAAAAAAGCCTTCTGGGATATCGTAAACAGTTTTCTCTTTGTCTCCAGAATTGTCTTTATCATTTCTATCCATACCTTTGATACGAACATATCCCCCAAAAGGAATCGCTCCTATCCGGTACTCAACGCTCCCCATTTTCTTTCGAACAAGAGCTGGGCCAAACCCTATACTGAAACTCTCTACAGACATTCCGACAGCTTTTGCTGCTAATAAATGGCCAAGTTCATGAATTAAAATCAGAAAACCTAAAGCCAGGGCTGCAAGAACAAAATATATTATTGTCATACTCTATATACCTGAATGATCTTTGTTCTAAGCCAGACTATACTCTACTTAAAACAGCTGCTATACAAGCCTCTATCAGCAAGCCTAAGATACTATAAGACGCTCAACAAAACAAAGAGCCGTCCCTATACTACACGAATCGTTTTTTTCCGCACCACTATCGAAAAAACTGACATCCCACGAACATAGAAATAGTTAACACTCTTGAGCACGAGCTCTGGCCTCAGCATCTACCGATAGAATTTCTTCCAGGGATAAACAGGATTGCACGCGATGCTGATCCACAAGAGCTTGTAATTTAGGAACTATTTGATGCCAAGAAATCTCGCCTGCTAAAAATCGATGAACCAAAGCCTCATTGGCGCCATTGAAAAAACACCCCATAGACCCCTTTTCAAGAAGCACTCGCTTTGCTAGATGAACACTAGGGAATCTATCTTCATCTATCGGGAAAAACTCTAGAGTGCGATTTGAAAGAAAATCGAATCCTGGACCTATTGCAGGGCTACGTTCTGGGAAAGTCAAAACATGTTGTATTGGAAATAGCATACTGGGAGGATTCATCACAGAAAGGATCGTTCCATCACAAAACTCCACCATTCCATGAACAAGACTTTGAGGATGGATCACCGCCTCTATCTCTACAGCTTCCAGCCCAAATAGCCAGAAAGCTTCTATAATTTCTAAGCCTTTATTTACTAAGGTAGAAGAATCTACTGTAATTTTGGGCCCCATATTCCAAACAGGGTGTCGCAAGACCTCTTGTAAAGAGACCTTTTGTAATTCTTCTTTTGATTTATTCCTTAACGGCCCTCCAGAAGCTGTTAACAATAATTTTTTAATGGTAGAAGAGTCTCTTCCTTCTAAGCACTGGAAAAGTGCGTTATGTTCACTATCGATGGGAAGAATCTGCACACCATTCTCTCTAGCCAAAGTGGTAACCAACTCTCCAGCTGCCACTAACGACTCTTTATTAGCCAAAGCTATTGTCTTTTTCTGTCGGATAGCTGCAATGACTGCTGGTAAAGCATCTATACCAGACGAAGCTACAATGGTCATTGTTACAGAAGGTTCTGTAGCAACAGAAACTAACCCCTCTTCTCCTAAAAGAATCTCAATATGAGGGAATAACTTACGGAGCTCCTTGTAAGTTGTTTCTTCACGAACGGCTACCACGCGAGGATTAAACTCTCTAATCTGAGAAATCAATGCTTCTTGATTCCGTCCATACGCAGCAAGAGTTTCTATAATAAAAGTATCGGGAATAGAACGAACTACTTGTAAAACCTGTCTACCAATACTCCCTGTTGACCCTATCAGTGCTAAATGCTTCAAAAGAACCTCGTATTCTCTACATTGCCTTACTTATCAAGTTTTTGACGGAGCATAATAGCCCTTTTAGAACAAACGAACACTAACATAACTACATAAAACACAAGTAGTAGACCGACAGCTAATCCTGAAGTAGATAGACCGATTCCGTAAATCGAAAGAATGGATCTAGAAAGAGCCGGGGCAATCAAAGCTGCCAAACCTCCAAAAACCATGGAATACACCATCATCTCTTGAACAGAAGAGGCTATCAATTTTGCGATCAACCCAGGAATGAGTAGAAAAGCCAAAGACATCAACACGCCAACCGCTTTAAAAGCTCCAACAATAGAAGCTGAGAGCAAAAGCATAATGAGATAGTCTACAAGACGGATTCGAATACCTAAAGAAAAAGCAAAAATCGTATCAAAAGATACACAAACAAAACTTGAGAAAAAGCAGTACGAAATACCCAAGTTAATTAATAAAACTAAAAATATAGGGAGAATATCTGTTTTAGCTAAAGCATCCGCATTACCAATGACAAGCTCGGTCCCTACATGCGCGTTACGAGTCAAAAATACAAGCAGTAATAAACTAGCTGAAAACAAGAGAGAAAAGACTAAAGCTGTGCTTGCTTCTTCTGCTACCTTAAATACATTCCGAATAAAATGAATGGATGCTCCAGTCAGTAAAGTTGTTGAGACTGCAGCGATAGTCAATGCTTGCATAGATAAATGAATGAGCTGATGAGTAAATAAACAGACACAGACCAACCCAAATAATATAGTATGGGAAACTACATTCGCATACATAGCCATCTTTTTAAGCACTAAAAAAGTCCCTACTACAGAACAAGAAACTGCTATTGCAAAGAACACGATCACCTGAATGTCATCGATATACAAATGATCGTAAAACAGCTTCCCAGAAAAAAGCCGGGAAAAAAAGACTAGAAAAAACTCTAAAAATGATACTCCGTAGTACGGAGAAATACTAGCAACCATCCGACTTCCTTGTTCGTTTTGGAATCTCTCGCTGATGCGGATCGTAATCAGGATCTTGCAACATCTGCGACAGAGTAGAATCTAATTCATCTGTCAAAACATGCTCCATTTCTTCCGCGAAATGATGTACTTCGTTCTTATTAAAATCTAACTGACTCACCAGATAAGATTCCCAAAGTCGATGAGCACGCACTAATTTAGCAGCTCTAGCTAATCCTTTATCTGTTAAAGACCATTGATGTTCCGAACAGGAGACTAATCCCTTTTTACACAGTAAAAACATCCTAAATCTGGGAAATACCTTATCACCAAAATACTCTTGGTACTTTCTAGAACGAACAAAATCTCTCATACCTACTTGATAGGTATTTTGTTCTCGTAAATACCAAAAGATTTTCAATAGATGTTCTTCATCTCGAGAAAATAAGAACCATTTTCTTCGGAAATAGCGAGTGATCCACCCTGTTTTCCATGAAAAAATTAAACATAAGAAAACTAGCACTCCCGCGAAGAAAACAACAAGCGGTCCTGTAGGAAGAATAATCGATATAGGCTTCCCTTCCACTACAGTCTGACAAGTGAAAGCTACGGAAAAATAGCATCCTAAAGCCCCGCAAATACCCCCAAAAATACTCGATAGAATTAAGATTGTACTTAATCTATCCGAAAGCTGTCTGGCAGATAAAGGAGGGGCAACGAACATAGCAGAAATGAGTAGAATTCCTACAGAACGCACACCACTGACTATGACCAACGAAATAAATACGAGAACAACGAGTTCTGCTGTACGCGTTCTTAATCCACAGGAATACGCAAATTCTCTATCAAAAATAGCTACAGAAATTTGTCTGTACCACCACCACAACACTACAGCTGATAAACAAAAAATGATCAATGCAAGCTTGGCTTCTGTATACCCTAAAGTCGCCGCTTGGCCGTACAAATATGCATTAATCTTGTTGTATAAAAGAGGACAGCAATCTTTGACGTAACTAACAAGAATCACCCCTACGCCAAAAAATGAAACCAAAACTAAACATAAAGCTGAATCTTTATGCATAGCTAATTTCTTTTCTAAAAATGAGATTCCTAAACATCCCAAGACAGAAGCTAGGCAACCAAAAAAGATAATAACCCACAAAGAATCTGAAAATGCAGGAACTTTATAAGAAAGAAGGGCACCTATTAAAAGCCCTGGATAACAAGCATGAGAAAGGCTCTCACTTAATAAGGGCTGTCTCTCAACTAAAAGAATAGTCCCCCACAAGGCAGTCGTCATGCAAATCAGCGAAACTGCCAAAAAACTGGATAGAAAGATAGTGTCCTGAAATATACAACTCAGCATCTAGCACGATCCTTGGTACTTGCCTCTAGACAATTTGAGTGTGTAATCCAAAAGCTCAAGTTCACACCCATAAGCCTGAAAAATGGCTTCTTTAGTCAAGCATTCTTCTACGCTTCCAGAGCACACAAGATGCTTATTTAATAAAATCACATGATCAAAAAGCTTCCGGACATTACTCAAATCATGATGAATGACCACAATAGTCTTCCCTTCGCTTTTAAGCTCTTGCAAAACATCTACAACCATCTGATAAGAGGCCATATCGATCGCAGAGAACAGCTCATCCATGAGATACAAATCTGCTTTTTGCATTAATGACCGCGCTAAAAAAGCTCTCTGTTGTTGTCCTCCAGAGAGCTTACCTATTTGACGATTTGCAAAAGCTTCCAAACCAACCCGCTCTAAAATACACATAGCCTCCTGACGATCATCAGTGGAAATACGATTCCATATTCCTTTATAGCCGTAACACCCCATCAACACGAGATCAAGAACAGTCATTGGGAAATCCCAATCCACACTCGCTCTTTGAGGCATATAGGCTATTCTATGATGTACCTTGGAAAATCTCTGACCAAAGAACAAGCTTTGGCCAGAAGAAGCACGAATCAGTCCTAAAGAAGCTTTAAGCAAAGTACTTTTACCAGCTCCATTCGGCCCAATAATAGCAGCCATTGCCCCTGCAGGCAGAGAAAAAGTAATGTGACATAAGACGTCTGAGTGATCATAATTAACACAAAGATCCTCTACAGACCAAGCAATTGCATTATCTCTATTCAAGAACAGTCCCTCCCAATTCTTCTGTAATTGTGCGAACATTGTGCTGGAACGTGCTAAAATAGTTATCACAGACATTATCGCTATATAAAGGAGACTTAGCGAGACGAATCTTTTGTCCGCTCTTAGAGCAAGAAACAATCTTTCTCAAAGCATCTTGATTTAAGGTATCCTCTAAAAAGACAACTTCTACATCGTTTGCAGAGATATACTCCACTACACGCATAATATCTCGGATACTAATCTGAGCCTCAGGAGACAACCCTTCTGGAGAAATGCAACGCGATCTCCATTCCCCAGACACTCTCTCCGCATCAGAGGATAGATACCGACGAGTAAAGTAACTGAACGCATTGTGGCCTGTGACTAAATAGCGATTTTTTTCAGGAATCGTAGAGAGAGAACGCGCTGCCCAACGATCAAGTTCCTCCATCTCTGATAAGATCTGATCCGCATTCTTTTGAAAATCTTCTTCATATTGAGGAAATTGTTGAATTAATGCCGCAGCCATCTCTTTTACAGCAGCACCCCATACTCTCATATCCGTCCAAATATGTGGGTCAGGGAATCCTTCTTCACTCAGAAGATCAAAACAGTTTTTGTTAAGCAAACGTTGACCTAAATCAACGACTTTTGGGTTACCCTCTAAATGTTTACGTAAACTAGCTGAATGCTCTAAACCTAAACCATTGCAAAAAATCAGCTGGCTCATAGCCATTCGGTCTTCATCCCCCTTCACCATCTCATATGAATGAGGATCAATCGCTCCATCAATCAGAACAATATTCTTGACTCGATCCCCAGTTATGCGAGACACGCAATCACAAATCATGCGATTCATAGACAAGACATAGATGCTTTCATCAGCGGGTTGATTTCCTCGACTAGAGGAACAGCTGTTCATTAAGAAACAGCCTGCTAAACACAAGAGTCCTCTGAGGATAAGCTTATATTTTCTAGTATGAAAAAAAGACATAAGAGCCTCCAGATAATCGATACGGGGACCATACTTTGAAAAAGTATACGATCCCCTAAGGACAAAAACCAACCGATATTTCTACTATCGGCGCTAGACCCGGCCTATCGCCACATGGGGTCATAAGAAAAACTCTATTTTAAAGGATACAAGCCTCCTGTAAGGAGCTCCCCCTCCAAAAAAAGAACCTCGCTTATCGCAAAGATACTTTTAACAGAATGAATTTATATCCTCAACCGAAAGGAAAGTCTAGCGCGTTTCTCATCTCGAAGAGACAATTCTAAATAATTTTAACAACTAAGAAAAATGCATACTAATACGTGTTTTCTAAGCAAACAACTATAAAAAGTCTGAAGAAAAGTAAAATTGTTCCAAACAGATTTCTGCTACTAACCTGCATAAATGATGGCTGTTTATGCAAACAAACTTAGAAAACAATCTGAAGTACTTTATTTTCTTTTGTCCAAATCAAAAAAATCTCTAAAATGAGATTGCGAAAAAAGCAAAAACCACTATAGAATTCACCAAAAGATAAACACTAATTGATTTTTATTTCGACTGAACATTAAATCGAAAAAAACAGACTTAGTTGACTATTACAATTAATAAAGCAAAAACTACCATCTGTAGAACTAGACTACCCACTAAGGAGCTATTCATGGCTACGGCACAGATTACTATCCAAGAAGAAATAGAGCAGCTCATAACTAAAGCGATTAGCAAAGTCGGAGGAAGTAAAGAAAATGATCTTTGTCGTTATCTCCCAGGGCCAACAGGCGGCTACATGCATCATTTTACTTTAAAAAAAATGAAGAACTCTGCTCCTGAGCAACTGTTAAAAATGTTAAAGACGTTTGTGATCGATTCTATCACTCCCAGATCCATTAGCCCTAAACCACGAGCTCCTCGAGGTTCTAAAAAGCGCAGAGACTTTGTGAATTTCACAAAAACCGATATCGAACGGGTGTTAGAGTTAGCTCGTCAAGTTGGCGATAAAGATCTTTTGGCTCGCTTCAGCCCCAAAAAACCTCTTCCATCACTAAAAAGAGAATTAATTCGCTCTATCCGCAATAATATTGTAAGTACGGAGCTTTGGAATGCTTACGTTGAAGCTCTTTCTCAACCTACAGAATAAGTTTTGTAAAGTCTTTTTTTAATTTTTTAATAAAAGCTTTTTTTTCTCAGAGGCTCATTCTCAGTGGGCCCTTCTGCTTGTTCAGCATACAGCCCTTTTCTATTGCCTTCCGAGACCTTTGGTGGTATACTCTTTTCCTAAAGGTTGGATTTCTGCCATTTTTTATTCCGCCCTCCTGGGCTCCTTGAGTGGAGGGCATCTCCTCCTCACGTAATCGAAGATTCAGCCGGAATAGGGAGTCGTGAAATCAAAATTTTTTCACGACTTTTTAAAGAAATACTTTAAATCTTCGTTGATTTGATCAACAAAGAAAACTTAACAATAAACATAAGCTTTTCAGAGGGTGAAATATGACTCAAACCGCGGAAAAACCTTTTGGAAAATTGCGCTCTTTCCTTTGGCCGATACACATGCATGAGCTGAAGAAAGTTCTGCCAATGTTCCTAATGTTCTTCTGTATTTCATTCAATTACACGATTTTGAGAGATACAAAAGATACTCTTATCGTTACAGCACCGGGATCTGGAGCAGAGGCCATTCCTTTCATTAAGTTGTGGCTAGTCGTCCCTTCTGCTGTTGTGTTCATGCTTATCTACGCCAAGCTAAGCAATATTTTGAACAAACAGGCTCTTTTCTTCGCAGTGCTCTCACCATTCGTTGTATTCTTCGCACTGTTCCCTGTGGTGATCTACCCTTGCCGTCATATTCTTCACCCAACAGCTTTCGCTGATACTCTACAATCCATTCTTCCTTCCGGATTTATGGGATTCATTGCGATGCTACGCAACTGGACATTTGCTGTGTTCTACGTGCTTTCTGAACTTTGGGGAAGCGTTATGCTCTCTTTGATGTTCTGGGGCTTTGCCAATGAAATTACTAAAATTAGCGAAGCTAAACGTTTCTACGCTCTTTTCGGAGTAGGAGCTAACGTAGCTCTCTTAATTTCTGGTCCAGCTATTATCTGGTCTTCTAAATTACGCGCTAGCCTTGGCGAAGGCGTTGACCCATGGGGAGTCAGCCTCTATTTCCTAATGGCTATGTTCTTGTGTTCTTGCGCTATTATTGCTGCTTGCTACTGGTGGATGAACCGCTACGTGCTTACAGATCCTAGATTCTACAATCCTGCAGAGCTCAAAGCTAAGAAATCTAAACCTAAGATGAGCATGGGCGAAAGCTTCTCTTATCTGTTAAGATCTCCTTATATGCTTCTTCTAGCTCTTCTAGTTATTTGCTACGGAATCTGCATTAACCTCGTTGAAGTAACTTGGAAAAGCCAACTCAAAATGCAATTCCCTAATCCAAATGACTACAGCGCATTTATGGGGAACTTCTCTTTCTGGACAGGAGTTGTATCTGTATTTGTAATGCTCTTCATCGGTGGTAACGTTATCCGTAGATTCGGTTGGTTAACTGGAGCTTTGGTTACACCTATCATGGTTCTCGTAACAGGAGCTGTCTTCTTTGCTCTCGTTATCTTCAGAGATCATGCTACAGGTTTAGTTGCTGCTTTGGGAACAACACCACTAATGCTAGCCGTTGTTGTCGGAGCCATTCAAAATATTCTTTCCAAATCAACTAAATATGCTCTCTTTGATGCAACTAAAGAGATGGCTTACATCCCATTGGACCAAGAGCAAAAAGTTAAAGGGAAAGCTGCTATTGACGTTGTTGCCGCTAGATTCGGTAAATCTGGGGGATCTTTGATCCAACAAGGTCTCTTGGTCGTTTGCGGAAGCATCGGCGCTATGACTCCATTCCTAGCTGTTGCTCTCTTTGCAATTATTATGGTCTGGTTGACATCTGCAACTAAACTAAACAAACTGTTCTTGGCTGCATCCGCTGCTAAAGGACAGGAATTAGCAGAAGTTGCAGAGAAGGAAGCTTCTTCTGCGGCTAAAGAATCCGCTCCTACTATAGAAGGTGTTTCTTAATAAGACTTTCTAAAAATTCTCTAAAAAGAAGCCCCGTTCTATCTCGGACGGGGCTTTTCTTTTGTCTTTAAAAATCCCCTCGCCTTTTTTATAAACTCTTCTAGATCTAGATTACTTTTCTCTAGATAGACAACTCACAATTCCGTTAACATGTCCTTTTCGAAGCAAAAACTCGGTTAAAAACATTGAAACCGTATAAAATTGAGAACATTCGTAATTTTTCTATCATTGCTCATATCGACCACGGGAAATCTACGATCGCAGATCGTTTGTTAGAAAGTACTAGTACTATCGAACAAAGAGAGATGCGCGAACAACTTTTAGATTCTATGGATCTAGAAAGAGAACGCGGGATTACCATCAAAGCGCATCCGGTCACTATGACCTATGAATACGAAGGGGAGACTTACGAACTCAATCTAATAGATACTCCTGGACACGTAGATTTCTCTTATGAAGTATCCCGATCACTAGCAGCTTGTGAAGGAGCGCTGCTTATAGTAGATGCTGCCCAAGGTGTTCAAGCTCAAAGCTTAGCTAATGTATATCTGGCTCTAGAACGAGATTTAGAAATCATTCCTGTTTTAAATAAAATAGACTTACCTGCTGCTCAACCAGAAGCTATAAAAAAACAAATCGAAGAGTTCATCGGATTAGATACTTCAAACACCATTGCTTGCTCAGCGAAAACAGGTCAGGGTATCCCTGAAATTTTAGAGTCTATTATACGACTCGTTCCCCCACCAAAACCTCCACAGGAAACAGAACTTAAAGCTTTGATCTTTGATTCTCACTACGATCCTTATGTAGGAATCATGGTTTATGTACGCGTGATCAGTGGAGAAATCAAAAAGGGAGATCGCATTACCTTCATGGCAACCAAAGGCTCCTCTTTTGAGGTCTTAGGAATAGGAGCTTTCTTACCGGAAGCTACTCTCATGGAAGGATCCTTACGAGCCGGACAAGTGGGATACTTCATTGCCAACCTAAAAAAAGTAAAGGATGTAAAAATTGGCGATACAGTCACTACTGTTAAACATCCTGCTAAAGAGCCTTTAGAAGGCTTTAAAGAAATCAAACCTGTAGTGTTTGCTGGTATCTATCCTATAGATTCTTCTGACTTTGATACCCTGAAAGATGCTCTAGGCCGGTTGCAGCTAAACGACTCAGCTCTTACGATTGAACAAGAGAGCAGTCACTCTCTCGGATTTGGGTTCCGCTGTGGATTTTTAGGACTGCTGCACTTAGAAATCATCTTTGAGAGAATCTCTAGAGAATTTGATCTCGATATTATTGCTACAGCTCCTAGCGTTATCTACAAAGTCGTCTTAAAAAATGGTAAAACCCTTTTTATTGATAACCCAACAGCATATCCTGACCCAGCTCTTATTGAACACATGGAGGAGCCTTGGGTCCATGTTAATATCATTACGCCTCAAGAGTATCTCAGCAATATTATGAGCCTTTGTATGGATAAGCGTGGGATCTGTCTAAAAACAGATATGCTTGACCAACACAGACTGGTGCTTTCATATGAGCTGCCTCTCAATGAGATTGTTTCTGATTTCAATGATAAACTCAAATCTGTGACGAAAGGATACGGCTCCTTTGATTACCGGTTAGGAGATTATAAAAAGGGTGCTATCATTAAGCTGGAAATTCTAATTAATGATGAGGCTGTTGATGCCTTTTCCTGCCTTGTACACAGAGACAAAGCAGAATCAAAAGGCAGAAGCATCTGCGAGAAACTCGTAGATGTTATCCCTCCTCAGCTCTTTAAAATCCCTATTCAGGCGGCCATCAATAAAAAGATTATTGCCAGAGAGACGATTCGAGCTTTAGCGAAAAATGTAACTGCTAAGTGCTATGGTGGAGATATCACAAGAAAACGCAAGTTGTGGGACAAACAGAAAAAAGGGAAGAAACGAATGAAAGAATTCGGAAAAGTATCCATTCCGAACACGGCGTTTGTTGCAGTCCTTAAAATGGAGTAGACTACTTCTAGCTATATTGCTTCATAAAAAAGACCCAGTAGTTTACTGGGCCTTCTTGTTTTATACTCTAAAAGTTTTCTTGGTTTCTAGCCAATCCGTATGATAAAACTCCCCTCGAGGACAGTCTCGACGCTCATAACCATGAGCTCCAAAGTAATCTCTTAATCCTTGCACTAAGAATAAAGATGAATCCACCGTACGATATCCATCATAAAAAGATAGTGCAGAAGATAAGCAAGGAATAGCTACACCAGATCCGATAGCATGCAAAACAGCTCGCCGGAAACCTGTTTCTGAATCAAACAGAACCTTTTTAAAATAATCTTGTAATATCAAAGAGTGTGCTTCTGGACTATTTTCAAAACCTTGGTGAATTTTATCTAAAAAGGCACTTTGTATAATGCAACCCCCACGCCATATCAAAGCTAACTCACCTAAATTCAGATCCCATCCTTTATCTTGAGAGACCTGCTTCAGCAGCATAAATCCTTGAGCGTAACTGATAATCTTAGCTGCATACAAAGCCTCTCGCACATTCTCAATGAAGGCAGAAGCTTCTTGTGGAGGTTGACAGAGAAGAGGAATCCCTGGAAACTCTTGAGCTGCCTTTGTGCGCACTTCTTTCCAAGTCGAAAGGTATCGAGCTAAGACCGATTCAATAATTAGGGACATAGGAACGCCTGCCTTAATAGCGTCCTCTGCGACCCAACGCCCAGTCCCCTTCTGTCCAGCAACATCAAGAATCGTAGAAGCAATCGCATTGCCATTCTCATCTTTTGCTATTAAAACGGCCGCTGCTGCTCCAATGAGGTAGCTATTCAGATCGGTTTGATTCCATTCAAAAAAGATATTCCCTATCTGCTCTAAAGAGAGATTAAGACGAGTCTTAAGAATCTCATATGTTTCACAAATTAACTGGATATCCCCGTATTCGATCCCATTGTGAACAGCCTTAACAAAATGCCCTGCACCTCCTGTGCCAATCCAAGAGCAACAGGGTCGTCCATCCACCTGAGCAGCTATGGATTGAAAGATAGGAGCGATTGCAGGCCAAGCATCTATATTCCCTCCGGGCATAATGGAAGGCCCTTTTCTAGCCCCCTCTTCCCCTCCAGAGACTCCTATCCCAACAAATAGAATTCCTTCTTTTTTCAGGTCGACATAGCGTCGCTCAGAATCTAAATAATAGCTATTCCCCCCATCGATGAGAATATCTCCCTCTTCCAAGAAAGGAAGCAGGGAGGCAATCATTTCATCAACAGGAGCTCCCGCTTTAATCATGATCATGATCTTACGAGGACGCTTCAAAGATTGAACAAACTCTTGAATCGTAGTAAATCCTTGCAGAGCTCCACTCTCTCCATGATCTTTCAAGAACTCTTCTGTTTTCGCCGGACTTCGGTTATAGACAGAAACAGAAAAACCATGATCCACCATGTTCAATACAAGGTTTTTGCCCATCACGGCCAAACCAATCAACCCAATATCTGTATTTGGAGCCACAGACCCCTCCTAATTAAGATCTATCACTTGTTTTTTTCTTTTCCCTTGGGACAACAAAACATAACGATCGAAACACAACTGAGTCCCGTCTAATATACTCTGTTCATCGGCCAAAGGCTCCTGATTGATGTACAGACCTCGCTGTTGAATGAGTCTTCTAGCTTGTCCTCTTGAGGAACAAAAGCCTAGTTCCACAACGATATCTAACCAGCGTTTCCCTATTAAATCTGTTCGAGCTACTTTAACGCCAACACCTGACTCTACTAACGCTACTAGTTCTGCTTCTGTAATACTCTTTCCCTTACTAGCAAAAAAGCTTTCGGTTGCGGCTTGAGCCTGAGCTAATCCCTCAGAACCATGAACATCTTTAACGATCACTTCCGCAATGTATTTCTTCACAGCTTGTGGATCACTAGTCAAACGCTCATCAAGAGCAAAAATTTCTTCGTTATCCAAAAGAGTAAGAGTTCTCATTACTTTGGAGATTTCTTGATCTGGCAAGCGTAAGAAATATTGGAATAGTTCATAAGGAGGAGTTAACGCTGGATCCAGCCAGATAGTTCCAGACTCCGTCTTCCCTATTTTCTTCCCTTTGCTATCAGTGAGCAAAGGATAGGTTAGACCATAAGCCTGCCCTAGTCCTCTTCGACGGATATAATCAATCCCCGAAGTAATATTCCCCCACTGATCACTCCCTCCACACTGTAATACAACATTATGCTCTTTAAAGAGATGTGCAAAATCATAAGACTGCAGCAATAAATAACTGAACTCAGTGTAGCTAATTCCCTCTTCAGAATAGACTCGCTGCTTCACTACGTCTTTAGCTAACATAGAACCTAAACGGAAATGCTTCCCAACATCTCTTAAAAAATCCACCATACTTAAAGATCCTAGCCAATCCGCATTATTCACAATACGGATACCAGGAAGATAGCTAGCAAGAGCAGCCGCTATTTTCTTACTATTATCAAGCACCTGTGCCTGATCTAGTAATGAACGCTCCACACTTTTACCAGAAGGATCTCCGATCATTCCGGTAGCTCCGCCAACAAGAGCAACAGGAGTGATTCCATATGCTGCTAATCGACGCAAAAAACAAATTCCAATCCAATGTCCTATGTGTAAAGAAGGCGCAGTTGGATCGAACCCTAAATAGGCAGAAACAGGAACTGTTAAACTTTCTAATCCTGCAGAAGAATTATCTAGAATACCCCGTTTCTTAAGGTTATCGATTAACTGTTGCATAAGAATCTATCCATATAAACTTATCTAGCAACATCTTATCTATCCTGTTCTTTTTATAGCAAGGCAAGCGATAGCAGACACCTCGTCAAAAAAACGACGCGCTTCTCCAATAGAATATTGATAGGAAAAATACAGAGAGGATCTTCTGGAGACAGTTACTAAAGCAGACTGGACAATGTACCTCGTAACTTCAATAAAGCTTTGGAGTGTATCTGAGAAACTCGGGACTCGCTCACTCCTAAAATCTTCCCAATTTCTTTTAATACCAAGTCATCATAGTAATAAAGAGCCATAACCTGCCGCTCTTTTTCATCAAGAGCCAGCAAAGCTTCTGTCAAAATAGAAATAGCTTCTTTTTTTCTGATGACATCGTATCCGGTTTCCGCTCGCTCATCTGCTATGCGCTCTTCTAAAGCAAGCCCCTCATCGTCATCTTGGCAGGAGAAATCATCATGTAAAGAAAGAACTAGAGCAGGTCTAGAGGAGGAAAACCAATGGGATAACTCTTGTTGTGAAATATTTAGATACTCACAAAGTTCTCCATCAGTAGGTTCTTTACCTAAAGTCTGTCTCAAAGAATCCATCGCATCAGCTAATCGATTGGCTCTTTGATAAACACTGCGTGGTACCCAATCCTGTTTGCGCAATCCATCAATAATCGCAGCTTTTATGATAAAAAGAGCATAGCTCTCGAATCGCTTGCTTTTTTCTGGATCAAAACGTTCGACAGCACGAATCAACCCTTCAACCCCCAGAGCATAAAGATCTTCCATCTTTACATGAGAAGGCATTCCTGAAGCAAGCCGATGCGCTACATTCTTTACTAAAGGAAGGTAGGATTCGATCAAAACATCCCTATGATGGATTTCTTTTGTCGACCAATATAGCTGCCAAGTATCTGCGAGATCGTGAGTCTTCACAAAAAAAATTTCTTTTACAAACTAAAAAATAAGGCTAAATCAAATAAAATTTTTAAACAATATCTACCCTTACACAACTAACACATAACTCCTAATCAATAACTCTTTTATGATAATAAAACCTCATCAGACACCGCTCCTAACAAAGTTATAGGGATCTCTTCTGGAAGTTCGCTATGTGCTAAAACCAATAAATCTGGGAAATAAGGATCCACTATGCGTTTCAGTTCTTTTCTTGTTTCGGATCCCGTTACGATAGCTCGAAAATTCCCCTCCCCTACCCGCAATAAATGCTTCACCTGAGCAACTACTTTTTCATTTAAATCCAACACAACCTTTTCTTGTGAATCTCTCACAAACTGCTCAACCAGAGAGTCTATCGTAATTACCTCTAAGACATCTTGGCGATTCCATAAGGATAAACCAATTTGCTTCCCAAGATATTTTCGTACACACTCTACCAATTCCTGAGAATTCTTTGATTGAGAGCCATATACATCTATAGCTTCGAGAATCTTAGGGAATAAATGCAAAGACACTCGTTCTCTAACAAGAGCTCTCAATAAGAAAATCAAAGAATTCTCTGATATTTTTAACGGAAGGATCTCTTCTATCGATAAGAATGCATGCTCTCGAAACTCATCAACTAAGCGAGTAACGAAGCGTTCACTGATCGTTTCTGGAGCTAGCTGCCTAATCGATTCTAGTATAGCTGGGCAAGACAGCTCTCTCAAAGCGACCTCTTGCCCAGAAAAGATTAAACGTGGAGAAGATCCTGTTACATGACGTACAACAATAGCTTCCGGGAAAACTACGCCTAACTCTTGATAAATCTGATTGCGGGCGTCCTTGTACAAATTAGCAGGATTTCCCACTCCCTCATCAGGCAATACAAACTCTACCCGTTCTTTCTGGAAGAGAAGAGTCTCTCCTGAAGAAGGATTCTTATAACCTAAGAATAATAAAACTGAAAAACCTAGGATCAGAGCTTTAGGAGCTCCTGGAATACAAGCCATCCCACATAGGATCAAAGCGATAAAAAGAAAACTCTGGCGACTCTGCTCATAATAATCTAGCAGATGCTGCGCTAGACTTTCTTTTTCCCCAACTTTAGCTATAAGCGTTGCTGCTGCACACGATGTAAGCAATGCTGGAATTTGACTCACTAAAGCATCGCCTAATACAGTTAACCACAAATCGCCAACATGAGTAGCTCGTCCTAAAAACAGAGCAGCTAGGATATTCACTCCTAACAACACCCAACTCATTATCGCATCGCCTTTTACAAAGCGGAATACGCCCTCCATGGCGGAGAAGTAATCACTCTCTTCTAAAAGAGAGCTTTTTTTAACAGACGCTCTGCTATACCCGATCCTTCCAGCAGCAATATCAGCATCTAAAGACATTTGTTTACCTGGGAGCGCTTCTAATGAAAAACGAGCTCGCACTTCCGCAATACGCTCCGCTCCTTTAGTTATGACGAGAAAATTCACTAAAAACAGGAGTAAACATACCGTAAGAGCAACCGGGATGCTCCCAAGGGAAAAGAAATTCCCTAACGCAAAAATTAAAGGAGAAGCCCATCCAGAAGATAAAATCCATCGGGTGGAGGCTAAATTCAGGCCAAGTCGCAATAGACAAAGATACAAAAGGAGAGAAGGGAAAATACGAGCCGAAGCTGAAGAGCGTAGAGAAAACACCCAAAAAATGATCGACAAGGAGCACGCTAAATTTGTACATACCCCAAAATCAATCAGCCATCTAGGTAAATGGAATATCAAAGTAAACAGTATACAACTGGGGATTGCTACAATTTTCCATGAACTTCCTCTAAAGTTATTCACAACAGCCACCCGATTCCACACCGAACGAATACCCAGCAAAAACATATATCTGCAAGAAGAAGTTCGAAGAATATTTTGCATTTACAGTATCTTTCTCTTGTCTAGTATATAGGCAATATGCTAACTTCCTTAGCTCCTACTTTTTTAAATCGGAGTATAGCGCAGCCTGGTTAGCGCGGTTGCTTTGGGAGCAATAGGTCGGGGGTTCGAATCCCTCTACTCCGATTCTTAACTAATCTTTTCTTTTTCCTTCTGGAGTCCTATGGCTAAGCTCATCATTTCGGCAGATGACGAGAATCAAGAGTTCCATTTAGAAGACGGTTCCTCTATAGCAGAGGTTTGCGAACATTCTGGCGTGCCTTTGGCTTGTACGGAAGGAGTTTGTGGGACTTGCGTGATTGAGGTCTTGGAAGGCGCGGATAACCTATCTGACTTTTCTGAGGCTGAGTATGATTTTCTAGGTGATCCTGAAGATTCTAATGAACGCTTGGCTTGTCAATGCTGCATTAAAGGTGGCTGCGTTAAGATAACTTTCTAGCCTCCGGACACTTGCGTTCTTGCGCAAAACGGTGTGTTGTCCTTTGCTCTTGGGCAAAAATTTTAAAAGTTAAGAGTTTATGTTTACATCGCTGTCCGCAATACAGAATGCTATACGTCCTTCTTGTCAACTTCCTGTTTTGACTCCTAGACGCGCTCTCATTACTTCTCTTGCGTCTGGAATCATTTTAGGACTTGTGCTGGTTTGCGTGGTTGGCGTTTTAGCCTCCTTTCCTGCCCTAATCGCCGTTTCTGCTGTTATTTTAGGTGTCAGTCTTTTTGCTTCAGGACTATTTCTCTGTCGATATGTTTGTCCCCCAAAAATTGTGTCCCGAAGACCTTCTACCGAACTCCCTGCTGAACCTACTCCCGAGCTGCCTGAAATCAAAAGACCTAAACCTATAGCTCCTCCTCCAGATTTCATACCTCCAAGACCACTGAGAAGAACGATCGGTGAAATGCTTTTTGGATGGAACTGCATAGGATCGATAAGACAGATGCCGTTTTTCCTTGCTAATGACAAAACGCCTCTGTCCTTCAGAAATCCTTCAGCAAGATTTAGAGCCTGGAATATTCCTTCCACTCATACTATTTTTGTCTCTACTTCAGGCCAATTTTCTTCTTTGAGAATGCAATCGAATCTACCTGCTGCGATTGCAAATGCCACGCAATCGGCAGCCTTCGCGAAGAGAGGCCAAGGAGGATTAGGAGTGAACGATGCATTCCCTGCTGTGCTTACCGACAAGTGCTGGGAAGAATCGAAACCCGACTCAGGCATCCTACTTCCAGGAGAATGCTCTTCTGCCACCTGGGAAGACAAAAATCATCTAGTGCCTTGCTGGGATGAGGAAACAAAGACCTATAACAAGCCTCTATTGTTCATCCAAATGCTAGCTCCTAAAGCTTCTATGTATCAAGATGACTCTAAATCTTGCTATGAGATAACCTTACGAGCTTACACAGCTTGTTTCGAAGAGGCTATTCGTTGTGGTTGTCGTGTGATCCAAATTCCTTTAATCGCTGCTTTCGGAGATTTTGTTCCAAGAGCGCTAAGCAAACAGCCAAAATGGATCGAGTCTGCTAAACTATCCTTACTCCATGCCGTAGAAAAAACCGCGAAAAAACACGCATCCAAAGATCTAGTGATTGTTTTAACGAACATCCCTCAACCCGTGAATTTATAAACAATTTTTAAAGGGAAGTTTCTCCATGGAGACCTTCCTTTAAATTGATCTAAAGCTTATACTTCCTCAGCCCCCAAAACCTTTAGGAGAAAGAGATTCGGCCGGTACTGTCCCAGCCAATTTCAAAAATTGTTTGTAGGACACCTCGTCATGGCAACACCCTGTATACAAAATGCGTTTCGACGCAAAACCCTCCCAGTAAGAATCGGAGATCTTTTTGTTGGTAGTGAGCATTCCATCAAAATCCAATCTATGACGACTACAGCCACCACAGATGTGGATGGAACGGTTAGACAAATTTGTGCTCTGCAAGAGTGGGGTTGCGACATCGTTCGTGTTACGGTACAAGGTTTGCGAGAGGTTCATGCATGCGAGCACATTAAAGACCGCTTGATTCAACAGAACATTTCCATCCCTCTTGTAGCAGATATCCATTTCTTTCCTCAAGCAGCCATACATGTTGTGGATTGTGTAGATAAAGTGCGTATCAATCCAGGAAACTATGTAGATAAGCGTAATATGTTTACTGGGAAAATTTACTCTGATGAGCAATACGCGCATAGCTTAGAGCATTTGATGAACAAGTTCTCTCCACTTGTGGAAAAATGCAAACGCTTAGGCAAAGCTATGCGCATAGGCGTTAACCACGGCTCCTTATCAGAACGCGTAACGCAACGTTATGGAAATACGATTGAAGGCATGGTGTACTCTGCATTGGAATATGCCGAAGTCTGTGTTGCTATGGACTATCATGATGTCATCTTCTCAATGAAATCCAGTAATCCAAAAGTTATGGTGGCAGCGTATCGATCTTTAGCTTATGAGCTAGACCAACGAGAATGGTCTTATCCTCTGCACTTAGGAGTTACAGAAGCAGGATCTGGCACTGCAGGCATTGTAAAATCTGCTGTAGGAATAGGTACGCTTCTTTCAGAGGGATTGGGTGATACCATCCGCTGCTCTCTAACCGGTAGCCCCATCAATGAGATCCCTATTTGTATCGATCTTCTCAAACAGACAACAGAACTCTCCGAAAGATGGGGAGAAGCCGACAATCCATTTGCCATCCATTCTTCAAAACAACTGGGTACTCGAAACACTTTGAATACCCCTCCTTGGGGCAATGTCTATGGACTGTTAATTAACTTAACCGATGTACAGCTACTGACGGCAGAGCCTATAGAACTTCTTCAGTGCTTAGGCATTGACACAACCACAGGGAAAATAGATCCTACAACCCCAGAAGGAGTCGTTGTCCCCAAAGCTATGCGCTCCTCTCCTATCGTTTCTGAAATAGAGAAGCATCTTCTTGTCTTTAATAAAGAAGATGCTCCTATCCTTAATCCGATGAATGAGGAGGAATGGCTCTCTGAAGAGACTCTTTCTGCTCCATTTGTCTATTTTGAAGTAACCGATATCCATACTGCTCGTCGCTTTTTTTCTCTGCGACAACATTCTACACAACCTGTGTGTTTAAGCTTTTCTTTAGATCCTCACCTTTCTAAAAATGAAGCCATTATCGACTTGTCTGCTCGGTTGGGAGCTTTACTTCTAGACGGGTTAGGATCTTGCGTACTACTAGATTTTGTAGATATTAAACTCTCTAGAACTCTGGGTTTTTTGATTTTACAAAGTGCTAATATTCGGTCCGTAACAGTAGAATATGTCTCTTGCCCTGGATGTGGCCGAACGCTTTTCGACCTTCTCGCAGTTTCTCAACGCATTCGTGAAAGAACGCAACATCTTCCAGGAGGTTTAAAAATTGCTGTGATGGGATGTATCGTCAATGGCCCAGGAGAAATGGCTGACGCCGATTTTGGCTACGTAGGATCAAAACCAGGTATGATTGACCTATACGTCAAACATAAATGTGTAAAATCATGCATTCCCATAGAAAATGCTGAAGAAGAATTGGTCCAATTGTTAAAAGAACATGGCGTATGGAAAGAGCCAGAATAGGATCCCTGATGACACTCCCTTCCGAAGCTTTACGTAAACAGACATTTCCTGAGTTAGAATACCTTCCTATTCGCCATGGTATTTTCCCAAAACAAGATGATAAGGAAGAAGCGAGTCAAGTTTCTGATGAGGTCATTTCCTCTTCCTTAGGAGGCAACGATTTTTGTAACGCTCGTCAGGTGCATGGAACGAGCGTACGTTATGTCACCCCTAAAACTCCCAAGAGAGCGCCTGCCGATGGGTTATTCACAACAACTCCTCTTCTCTCCCTACACATTTACCATGCAGATTGCCAAGCAGCCATTTTCTATGACCCAGAAAACCATGTGATTGCTAATGTACACGCAGGATGGAGAGGTCTTGTAGGCAATATCTATGCTGTCACTGTTCGCCTGCTGAAAAAGACATTCAACACTCGTCCTCAAGATCTTATCGTGGCTATATCTCCCTCTCTAGGTCCTGATATGGCTGTCTATCCAGATTATAAGAGACTGTTCCCTTCTAGTTTTTTCCCTTTAATGCCTAAAGAAAATCACCTCGATTTCCGAGCAGTAGCAAGAAAACAACTGCTCTCCGAAGGACTATCCGGTAATCATATTTTCATCTCAGAACGCTGCACTTGTTCTGAATCTAATACCTTTTTCTCGTTCAGAAGCTGGAAATCTCGCCACCAGCAGGATCCGTCAGCGATTCGTTCTCGAAAAAATAATGTCACTGCAGTTCTTCTTCTTCCTAGATAACGAGTAATGCAGCCTCTCTCTGACGCTTCTACATTTTTAGCAAAAGCTCGGGTTGTTCTAATTGCTCTTTAACATTCACAAGGAATCCTACGGCTTCCTTTCCGTCTATAATCCGATGATCATAGCTCATAGCTACATACATCATATCGGCTATCACAATTGCATCTTCTCTAACCACAGGGCGTTTCTCTATCTTATGCATCCCAAGAATACCTACCTGTGGAGGATTGATAATGGGAGTGGATAGAAGAGAACCATATACCCCTCCATTGGTAATAGTGAAGCCTCCCCCTTCTAACTCATGAATAGCAAGTTTGCCTTCCCGAGCACGAGAAGCTAAATCGGCAAGCTGTAACTCAATCTCCCCGCTAGATAACTGATCACAATTACGAATTACAGGAACTACTAATCCACGATCTGTCCCTATGGCAATGGAAATATCGTAGTAATGTCTGTAAACGATTTCGTTATCTTCAATATAAGCATTCACCCGGGGATATTTTTTCAAAGAATCTACAACGGCTCTAACAAAGAAAGACATGAACCCAAGTTTTACCCCATACTTCGCAATGAAATCTTCTTGTCTTTCCTTACGCAGAGCAATAAGCGGCCCCATATGGATTTCATTAAATGTCGTTAACATTGCTGAATCATGTAGAGATTGCACCAATCTACGAGAAATCGTCTTCCGAATAGCACTCATAGATTCTCGAGATTCTCTATGATCAGAAGAAGCTGGTTGGATCTCCTTTAATGGAACAAAAGTTTTCCCTTCTGCAGGAGGATCCTGTCTCACTGATGAAGGGAAGGCAATAATCTGCGCATCGCTTTCCTGCTCTACAAGACTAAATGGCATCTGCTCATGGATAGGTGCAGTATCTTGACTCTTTTCCGCTTCACTAATAATCCCTACAACACTACCAACAGCGACCGTATCTCCTACGGAAACGCTCCACTCTACCTTTCCTGAGCAAGGAGCGTAAATGAGCTGATTCACCTTGTCACTCTCTATCTCCAGAATCCCTTGATTCTCCTGCACCAAATCTCCTGATGGAATCAAAAGTGCAGAAATCGTCACTTCACTAATAGATTCTGCGATATTGGGAATACGAACCTCTATACTCATGCTCTACTCTCTACCTATAGAAAACAAGGTTTCCATTAACGTCGATAATTCTTTTTGACTTAAACTCGCAGATCCTGTTGCCGTTGAACTACTCCTAGGACGGCAAACGCACTGCAATTTGCTAGGGAAAATCTCGTCAGTTGCTAATGCAAAATAACTAAAAGCGCCCATATTTTGAGGTTCTTCTTGCAACCATACATAATGGTGAACTTCCGTATATTTGCTTATCAGAACCAATAGATCTTCTAAGTATAACGGATACAAACTCTCTACTCGTATACAAGCAAAACGACATTCAAGATCTTTAGGAAGAGAAGCACGATAGTCATAATAAATCTTGCCACTACAAAGAACAAGAACTTTTGCATGATAGTTAGGATTCTCGTCTTCCAAGAAAGGCTTGAAGCCTCCCTTCATTCCAAACTCTGCGATAGAACTCACGCACTGCGGATGCCGCAATAACATCTTAGGAGAAAAAATGATAAGAGGAAGAGAGAGGTCTCTCTTCGTATGCTCCCGCAGAATACGAAAATACTGTACGGGAGTAGAAGGAAGAACAACTTGAAAATTCCAATCGGAAGCGAGCTGTAAATAACGCTCTATACGAGCCGAGGAATGCTCAGGTCCTTGCCCCTCATAGCCATGAGGAAGCAGTACAACTACATCGGAATGTAAATCCCATTTCTGAATTCCGGAAGAAATATATTGGTCAAAAATGATTTGGGCTCCATTGGAAAAGTCTCCAAACTGCGCTTCCCAAATAACAAGAGTCTTTTCTGCTTGTTGTGCATAACCATATTCAAAGCCTAAAACGGCGTATTCAGATAGAGGGGAATTGTATAATTCCACGCTGCCTTGACTCGGAGACAAGTGATATAATGGAGAGAATATATCCCCTGTCTGGACATCCGTCCAGACTAACTGTCGTTGACTGAAAGTTCCACGAATAGAATCTTGTCCTGACAAACGTAATGAAAAACCTTCTTGTAATAAGGAAGCGAACGCCACCTCTTCAGCCATTCCCCAATCATAACCGATCTCTCCATCAGCCATGCTCATACGCTTATTTAATAAAGATCGAATCTTTGCATGAGGAGAAAAATGCTCAGGAATATCACAAAGTTTGGCACTCAGATCAAACAAGGCTTCTTTGTCTAACGATGTATCCACATTATCGACAAGAAGCTCTCCAGCTGCCATACGAGTGCAATGCATACATTCATCTAGCCGTTCGACACCTGGATCTTTCAGAGAAGCGTACTCCTGGTTTAAAACATGCGCTATCTCTGTGTCTATTCTCTCCAACTCGTCGGAAGAAATGTTCCATTCAGGATGGTGTAAAAGGATCTCTTTGAATAATTCTGACCCTTGTTTTTTCTTTTTGATCTCTTCGTATAAAAATGGAGCTGTAACAAAAGGATCGTCACTTTCATTGTGACCGTATTTTCGATAACAACAGAGGTCGATAATCACATCACAATGAAAACGCTCACGGATATGTATAGCATACTCCATGACCTGGAGACAGGCTAAAATATCCTCTCCATTCACTCGGAATACAGGGATCCCCATCATTTTAGCTATATCTGTACAATAAGGAGTAGAACGAGACTCTCGAGGCTGCGCAGTGAAACCCATCTGATTATTCACTACAATATGCACAGTTCCTTCTGTTGAATAACCTGGTATCCCACTCAACTGGAAAGTTTCATATACAACGCCCTGACCCGCCAAGGCTGCATCTCCATGCATCAACACAGCTAAGCAGGCTTGCTCCTTCCCAGCCTCTCCCTGATGTTGAATCGCTGCTACAGCACCTTCCACAACAGGATCCACGGACTCTAAATGGCTCGGATTCGGCAATAAAGCCATCATAACGTTCTGTTCCGGCCTATTGGCAACATATCCCTTGTGGTACTTTACATCACCGACAGTTTCCAGCCCTCTTATTTGGGGAGCGTCTTCAAACTCCATGAAAATCTGCCGGTAAGGCTTTCCAAAAATGTTAGCAAGAACGTTTAATCGGCCTCGATGAGGCATTCCCATCACGTAACGATTGATGCCTTGCTTAACCCCACAAGCAATGAGATGCTCCAACATGGGAACCAAGCTCTCTCCACCTTCTAGAGAAAAGCGCTTTTGTCCTGTGAATTTAACCTGTAAAAATTCTTCAAAAGCTACTGCTCTTTTTACGTCTCGATATCGCGCCAGAAGAACTTCTTTGGTTAAAGAGGGCTTCTCTCCTTCCATGAGTTTCCAGATATATTCTTGGATCTCAGGAGAGCAATTCAATGTCTCAACAGCGATGCTCCGACAATACTTCTCTTTTAATACCTGAATAAAGTCTGCTATACGAACATAAGATTGCGGTAATAATCCTAAAGAAGGAATCTCTTCTTGAGGATCGAAATTACGAACCTTTTCTGTAACTAGAGAAGATTCTTCTGATGAGGATATTGGAGACACTTGCCCCTGTAAATAGCCGTAATAACGGTATATCATCAAAAGACTGTGTGCTTTTTTCTCTTGCAAAGACGTAAAGACTTGATCATGAGAAGATTCTGTTGGGCTCCCCTCCGTCTTCCCAACCTGATAACCTTCAAAGAAATATTTCCATGAAGAATCCATCGGCTCATGCTTCTCAAATCGCTCGAACAAAGATTCTATCCAGTCAATATCTGATGAATGCACATGCCTAGCAAAGTCTGAATCCATAAGACGAATCTATCGATTGAAGGTGATACTTTTAGAAAATTCCCATAGCAAAATTTTTATTTTTCAAAAAAAGCAAACTTTGCTTTTTTTTTAAGTATCGAATACCCTAGCCTCCTGACTTCTTACAAAAGCTAGCAGAGCTTGGCTTATCAGTTGAACAAATACTTTGGAATGAGTATTTTATTAGCCAAAATCTCTCCTGATCTATTTGTTTATGCCTGCTCACTTTTTGCTCTGTCTGAGCAAAAGATGCAGTTACCCTTGGTAGGAAGCAAGTAAATTGGCTCTCAGGGGGTTTCCGGTTTCAATCATAGAACAGGACTATTTACGAATGAAAAGTGAGCGTTTAAAAAAATTAGAATCAGAGCTTCATGATCTTACCCAGTGGATGCAACTTGGCCTTGTTCCTAAAAAAGAAATCGAGAGACACCAGGAAGAAATCCGTCTGCTAGAAAGCAAAATCCTTGAAGAGAAAGAACGTCTACAACTTCTCAAAGAAAGCGGTGAGATCAAAGAGTACGTAACCCCTCGAAGAACTCCAGCTAAAACCATTTACCCAGATGGCCCCAGCGTTTCAGACGTTGAGTTTGTAGAATCCTCGGATACAGAAGTGGATCTCGATGCCGGTGACACAATTGAGATTGACCTAGGTGATGAGGCAAGAGAAGAAAGCGGAAACGAACTCGACTACTCTAGTGAAGACGATGAGGATCCTTTCAGTGATCGCAATCGTTGGCGCCGAGGAGGCATCATAGATCCTGACGCGAATGAATGGTAAGACTCCCTTAGCTCTTTACATACATATCCCTTTCTGCTCGAAGAAATGTCATTATTGTAGTTTCTATACGATCCCGTATAAAGAAGAGTTAATGCGCTCTTATTGTGAAGCTGTCATTAAAGAGGGGCTAAAAAAACTAGCCCCTCTACGTTGTTCTCACTATATTGATACAGTATTCTTTGGAGGAGGGACTCCTTCTTTAGTTCCCCCTGCTTTGATTCAAGATATTCTCGTAGCTCTAGAAGCTCAGCATGCCACAGAAATCACTCTTGAAGCAAACCCTGAAAATCTTTCTCTGGAGTATATCCAGGCTCTCGTCTTGACCTCGATCAATCGCATTAGCATTGGTGTACAAACATTCAATGATCCCCTACTTAAGCTACTAGGACGCACACACTCTTCATCTAAAGCGATTGAAGCCTTTATGCTCTGCTCCCAATACGGATTTTCTAATGTGTCTGCAGACCTTATTTATGGCCTCCCTACACAGTCGATTAGTGATTTTATTGTTGATCTTCACCAAGCTATTTCTCTCCCAATCCAACACATCTCTATTTATAATCTAACTATAGACCCTCACACCTCCTTTTACAAACACCGTAAACGTATTCTTCCATCCATAGCAGATGACGACTCCCTAGCTGAGATGGCACTAGCAGCCGAAGAGCTACTAGAGAATCAAGGATTTACTCGCTATGAACTTGCTTCCTATGCAAAAAACCAAGCGGCTTCTAAACACAATACCTACTACTGGACAGCTAAGCCTTTCTTAGGATTAGGAGTTTCTGCCTCACAATATCTCCATGGCATTCGATCCAAAAACCTTTCTAGGATCTCGCATTACTTACGAGCTGCGCATCAACATCTACCGACTTTAGAGTCTATGGAAGAGCTCCCTCCAAACGAACGCATTAAAGAGACTCTAGCTTTGCGCCTCCGTCTCTGCGACCCCATCCCCTTTGGAGTTTTCCCTCAGGAACTCGTAGACGAAATATTAATGCACCCGTCTATAGGTTCTCTATTTACTAAGGATGACAAAGCTTTTTCATTAAATAAAAAAGGGCGTCTTTTTCATGATTCTATAGCAGAAGAAATCATGGCTTCTTCTTTTTCATTTTCAAAATAAAAATTAATCTATATTAAAACCAATAAAAAATCGATTAATTTTTAATTGAAAAAATGAATAAAAAAGAACGAATTAATAAAAAAAACGCATCTACGAAATTTCAACGAAGTACACCCACTAGAGCTTTACTGAGTATTGGTTCACAACAGCTCTCTTCATTCACTAAGTTAAGCTTTGATGGACAAGCTAAGTTAACCGGAGTAGCTACTCCGACTCGTGATACGGATGTTGTGCCACTACAATACCTTCAAGCACACTATCTATCTAAAAATGACCCTAATCCAGGTTATCTTCCCATTCATGGAGGGAACATGACTGGGAACATTAATATGGGAACGCATTCCGTATTTAATTTGAAGCAGCCAGAGAAACCTAAGATAGAGCTTCCTTCCGAAACCGACAAACCAAAAGACCCGCGAGAAGAAGACGGTTTTGCAGAAAAAACAGCCGAGGAACAAGAACAAGAGATCAAAGAGTACAACACAAAGCTGGCAGAATACCAGAAAAAAATCGATGATTACAATGCAGCATGGGAAGCTTTTTACTCAGAAGCAGCTACTGTGAAATATGTCAAAGGTATTGTTGATAAGATTTTGAACAATGACAAACTAAGCACAGCTCTAAATTCTGCTACTGAAGTAGAAAAAAAAATCGCATTGGCTCAAAAAGCTCTCGGAATTGAAATTACGATCAACCCCGACGCTGATACCGATCCTGAACCAGAAACACCTGAACCTACTCCTACCGCAGATACAGAAGAAGAGGAATCTCCTCCTTTATCTTATGACGATCTCCCTTCAGTAATTAAGAATTCTCAGTTTGTGGTGACACAATCTCAGAATAATCTTACAGGGGATCTCAAGATGACCAACGCACAGATCGCCAATATCAAAACTCCTGTGGAAGGAGAAAGCAACTATGCAGCCAATGTAACCTACCTGGAATCCAAACTCCAAAACCCTAAGAGAGCTTTTCTTTCCAATACTCTTCCAACTACGACAAGTTCTCCAACAATCTCATTCAATGGATACATCCCATGGCTCAGCACAACAAACGGATCTTCCTCTCCTACAGAACCTGATTTTAAGAGCAAACTAGCTGATCAATGCTTCGACACCTCATCACAAGAAAATCTAAAAGTAAAAACGGCAGGCCTACTGGTTTTATCTGTAAGAGGGACGTGGAATCCTACAACTGCCACACCTACTGATGATGCAAGCACACCGACACCCACGACTATATCCGTGAACCTAACAGTCACTCCAGACAATTCTAGTGGGACTGTTACTTCTAGCAGTGGATCAGGCTCTTCTGAAGACACCTCAGCAACCGAAACGCTCACTATCCCTCTGACACTATACTCTGGGGAATCTGTACAACTACAACTTCCTATTAAGACCGCATCCGACATAAAAATGGATACCTCCTCCCAAACTTCTAATGGAGGAAGTGGTTCAGTATCATCTTCAGCAACATTGTCATCTTGGTCTTGGGAAGCAGCTCTATATCCAACGGATGTTACTAAAAATACGCCCTCAACTCCTTCAAGTCCGACAGATCCCTCACCATCACCGACATCTCCAGGTACAAATACGAATACAGAACAAACACCTTAAAAGGTTTTCGGTTTGGAGGATCCGATTTTATCACTAAATCAAAAATGATTAAAAATAAGCTAGTATAGAGACTTACGAAGTTAAAGATTTAAAAAACGAAATAATGAACGATACAAAAAATAATATTTCTTCTTCCTTTTGGAACCCTAATAAAGTAATGACAAAAGTCTTATTAAAGGTTAGTGAGACAGGCATTGAGTCTACTCCTGGCATTGTTAAACATAACCAACCCATCACACAATCAGAGAATCCTACAGATCCCACAGATGCAGTCACATTCAAATATCTAAAAGAAAACTACACCAAAGAAAATGACCCTAATCCTGGTTTCTTACCCACAACAGGGGGCACAATGACTGGGGACATTGACATGCAGGGAAACAATGTCACCGACATTGTGATGTACAAGCAAAACGGTCAACAAGATCCTGATGATGGCTCTGCTGTCACTATCGGTTATTTGAATGAGAAAGCAGATGAAATCAAAAGTAATGACAAAATTACGCAGGCTGTCGCAGACCTATCGGATATTAACTCACAAATATCCACGTTACACCAACTTCTCGGTATTGCTGAAGATCCTGACACTGTCACTAACCCAGATTTTCTGAAAACAAGCGGAGGGACTGTATACGAAGATATCGATATGGGAGAAAAGACTGTATTGAATCTAGGAACACCCACAAACAAAGATACCAAAAGTGCTATCAATGTAGAGTTTGTACAAGCCAAAATCACCTCTCCACAAATGGCTTTTCTAAAAAACAACGATACAAACCTTTCCAATATCACCGTTTCTGAATATTTTAACTGGCTACAAGATCCTACACAAGCTCCTACCCCAGAGCCAGATCCTGATCCGGAACCTGAACCTGAACCGGATACATCAGATTCTTCAGGATCAGGCTCTGAGAATCCAGCTGATCCCGCACCAACTACTCCAGACAACAGCAACACACCGAACAATCCACCATCCCCTTCAAACGGAGCCTCCTCATTTATTAGAGAGCTAGCTGCCACTACTACTGGTTCAACTGATACCGAAATAACCCCGGCTGCCGAGGGCACTGATCTCCCAAACACTACATTCTCGGAAAAATCTCCTTTATGGGAGGAATTCTTTTCCTTTTCAGACTCTTCACGATCAGAAATAGTAATTCAAAAAACGGGTATTCTTACCTTTTCCATGCAAGGAACCTGGAACCATCCAAACAACACAACTCCAACATCTACAGATCCTATTTCTCTAGAGCTAACCGTAACCCCTCCAAAAACAGACACAACTCCTGAATCTCCACCATCCCCTCCAGAGGCTCCAGCTCCAGAAGCAACGCCATCTCCTACAAATAACAATCCAACTGCATCTATAACGAAAACTTTCTCAAGGAAGTATAACCTATCCGCAACTCCATCACCCACTCCTACTACCCCTACAGAACCTACGACTATTACTAAAACACTTTCCCTCTCTTCGGGACAATCTTGCACACTACAAATACCCGTGCAAGCAACTGGATCTGTATTAAAACTGAAATACGTTAATCCAAATAATAACAGCTCGGGAGGAAGTTCTGGATCTGGAGGAAGCTCGCAACCTGAAACCCCAGCGACTACTCCTGACAGTTCATCCTCCAGCCCAACGAGCAGAATACGGATTCAGTATGCATCAACCACAACTACAGATTCAGAACAACCCACTACTAATCCAGTAGAGGCTCAAACCGATGAAAGCACCCCACCAGAAACAACACCTACAGGTATTACTTTGACATCTTTTTCCTGGTCTTTGGTATTAACTTCAGGAGAAATTACTAAGGCAACATCCACGACTTCGACACCATCACAGCCTTAAAGATCACATCGATTCAGTATAAAATGTTAAGGGAGATTCTCTCCCTTAACTCAAATAGTTAATAACCAGCGCCCATATATGAGATAGCTACATAACTCTTAGAAGCTGTAGCTGAAGTAGGCCTCACCCCTGTATTTTCACCAGGAGTTAATGCCAAAGTTAGCGTATGTTCTGAAAGCGCTTTGTCTCCTGGGACTAAAATGTACGCACTCCCAACTACAGTTTTTCCATCCGAAGAGCCTACTACGGAAAATGCTGGAGAAGGCTCTGCAGGATTTGGATCTGCAGCATCCCCACTCGTAGGCTGAGCTGCCACATCTCCTCCAGCATATGTTGAATCAGATTTCTTTGTGAGAGTTCCTGTACAGGTAACAACTCCATTTGATGATGACGTACTCAACTCATAAGCAAAGGTGATAAGATAAAGACCTCTTCGCAAAAGCGAATAAGTCCCGTTATCCTTTTTGATATAATTGTCTGCATTACTAGACTTAAGAGGATTCTGTACACTTGGTGAACCTGAACCAGAATCCTGGGATTGATACACCAAATAAGGCACCTCTTGTCCCGTCCACTCTGGGAAGGTCGATGCAGTGGTTGTGCTTACACTTGCACCTGCTATACCCCCTGATCCTGAGTCCGTTCCCGAACCAGATCCAGATCCCACGTCTGAACCTGTATCTGAACCTGTTCCTTCCGAAGGAGCATTATTTTGTAAATCTTTCAGTATGGTTGTGAGGTCAGCAACAGAAACTATATTCTGTAACTTATCTGTCGGAGTAGCTGTTCCAATAGTTCCCAATTCTCTTGCTTTCAGATTTGTTATCGTGGGATCTGGAGTTGTTGACAAAGCTCCTTGTTTTTTCTCAAAACGCAAGGTCCCTGTCATAGCGTTCTTAGCACTTAACAATAACCACTTAGCATCTGTAGGCTTCTCTAGAGTCACAGAAGGCGTCTGTCCAGGCTGAGATTCCTTAGGGCTACCGAGATCTTCAAGAAGTTTAGTCATACTACCCTCTCCTGAACCAGAATACTTGGTAATCCTCTCAATCAAATCATCCAACCGAGCTCCATACTCTCCGACAACATCTTGTACAATCCCTACAGAAGCTGCATATTCATTCCCGAGGAACATAGCGGATCCCCAAGAAGAAGGAAGCCCTTTGATGGTATTCCCTGGGCTTGTCCCCATATTAATGTCTCCAACCATCACCCCTCCAGAAGTCGGTAGGAACAATCCCGCGATCGATCGAGATCCATTCTGTAAATATCCTTCAAGCTGAGAGAGTACAATCACATTTTGGTCTTCTTCCCCTTTAGCTACCTGACGAACTTGTTGATTCTTAGCGTCTAGCTTGACATGAGCTGTGGTGACCATCGCATCAACATCGGCAGAAGCGTCTCCTTGATTCTGAGATAGCTTGCATTCAAATAGTATTTTAGTAACAGGATTCGTGGGATCGGCAAGCTGATCAGAAGGTGTCGACGGAACAGACGAAGAAACGCGTTCTTTAATTATTTTTTTGTTCATGTTTTGTCTTTTAATTAATTAAATTCTAATTTTCTTTTAATTAGAAAAAATTAAATTAACAAACAAAACAAACTAGCGGATGCTATGAAATCAAAAAGAAGTAATAAATAGAAAAATAGCTGGAACTTTTTTCAAACGCTCACGAACCTCTTCGATATCAGAAGATTGATTCCATACGGCTATGCTTCGCGTAGAAACGTATTCTTGATCTCCCATTAAATCAATCGCGACACAAAGCTCGCCATGATCCGGAAGCTGATCTAATAACGCATCAAACGTATATGGATTACGGTACGGAGTCTCTATACAGATTTGCGTATGGAATTTCCCTGAGCAACTTCGCAAATAACGAGATCTTTCTTTAGGATTTTGGGGCAAATAACCATGAAATGTGAAATTTTGCCCTGGTAGTCCAGAGAGCATCAACGCTTGCGTAATCGAGCAAGGGCCAGATACAGCATGCACGGGAATCCCCAATGTCCAAGCTCTTCGGACTAACCTAGCCCCAGGATCAGCAATACAAGGCAACCCTGCATCAGAAATGAGGCCCCAAGACTCTTGCTTCTTGAGAATAGGCTCTAAATAAAAGTCACAAGCCTTAACAGAAGTGTCATTCTTGCTCATCACGGCAAGAGGAAACCTATGAGGCTCTTCTACTTTCCATAAACTTAAGAATAACCGCCCACCACGATCACTTTCTACTATTAATCCCTGGATTTTATTCCGAACAATCTCTCCAACCGAAGAAGGAAGGTCCTCAGATCTTTTACTACCTAAAGTATTGGGAAGAAGATACAGCGCCATAGCCACAAGTGTATTCTAAATCATTAGACTGGAGACTATTCTAAAAGATGCTTACGAAAAAATATACAGGGAAAAAATCCCATCAAATAAAAATCTAAAGTCGTGAAACTAGCATTTCTAATGAAAGCATGGGATCTTGGAAGTTATTCTTAATTAAACTTTCCGTATGGAAAAACAGGTTCAAACCATTTAAAAGAGCCGGCTCTCCTGCAGCAATAAATATTTGTGTTTTACGCTCTTTCGACTGCTCTGCCACTGCCCTCAGTCCTAAGAGGTACTGACTACGTAAAAAGCTGAGAATCGCCAGAGGCTCCTCTCCCATATCAGACACCAAAGATCTCATCAGACTGTGTGCAGCGACACGGTCTTTACGAAGAAGAGCATCTCGCAACTTCCACAGAGAGATCGCCTCTTTTTTCTCTACAAATGATTGAATATCCGAAGCTTCTATAGATTCCTTGTCTCCCATCTGACAAATTAACTTTTGAAATTCACTAAGAATTTCAAATAAACCTGTCTGAGGAAACTTACTCACAAAAATCTTTGCAACTCCTAAAGAGCAAGAAAGCTGCGACTCTTTAGAACGTTTTATCAAAACCTGAGCTATGCGAGCATCTCGCTCAGCAAAATACTCTCCAAATAAAGATAAACAAAGAGCATTAGAAAGCTTCGAAGATAAAGAAGAGAACAGCTCTGCTTTATTTGTGAAAAGGAACAACGTAAGATTCGGGTTAGGATGCCGAGTGTAATCTATAATAAACTCTTGTAGAGAAGAGCTCATTTTCTCTGCTTGATAAATGCCTATAGTCTCTTGGGAAGCGAACAAACCAAAATGATCCGTCCAAGATAAGAGCTCTTGTTGCAACAAACGCTGTCCGTCAAAAAAGCTCTTCCTTCCAGAAATATAAAGTTCCGAAAAGATATCTTTGTCCTCAAGAGATGAAGAGCCAATCACAATCACTCTAAATCGTTCACGTTCAATATACTGAACAAAATCTTTAGTAGACGTTATGTGAATACTATTCTGGCTGTTTCCCATAATCCATCGCCAAAACCCAATAATTCTGGGATTATTCTTTTTGTTCCCAGATTTTATCTTCTTAAGGCATTTCGACTCAGCCAATAAATACAAAAAACCGGGAAAAGAGAATTCTTATTCCCGGCTACTTAGAAAATCATCGAAAGCGATACGACTATCTAGCGACTAATTTCATTAATTGTTGACGCCAGCTGTGAGCTGTACGAGAACGGTTAGGATTCGTTTTTCTTTTAGCTGCAGAAGCGCAAACCTTTACACCAGAAGCAGCTACACGTCCACAAGCTGCAGTATGTTTATGTTTTTTCATACAAACTCCAGCTTTTACTGCTACGGAAGATTTTTTTGTTGAAGCTACTCTTTTTGCTACAGGCTTACGAGCTGCTACAGTTTTTTTAGCTACTGTTTTGCGAGCTACAGTCTTCTTAGCTGCAACTTTTCTTACTGGAGCTTTTTTAGCTGTTGCTTTCTTAGCTACAGGCTTACGAGCTGCTACAGTTTTTTTAGCTACTGTTTTGCGAGCTACAGTCTTCTTAGCTGCAACTTTTCTTACTGGAGCTTTTTTAGCTGCCGTCTTCTTAGCTACAGGCTTACGAGCTGCTACAGTTTTTTTAGCTACTGTTTTGCGAGCTACAGTCTTCTTAGCTGCAACTTTTCTTACTGGAGCTTTTTTAGCTGCCGTCTTCTTAGCGGCAGGCTTACGTACTACAGTCTTTCTGGCAGCAGTTTTTCTTGTGCTGCGTTTCTTTTGTACTCCCAACATGTTCATTCCCCTAATTAGACAGGTAACTACTACTTATTTGATCTATCGACAGTGAGAATGAAAAACTTTAATAAAAAATGGTTAGTTTTTAATTTTTATTAAAAACTAACCACACACATTATTTAATATCGCTAAACAATAACTATTTAGATAGGAATTTCTCCATATAATGAATTAAACAACGCACACCAAATCCTGTTGCATATTTGGGGTAAGGCAACTCTTCTTTTTCATGGTAAGCAGTACCTGCAATGTCCAAATGTGCCCATGCTACTGGATTGTCTTCGAGGAAACGTTGTAAAAATAGCGCTGCAGTAATCGATCCTGCACGATTGCTGCCGATATTTTTCATATCTGCAATATCTGAATGAAGTGCCGGGTCATATTTCTCTACCAAAGGCATTCTCCATAGAGCTTCCCCGGTCTCTGATGAAGCTTCTGCCAGATCTCTTGCCAACACGTCGTTATTTGCAAAAAATCCAGCCACAGATTCTCCTAAAGAAACAACCATAGCACCCGTCAAGGTAGCAAAATCAATGATGCGGGTAGGATTACAATATTTCAAAGCATAGGAGATGGCATCGGCTAAAATCAAACGCCCTTCCGCATCAGTGCTGCCAATTTCTACAGAAAGGCCGGTCATTCCAACATATACATCTCCCATCTTATAGGCAGCCGATCCAATCGCATTCTCTGTAGCTGGAATGATCCCGGTCACATTGATCGGAAGCTCTAAGGAAGCTAAAGCAGAAAAAATTCCTAGAACGGTAGCCGCTCCAGCCATGTCTTCCTTCATGGTAATCATTGCCTTCCCAGGTTTCAAATCTAGTCCTCCGGAATCGAATGTTACCCCTTTACCAATGAGTACGGTTCTATCTTTAGATTTAGGGTTACCTTGGTAATCCAGAACAATAAACCGAGGCTCAACAGCAGCGCCCTTGGCAACAGCAGCCAACAATCCCATTTTTTCTTTTAATATCGCCTTCCTATCTAGAATTTTTACATCCAGACTCGCGAACTCCCCTGCTAGACCTTTTGCTACCGCAGCAAGTTTTTCTGGAGTGACTTCATCTGCATTGGTATTCACTAAATCTCTAGTTAAATATACCCCTTCAAATAGGCTCTCTTCTTTTCTAAAGATCTTGTCCCCTACCTTAGAGACAATACCCACTACAGTCACTTTCTCTAGGAAAGGCAAAGACGTATCCACTTTGTGATAGGTTGGGTAATTATAGTTCAGAGATAGCACCCCTGCTGCCAAGTTCGTTAAAAACTCTTCTACGGAGAAGCGCAACTGTGAAATTGTTGGGAGTAAAATATTTACAGTCTTACACTTAGCTTTTCTTAAGACAGTAGTAGCCTGAGCGTAGGCTTCTAAAACGGTTGTTCCGGATACTTCTTCGCTCTTCCCTAGACCAAGAAGAACAATTTTTTGTTCTTTTGTGTGATCATTTCCAAAAAGAAAAGCCGTTTCCCCTTTCTTCCCTGAAAAATTGGATAATGCGTTTTGATAGACAAGCTTGTAGTCCTCATCAACAACCGCAGCTTCTTGAGCTTTAGAATTCTTCATCCAAAAAGGAAGAACAAGAGCATCCGCTTTCGATCGTTTATCCCAACTCGCTTGAGAATAGAGTAATACCACAATAACCTCTTTGTTGAATCGATTGAGTCAATAATTAAACACCAGTAGAACGCGTTTTGCTCATTTCCGTCTCAAGCTGGCGGCCTGACCCATTCTCTGCAGTAGAAAAGGCCAGAACAAGCAAAACAACATGGTTTTCATCTCTACATTATTCCGAGATGAAAAAAAGGACTATAGGAAAGAGTAGTCTTTTTAGCAAATAAGCTCTGTTACTCCATAGACAAGAAGATTCAAGAGCTTCTTAAGATATGGGATTGAATCAAATGAATAGAATAGGCCCCTGTTACCGAAAAGAAATCTCTTCTAAAGGGGCCTGAAAGGAACGGCTTGTGAGTTGCAACTAAAAAGGAACATCCTCACTAGCATACTGTTGGTCTTCTCCAAACCCTGCATAGACTTCCTTATCAAGCGCAGAGTCTGTATCTAAACTTTCTCCATCAAATCCAATAGAGACATTATCATTAGCTCTCTGACGACCTTCATCTGAACCTCTAGCATCAGGACGAGAAGATCCGGAATTAAATTTTAATGTATCTACGCTTACAGAAATAGAAGCTTGTGGAGAACCGTCTCTACCTACATAGCTTTCTAAAGAAAGCTCTCCAGCAACAATGACTGAAGAACCTTTCTTCAAATAAGGAAGCATCTTATCATAACGGTTGTTCCAGATATTGCATCTGCACCACACTGTTTCATCTTTAGATCCTACACGAGATTTTACACCCAAACGTAAAACAACAACCCGTTTACCTCCGGATGTCATTCTTTCTTCAGGATCGGCAGCTAGAAATCCTACCAAATATCCGAACAACATAAAAAACCATCCTATCTATACGAAACTTCCTGTGAATTTCTCTTTTTCAAATAAAAGACGTCCCTTCGGAACCTCTTTATCTTCAGAGAAAACTGTACACTAGGACCGATTTTTTCGTGAATACAAGTATTCTCTATAGAGTATTGCGGAAAATAACCAAAAAAAATATCCTGTGACAATGTCCCCTAGTTGGATCTACGGCTAGATTAAGTTTACCGAAACTAAAGCGTGTTTTAGAAGCGTACGTTCAACACATAATAGACCGAAGGGAATGAGCTTGCGCCTTCTTATTTTCCTACCAGCTAGACGACCTAGTTGATTAGGAAACTCCGAAGAGGGATGTCGCACCAGCCTCGATAGGAAGGCCTTGCCTAACAGCAAATCACCTGATCGCGGCTCTAATCATTTACTAACAAACCTGCTTATGCTAGGTTTAAAAAAAACAGTACGAAGGAGATTCCCTCATGTCCAGGCAGAATGCTGAGGAAAATCTAAAAAATTTTGCTAAAGAGCTTAAACTCCCCGACGTGGCCTTCGATCAGAATAATACGTGCATTTTGTTTGTTGATGGGGAGTTTTCTCTTCACCTGACCTACGAAGAACACTCTGATCGCCTTTATGTTTACGCACCTCTTCTTGACGGACTGCCAGACAATCCGCAAAGAAAGTTAGCTCTATATGAGAAGTTGTTAGAAGGCTCTATGCTCGGAGGCCAAATGGCTGGTGGAGGGGTAGGAGTCGCTACTAAGGAACAGTTGATCTTAATGCACTGCGTGTTAGACATGAAGTATGCAGAGACCAACCTACTCAAAGCTTTTGCACAGCTTTTTATTGAAACCGTTGTGAAATGGCGAACTGTTTGTTCTGATATCAGCGCTGGACGAGAACCCACTGTTGATACCATGCCACAAATGCCTCAAGGGGGTGGCGGAGGAATTCAACCTCCTCCAGCAGGAATCCGTGCATAAAAGTTTTGCTATCATACAACAAAAGGAAGAGGGTCTCTCTTCCTTTTGTGTTTAAGCCCCTCTCTTCTCTTCATTTCTTCGGTTAGATTTTTATTAAACTTACTTGTTCTAGTTTTTATGGAATCTTTGTCTGTTCGTTCCACTATCCCTTTACCTCTAGGAGCCAAAAAGCTCTCCGCTGATCGCTACCGTTTTTCTCTATTTTCTTCACAAGCCCAGCAGGTTACTCTTGTACTATTAGACCCTCTTTCTGAAATTCATGAAATTCCTCTATCTTCTACCGACCACAGGACTGGAGCCATCTGGCATATCGAAATTGCAGGCATTTCTAGTGAATGGTCGTATGCTTATAAACTACGTGGTACAGACTTGAGCTCTCAAAAGTTTGCTACAGATTCTTACATCGCAGACCCTTATTCTAAGAATATCTACTCCCCTCAACTATTTGGATCCCCTAAACAAGAAAAGGATTACGCATTTAGTTACCTGAAACATGAGGATTTTGACTGGGAAGGCGACACTCCTTTGCACCTTCCAAAAGAAAATTACTTCATTTATGAAATGCATGTTCGGTCATTCACCCGAGATCCGTCTTCCCAGGTTTCCCATCCTGGAACTTTCCTTGGTATTATCGAAAAAATAGACCACCTCAAACAACTAGGCGTTCATGCAGTTGAACTCCTTCCTATTTTCGAATTCGATGAAACCGTCCATCCATTTAAAAATCAGGACTTCCCCCACCTATGTAACTATTGGGGGTATTCTTCGGTGAATTTTTTCTGCCCCTCTCGCCGTTATACTTATGGGGCAGACCCTTGCGCTCCGGCCCGAGAGTTCAAGACTCTTGTCAAAGCGTTACACCGTGCGGGAATCGAAGTCATTCTCGATGTCGTTTTCAATCATACAGGCTTTGAAGGCACAAGCTGCCCTCTTCCCTGGATAGATCTAGAATCCTATTATATGGTCAATGATCATGGGGATCTCATGAATTTCTCCGGGTGTGGTAATACAGTCAATACCAACACCCCTACTACTCTGAAATGGATTCTTGATGCTTTGCGGTACTGGGTACAGGAAATGCACGTAGATGGATTTCGTTTTGATTTAGCCTCAGTCTTCTCTAGAGATCCACAAGGAGTCCCTCTCCCTTTAACCCCCATTTTGCAAGCTATATCCTCTGATTCCATTTTATCAGAAACTAAACTGATCGCTGAACCTTGGGACGCTGGAGGTTTGTATCAGCTTGGACACTTCCCCTCTATATCAACCCGATGGAGCGAGTGGAATGGATGCTACCGTGACCATGTAAAAGCCTTCCTGAATGGAGATGCTCATCAAGTAAGTTCCTTTGCTTCACGAATATCTGGATCTCATGACATCTATCCCAATGGGAAACCTACGAACTCGATTAACTATATCTGCTCTCATGATGGCTTCACACTCTACGATACTGTTGCCTATAACGATAAGCACAATGAAGAGAATGGTGAATACAATCGTGATGGGACTTCAGCAAACTACAGCTATAACTTTGGCTGCGAAGGAGAAACGACAGATCCCACCATTTGCGCTCTACGTGAACGCCAAATGAAAAACTTCTTTCTTGCTCTCTTTTTATCTCAAGGAATTCCCATGATACAATCCGGAGATGAATATGGGCACACAGCTTATGGAAATAATAATCACTGGTGCTTAGACACAAAGATCAATTACTTTCTTTGGGATCGATTAGCTGAAAGGAAAGAACTGTTTTCTTTCTTATGCCAAGTCATTGCTCTGCGCAAAGCTTATACCGAATTATTCAATACCTCTTTCTTATCAGAAGATACGATTGTCTGGCTAAATACAAAAGGTTCTCCCAGAGAGTGGGGAGCCGATCATTATCTAGCTTTTGAGTTGAAACACCTGAACTACAGTTTATTCGTAGCGTTTTATAGTGGGAATGAACGTATTGAGATCTCTTTACCTAAACCTAGAAAAGAACATTTGGCCTATGAAAAAATTGTAGATAGCACAACAGGATTCTTTTCTCAGATATTATCTCCCAAACTCTCTCTTGAACCTTATAGCTCTTTGGTAGCCATCAGCAGAAGAAAAACCTCCTTGGAATCTAGATAAAAAAAAGACCCAGCTCATTAGAGATGGGTCTTTTTGCTACCAAGCTTCTTGGGATATGCCTCTAAGCACCTTTACAATCATCTTCCCAAGACTCAATCACTACGAGATCTGCATCTTTATAGAATTTTTCTAAAATCTGCCGAGCATTGTAGCCTTCTATAGCTAAGCGGTCTACATTTGCTCGCAATAGATAGTCTGCATTAAACACTAGCCCTTCCGGATTATCGAGAACCAATCGAGAGGTCCAGTCTACAGCCTCCTCTACACCATAAAACTGCGACGTAACACCAAATCCTCCATAACGATCCTCTTGAGCATTGACATGCCAGAAGCTATGAGAATTTCCAGCAAGAAGACGCTCATAAAGAGCCGTTCTCTCTAAAATCACACAAGCTGACAAAGCTTCCTTATCTAATTCCTTCAAATATTTTACGGAAAGAGTGGACTTTAGATAGTCTTCTACCGCGAGCTCGTTCACTATGAACAAACAGCTGCGATCCGTTCTATGAATATAGATAGCACCCTTGTATTGAATACCATCAACAAACAGCGAGGCTGCTCCATCAAGAGGTTCGATTTTTAGACACTCAACGTTGGGATAATTCTCTCCCCAACGAATGCCTCCATACAAAGCATGCGCCGCACAACGTTGTCCTTGAGAAGAAACCCGTAAAAGCTCACCATCTCCGAATACTGAAAAAGCTCCCTTAGCCTCAATCAAAGCTGTAGTACTTTCACTGAGCAAAAGAACTCGGATTTTTGGTTCGACAAGAATAGATTGCGATAGGGCATCGGATACTTTAACATCTGCATCTCCAACACCGCTTACACCACAAAAAACTCCTAGCAGTACGAGTAGATTTAATTTTTTCACTTTATTCTTCTCCCCACCTGTCCTTAGGGTTCCTGTTAAGATGTTCATATGCCAAAGGGGTTGCAACCCGTCCTCTTGCGGTTCGCTGAACCAAACCCTTCAAAATCAAAAAGGGCTCGTACATATCTTCCAGAGTTCTGACATCCTCCCCTACCGCCATTGCGAGCGTTTTCATTCCAACGGGGCCTCCTTGATAAAAATCAATCATCACGGAGAGAAGCTTAATGTCAATCTCGTTTAACCCTAAGTTATCTATTAATAACATAGCTAAAGCTTTTTCTGCTACGGCGCTATTAATACAATTTCCCTCTCGCATTTGAGCAAAATCACGCACCCATCGAAGTAAATTATTAGCCAAACGTGGTGTCCCTCGAGCCCTTCTAGCAATCTCTAATAGAGTTTCCTGATTGGCTTCTATGGAGAGCAACTGAGAGGAACGAGAAAGAATGGAAACAAGATCTTCATCAGTATAGTAATCTACACGCCCAGTAAAAGCAAAACGCGTACGCAAAGGCTCGCTTAACATTCCAGCGCGAGTGGTCGCACCTACCAAAGTAAATGGAGCTAAATCGAGACGCACTGAGCGAGCTCCGGGACCTGAATCCAAGGTAATATCTACTTTAAAATCTTCCATGGCAGGATAGAGATACTCTTCAGCAGCTTTCCCCATGCGATGGATTTCATCAATGAAAAAAATATCTCCCTCTTGTAGACCGGTCAATAGTCCTATGAGATCGGAAGGCTTTAACAACTGCGGCCCGGAAGCAATTACCAAGCCTTTTCCTATCGTGTTAGCCATAATATGTGCTAGCGAAGTCTTACCCAAACCTGGGGGACCATAAAATAAACAATGTCCGGGGACTTCATTCCGCTGGACAGCAGCTCGAAGAAATAAATCCAATCGTTCTTTCAATTGTTTTTGCCCACAAAACTCTGTTAGTTTCTTTGGCCTTAAAGAAAAATCAAACTTTTTATCCTGATGTAAAACAGAAATTTTATGAGTCATATAAGTATTCGCAATAGTAGTTATTTATTCGCTAATCCAAATCAAGAAATCGTATTTTGACATCCTCCAGCGGCTGAAGTCAAGAGGGATTCCCCTATCTCTAATCCTTCTTTTTCTCTATATAAAAGACTATTTAAAGAAAAAAACCTCTGCACAAAGGCATTAAAAAGTTGCGTCTTTTCATACAATTGCACATGCTGTAGTGTTGAGAGTTTTATCTCTTTTTTTTCTAACTAAAGTCTTTTCCTAGAAATATAGATAACAAACAGTCGAGAGAATTTATGGGGATTAAGGAAGATAACTGGATTCGCAAAATGGCAATCGAAGAAGGTATGATAGAGCCTTTTGCAGACAGTCAAGTGAAACTGCATCCAGAGACTGGAGAAAAACTCATTAGCTACGGCTTGTCAAGTTATGGGTATGATCTACGCATATCGAGAGAATTCAAAGTCTTCACCAATGTGTACAATTCACTTGTCGATCCGAAATGTTTTACAGAAGATGCGCTGATTTCCATCGTGGATGATGTTTGTATTATTCCTCCTAACTCCTTTGCTTTAGCTCGCAGCGTGGAATATTTTCGTATCCCTCGTAATGTCCTTACTGTGTGTATTGGGAAGTCAACCTACGCACGTTGTGGATTGATTGTGAATGTCACTCCTTTTGAACCTGAGTGGGAAGGATACGTAACTATCGAGATTTCCAATACTACTCCACTTCCAGCGAAAGTCTATGCTAATGAAGGGATCGCGCAAGTGCTCTTCTTTGAAGGAGATGCTACTTGTGATGTATCTTATGCAGAACGCCAAGGGAAATATCAAAAACAACAAGGGATTACTATTCCGTTTGTTTAACCCTATGTTTCCTGGATGAGTATGGCAAGTAAGAAACAGACTTCTTGGTTCAGGTATATGGAAGAATGTGTCATTCGTTCTTGGTGGCTTATTCTTTGTCTTCTTGGAGGTGGTTTTGTCTATGACAGAGCCATCTCCCAACTATGTACACAAGAGCTGCGATTACAGCAGCGCATGTTTCATTTAAAATCCCATTTAAAAGAAGCTCTCGAGAAACAGCAAGAGTTGAGCACCCATCTAGCTTCTTGGGATGATCCGAAAGTTATTGAGCTAGCACTTATTCATAAACTAGGTTTGGTGCCTAAAGGTTATGAAAAAATCTGCTTCCAGAACTCTCAAAAAACGAAAAGAAATCATCGAAAATAAAAACCTTGTTCGCAATTGCTTGACTTTTTATTACCTTCTCATGCAGAATGTAGCTTGAACTGTTCCGGAGTAGCTCAGCGGTAGAGCAGTGGACTGTTAATCCATTGGTCGTTGGTTCGAACCCATCCTCCGGAGTCTTTTTTTTCTCTTATAGATCCCAAACATTATCCGTAGTTTCTTCTTATCATCGTTAAGGTGATGGAGTCTTTTTTTGTTTTGAAAATACCTTTTTTTCTGCTAAATGGAGTTCAAGATAGTCCCTGTCTCTCTCTCGTCCTTTTTTATTCATTTTTCCCGTTCACCCTCAATTGGTTTGCAACTCTTGGTGGTAGACCAACTGCACCGCGAAATAGCGTTCTAATTCAGCTAAAATTAAAAAAAATTCTATCGACCACTCTCGTAATACAGGAAAGCCCAAATACTAAAAAAGCTCCAAGGGAGTATACTGTCCGAGGCGACTTTTCTAAACTCCTCAATTTTGGCATCATTGAGGCCTCAGAAATACGAAAAGTCCCTATGAAAAGTGCGTTGCATTGCACTCTTAGAGAGGATTAACCATCTATGTTCCCAATAGAATGTCACACCCTACAGACTTCTTTTAAACAAGTTCTCTCTTTGGTTGCTGAAAAGATAACAACCAAAGCTTTTGTGATTTTTTCTGTGTTATTTTCCTTAATTATAGGATTCATCGCATCGTGTGGATTCCTTTTTGCTGGCCCGCCGGCTTTCATAGCCTCCGGACTTTGCTTTGCTCTGCTTGTTTCCGTGGTTAGTTTTTTTGGGTGTCAGAAGCTCATCCCTTACGGAATTCAACATCTGATGTCGTATGTAAAATCCATCCCCTCTCTCTCATCTTCTCTCATTGATTTTCTAAAAACGGAATCCAAAAGCATTTCAAGCCTATACCCCAATCCTGGCTTAAAAGAATGTTTCAAGGGTGCCTCTCCTAAATATAAAAAGTTTTTCTTTGATCACCCAGAAAAGCTTCTTTCTGCAGCTTTTACAGACTGGACACCACAAATCATCCCTTCGGATTCAGGGCAACCTCGAACCATTATCCTATCGCACTCCAGTTTGCCTTTCTCCCTCACACTATCCACTCTGGATTTTGAAACGCTACATACCCATCTCATCAAGTCCAATGCTCTCACCTGTCGAGTGGGTTATGCACACCAATTACCTTCCGGCAATCCTGTTATGCGCGAAGCCAAAGAAGGAGTTCTACAACAACATTATGATACAGGAAATGAAACCTTCTTCATTTCTATTCAGGAAAGCAAGCAGCTGCAACAAGAAGAGCTCTTTAAAAAACTCTTTAGTCATTATGCACAGATCATAGAACACAACCTATCTAATGAGATTTTATTGCTAGAACCCCTCAAAACTCCTCTGCACACACCAAAAGCACGCACTCTAGAGTTGCTAGCACTATTCTGCGCTTTAGAACAGTTGCGTTATACAAAAGTTGCGGATTGGAGAACTAAGAAACTCGCTCCCATATTCCCGTTGGATTATGAAGATTTCTTTACTCTATTCATGAAAAAGCAACACTACACGCTTCCCGGTAATGTATCGAATATGCGTATCCTATCTCCTGTACGACCTGTTAGCGAGACAGCACTAACCACCATTATTATTTCTGGATTAGAAGAGGAAGATAAATTGGGTCTACTAGGACAAGTGCAACCGTTCTTATTTGATGCTGAGGAAGCACATCCTCAAAGAGGTGAGAGCATTTTAATACAAAACGTGCTCGACGACATTACTCAATAGGCGATGGATTAAGAACTGCTTGTACTCCTCTAGACTCGAAGAATGCGCTGCAATTTGCTCTCTCGCCTGAATAACATTATCTTCTTGCAAGGAGCAAAACTCTGGGAGGTACTCTATATGAGGACCAGAAAGCACGACTAGCCCCTTATCGAGGCGTCTGGAGACAATAGCTGCAGGTTTTCCAAGAAGATTATTATAGCGCGCCTCGATGCATATTTCGGGGAAATGTTCCGCATTTTCGAAACAGCATCCCCCATTAAAAAGAGAGAAACTCTCTCCAGGAAAATCAGCGAAAACTAGTGGAGCGGCTAAAACTCCAGAGGAACTTGTATAAGAAAAGGCGCTTTCATAAACAGGACCATTAGCAGCTCCCGGGAAAAAACCTAAATCTCGCTTAGCAACAAATAAAGATCCTGTAGGCTCTAGAAATTCAAACTGCGCGCAACCAAAATAAGCTCCTGCGCAAATACCTAGGTAACAGCCTCCCTCTCTTACGTAGTTATCGATACGCGCTGTCCCCAGTCCATGCAACACATTATGATAAGGTACATCAGCACCTCCTGGAATTACAAGAAGCTGGGTTGTTTCTTCCCAAAGAGGCTCATGAATCAAGAAACGTCCATTCACGCGACATACCTCCATCTGGAATGGAGCAGCTACCTGCTTCAACCAGCGAACAGTATGGCGCAAATAGTAAGGAGAAACTCCTCTATCCGAATACACTAAGATACGCTTCATCTCTTTGCCTTACAAAAAGCTTTTTCTCATTATACCAAAAAAAACGCTTTATCAACTCTGATTCTATAAGGAACTTCAAACCATTTATGAAAATAGTTTAAAATCTTTACTCAAAACAGCAAATAGCCCTTCTTGGTACTGTTTACGAAAAATCTTTATGGGAATATAATTGCCCTGTAATGGTCCTTTCGGGCTAAAGCTCCCTCAAACGAAGAGGAGAAAAAAGAGAGGCTTTTTTTTACCAACTCTTTTTGTCTTTATCTGACTTTCGTTCTCGTAAGTCCTCTATTTTAGTAATTTCTTAGAGCGCAATTTTTAAGCTGGAGAGCCTTTTAAGCATGATGTCCTCCCCTCATCCAATGTCCTCTTCTCGTAATACACCTTTGGGAGTCTTCTATAGCCTCCTAGCCTGCTTCTACTGGGGAATGGTTTTCGTGATCCCTAGTATGCTAGGGAACTTTGCTGACCTAGATATTGTGCTGACCCGCTACTCCGTTTTCGGAATCTGTTCACTGATCACTATTCTGTATAAACGTTCTAATATCTTCAAAACAGTTCCCTTTTTCCTCTGGAAAAAAGGCATCCTGTGGGCCTTTCTTATTAACATAGCCTATTATTTCGGTATCGCACAAGCTGTACGTTATTCAGGATCTGCAGTGACTGTGATCATTGCTGGGTTAGCCCCTATTGCCATTCTCTTCTATTCCAATATTAAGAAAAAGATGCTCTCTTACTCATTTCTTTTAAGTATGAGTGGCATCATTGTAGTTGGAATCATTCTGTCGAATGTCTCCGAATTCCAATCCGAATCCAGTTCTTCTCTGCCTCTCTACCTCTTAGGATTGGGATGTGTCACAGCAGCGACTAGCATTTGGGCTGGATACATCATCTGTAACCATGACTTTCTCGAGCAACATTCTGAAATCTCCCCCGACACATGGTGCCATATGCTAGGGATCAGCTCTCTCATCATCTGTCTCCCATTAATTATCTTAGGAGATACTTTCGGTATTACCCATGTCACTCGTAATTTTCTATTTCATACCCCTCTTTCCGAAAGATGCCTATTCATCGTTCTTTGCTCTGCTATGGGGATTTTTTCCTCTTCGCGAGCTATCGCAGCTTGGAACAAAGCTTCTCTTCATCTGTCTACAGCTCTTTTAGGGGCTCTTCTTATCTTTGAGCCCATCTTTGGATGGATTCTTTCTTACCTATGTAAACGAGAAATGCCATCTTTCCAAGAAGGTTTAGGGTTCTTTCTGATGTTAGGAGCTAGTCTCTGTCTCCTTCTAGCTCAGAAAAAAGCCAGTGAACAAGAAACTCCTTCAGAAACTCTTATAACCACGGAATCCGACGCAAACTAAATTTTAATACCGATTTTCAAAATCCTCTTTAAAGCGATTCTGTTTGTATTTTAAAGGTTGCTTTTTGCCTACCAAATCGCTTTAAATCCTCTAAAAACATTCTGAGAAAGTTTCATTTTTCCATGGACTTCTTTTGTGGGTTAAATATAAAAAATACCGATCGGAGCCTTATTAGAATCTATAATGCTGTCCAACACCGACTTAAGCCTTTCTAAAAATCGAATACTTCCAAGAGAGTTAAAAAGATATGGGTTGTGAAGAGAAACTTTCCGGTATTTTGGAGCTGATCCTGCCAGAAGATCCCCTGTCCGATCAAACAGGGTACGCCTTCCTACGAGTCCCTTACAAAAATTCACTAGTAACTGTTTGTGGCCATCTCCCGCTCTCTTTGTTCAAAATCGGCTCCTCTGTAGACTTAACAGGTCATTGGAGTGTAGATGCTAGCGGAGCATTAGTGTTTCACTTTACTTCCGCTGCAACCTATAGTCCTGATTCCGGAATCATAGCTTACCTGAATGCTCAAATCAAAGGCGTAGGCCCCAAACTTGCTCAAAAAATTGTCTCAACCTTCAGGGAAGACACGTTAACAGTACTCGATTCCTGTCCTTCTAAATTGGTAGAAGTAGATGGGATTTCTCCTGCCCGCTGCGAAGATTTTTCTAAGCAACTCCAAGAGCAAAGAGACCTACGTCATGCTTTGTTATTTCTACAACGACATGGAATAGCCATTCATTATGGTTTACGGCTGTATAAAAAATACCAAAATCAAACGATCGAGAAGGTCTGTCAAGATCCCTTTCTGCTTGCAAAGGAAATGTACGGTATAGGTTTTAAAACCGCTGATCTTATTGCTACGTGCTTAGGAGTCCCTCTAAATTCCCCTAATCGTATCGTTGCTGGAATTCAATACTCTCTAGATGAACTTCAAGAAGAAGGGCATACCTGCTACCCTCTTAATGATTTTATTGTTCTCGTAGAAAAACTGTTGAATGAAGAAGCTCCAGAGGAGATCATACGGAAAGAGGAAATCCGTACCCAAATCCATTTCTTGTCACGCCAGAAGACAGTCTATGTCAAGGAACTCGAACAAGATACCTATATTTGGTCGCGCCAACTTTTTCTAGCTGAACAACAAATTGCGATTGATATTCGAAGACTCTTGTTTTCTTCTAAACGAATACGATCTATCAATACCCAGGAAGCGATTCTGGAGGTTGAAAATCTTCTGGATTTGAAATTAGAAGAAAAACAAAAAGAAGCTCTTCATGCTAGCTCTTCACAAAAGATTCATATTATATCTGGGGGACCAGGAACAGGAAAAAGTACAATTACACGTGCTATCCTTTCTATCTTTGAAAAGATCTCCTCCCCTAAGAAAATAATCCTAGCAGCACCTACAGGAAAAGCTGCGAAACGTATGACAGAAATCACAGGGAAACGTACTCAAACTATCCACTCTCTTCTCCAGTATGATTTCAAAACCTTGTCATTTCGAAAGAATCACGAAGATCCTATTGATTGTGATCTTGTTATTGTCGATGAATCCGGAATGATCGACACCATTCTCTTACAGCGCTTTCTAGCTGCACTGCCTGATCATGCTATCCTAATTCTAATTGGAGATGTGCACCAGCTTCCCAGCGTAGGCCCTGGTAATGTCCTTAAAGATCTTATTCTTTCCCATCACATCGAGGTAACCTACCTAACGAAAATCTTCCGTCAGTTGCAAAATTCGAATATCATTACAAATGCCCATAAAGTAAACCAAGGAGAATTCCCGGTTCTCAACAGCTCTTCAGGGAAAAAAGACTTTTTATTTTTTCAAAAAGAAGACCCTGAAGAAGCGATTAAACACATCATTCATCTCGTTTCGGATTTTGTTCCTAAAAAATTTGGTATCTTTACCGAAGATATTCAAGTCCTTGCTCCTATGAGAAAAGGGGTATTAGGAATACTCAATCTAAATAGAGAGTTAAAAGCAGCACTTAATCCTAATAAACTGTTTATCCAAGGGAAATTTCACTCCTTCTCTACGGGAGATCGCGTTATGCAAACGCGTAATAACTATAATAAAGAGGTATTCAACGGAGATATCGGTTATGTGACCTCTATTGACCTATCTACAAAGAGTTTGATCGTTTGCGTGGATGGCCGCTATATTAGTTATTCGCAAGCAGAACTCAATGACCTGATACCAGCTTATGCTACTTCCATACACAAATACCAAGGAAGTGAGACCTCCTGTATTATTCTTCCTATTCACACCTCTCATTACGTGATGCTGTATAGAAACTTACTCTATACAGCAATTACACGAGGGAAAAAACTAGTCATTTTAGTAGGAACAAAGAAAGCAGTTGCTATTGCTGTTCGTAATAATAAGGTTCAACACCGATGTACCGGGCTGCAACAAGCTATGCACTCCCTTCTTAACAAACCAACTCCTCTTTTCTCTCCTTACACTATTTGTAGACCGTCTCTAGGATAATCCCCTCGGTATATATTTAAGAAGCTATCTAATATTAGTTGCAGTGATGTATTCCGAGCGGATTGCTTTTTGCACAAAAAAAAAGAGGGGTTCTATAAATGAAACCCCTCTTTCTCTCCGTGAAGATTACCGTGGAGAATCACTCTACCATTGTGAACAATAATTCAGGCTCTTTCAGAGAAAATTTCTCTTCCGAGTAATCAAAAAAGGAATCTGTCCAAAGAGATTGTAATCTATCTGGATCTTGGGAACCTAGATCTAAGGAATGTGGAGCTATCATTTCCAAAATCTTCAATGCTGTTTCAGGCATAATAGGATAGGAAATGAGAGCTAGCAACTTCTGGCAGTAACAAGCACAGAATAGAATAGCGCGTACCCGATTCCAGTTACCCTCTTTAGCCAATTTCCATGGAGCTTCATCATTGAAATAGCCATTCCCTAAAGCAGCTAATTCCATAATCGTGGAACACGCCTTACGCAAACTGTATTGTGCGTAATGTTCGGCTGCATCCTTAGCAAGTTTTTGAGATTTTGAGATAAAATCCAAATCCTTTTGCTCTAATTGAGGAGAAGAAAGCTCTGTGCATCCATTCTTAACAGCAAAAGCTAGAACTCGATTCACAAAATTTCCATACTTCCCTACAAGCTCAGAATTGCATCGCGTCTTGAACTCTTGGAAAGAGAATTCGCTATCCGAAGTCTCTGGAGCAATCGCTGCCAACACATAACGCAGTTTATCCAAGGAATACGTTTCTAAAAACGCATCCATGTCTATAAAATTCCCATCCGATTTACTGAACTGGAAACCTTCTAACAATAAAAATTCTGATGTTACAAGAGCATCCACTTTCTTATAGGGAAGAGATTGTCCTATTTCCATAGCAGGGAAAATAACCGCATGGAAAGAAGTATTATCTTTACCTATAAACTGTGCGTAGGTCACAGTATCGTCCAACCAAAACTTCTTCCAAGCTTCAGGGTCTCCAATCGATGCTGCCCAATCCATAGTTCCACTTATGTAACCAATTGGAGCATCGAACCATACATAGAATACCTTATTTTCCAAATCAGGAACGGGTATTCCCCAAGACAAATCTCGAGTCACTGCTCGAGGACGTAAATGCTCGATGTAATCCGTAACGAAATTACGTATATGAGGACGTAGATAAATACCTTGCACGAAAGCAAGCAAATCTTCTTTCATGCGCTCCAAATGCAAGTAAGCATGTTCCGTATCACGTAAAGATAAAGCTGCCCCCGTTAATTTAGAACGAGGCTCTTTCAGATCTCTAGCTTCGTAATCGGCACCGCACTGCTGACACTCATCTCCTCGAGCTCGATCGAACCCACACTTGGGACAAGTACCTACAACATAACGGTCCGCTAGAAACTTCCCTTCTTCCTCAGAATACAGCTGTTCGGTCACCTGATTCTCTACCAGTCCGCGTTCCTGCAAGTTTCGATAGAAATCTTGCACAATAGCAGGATGATAAGTGTTCGTAGTTCTGGAAAAGAAATCTACAGAAATTCCCAATTTCTTGAAGGTATCTTTATGAAGCTTATGATACATGTCGACATATTCTTGATACCCCATGCCTGCCAACTCTGCATTAAGGGTAATTGCGATTCCGTATTCATCAGAACCACAAATATACAAGACCTCTTTGCCTTGTAGTCTCTGAAAACGCGCATAAACATCTGCAGGCAAATAAGCACCGGTAATATGTCCAAAATGCAAAGGACCATTTGCGTAAGGCAACGCAGAAGTAATAAGAATACGGGAAGATTCCACTATTTCACGTCGCTCCAGTTGTACAGAGAAGGATCTTTTCTTCTGGATGTTCCGAAACCTTGTTCTCTTCGTCTCTCTCCTGTAGCAGACAAATGTCTCTCTCGATCATCTCTTTCAGCGTATTCGGACTGAATGCCATAAAGATCCAGGAAGTTCAGCGCCTCAATCGCGACATTAGAAGAACGAACATCTCCTCTAGCAATTTTGTTCTTAGCTTGCTTAATTACGTAATTAACCAAACTAAAGGGGCTATCAAATAGCTTATTCAGTCTTTCATTAGTTAAACGATCTTTTCTAGCCATGACTCATCCTATGTTCTTCAGCTATAAAAATACTTCTTAAAACTTGATATGCTGTAATCAAATCATCATTAACCACAACATAATCAAATTCGCTAGCGGCAGCAATTTCGACAGCGCTATGCTCTAATCTTTCTTTCTTCTGGAAATCTTTCTCTGAATCCCGAGCATTCAAACGGCGCTCAAGTTCTTCTTGAGAGGGAGCTTGAATAAAAATAGTGACTGCCGGCATTTGCTTCTTCAGAGCCAAAGCTCCTTGTACATCAATCACGGCTATACAGTGCTTACCCTTTTGCAGAACTCTAGAAATCTCCGCCTTACTCGTTCCGTAATAAGTCCCAAATAAAAAGACCCATTCCAAAAAATCTTCCCTATCTAAAGATTGCTTAAAGTCATCTTCAGATACAAACAAATAATCCACGCCATGCACTTCGCCTGGACGAGCCGAACGTGTCGTTGACGACACCGTCTTCTCAAATGCATCAGGAAACTCTCTTTGTAGCATATGGGTGAGTGTTGTCTTCCCTGCTCCAGCAGGAGCGCTAATGATAAAAAGCTTGGGAAAGCATTGAACCCCGTCTTGAGAAAAGGGGGAAATAACCTTTACTGACATACTCCCTCTTGAATACTCTCTTTCACAGGAGAGAAACTTTTTCTATGATATACACAAGGGCCGAAATGTTTTAGAGCTTGTAAATGAGCTGCTGTCCCATACCCCTTATGCTTATCAAAACCGTACTCGGGGTACTCTACATGAAGCTTCCGCATCAACTCGTCACGATATTCCTTCGCTATGATAGAAGCTGCGGCTATCGATACGGAACGAGCATCCCCTTTTATAATCTTAAGAGAAGGAACTTTATGAGGCAAAAACAACCCGTCAACCAATAAAAAATCGGGAGTGCTTTGCAAAGAAGCTATGGCTTGAACCATAGCCTCCTTGGTAGCCTCCAAAATATTGATCTCATCTATTCGCTCAACAGAAACAACGCCGACCCCGCAGTCGACTTCAGGATCTTCAAGCAACAGTTCGTAAAGATACCGTCTTTGTTTAGGAGTTAATTTCTTGCTATCATCAATACCTAAGAAAACTTTCCCTCTAGGTAAGATACAAGCTCCAGCAACAACAGGGCCTGCAAGAGGCCCTCTCCCAGCCTCGTCTACACCGGCAACTCGTGAGTACCCTTGCTCAATAGCTTGATTCTCAAAAATGCTTTTTTCTTCGAAAAGCATCGCCTGCTCAACGGTCGATTTCATATAAAGGCAACCTCTTGACGTTGAGAACAGCAGAAAGGGTTAATGCCGCTCTCTTTTCTTTACTATTTCTTAGCAGCCCGAGAACCGATAAGCTCTTTAACTTTAGCAGCCTTACCAGTTTTTCCTCTCAAATAGAAGAGGCGTGCACGCGATACTTTTCCGCGTTTTACAACTTCAATACTTACGATCTTAGGGCTATTCAGTAGAAAGCTCTTCTCCATCCCTTCACCGTAAGCAACTCTATGAAGAGAAACTGTTTCTCCTGCACCACCGCCTTTACGGGCCATGACTGTTCCTTGGAATACCTGAACCCGCTCCTTCCCTCCTTCTGAAATGTTTGTAGCCACACGAATCGTGTCACCAACACAGAAATCAGCGAGATCAGTTCTGCACTGCTCGTCTTGCAATTCCTTGATTAAGTTCCCCATTGTATTTCACCTAAAAATTCTTTTTCTATTTCTGTACACAAGAGACAACCCAAATATGGCCATCTAAATCAAAAACCTGTCTTAAAGGAAACCCTCCCGTCCCTTGTTCACCAAGCTCCCCTCCGAGCATTTCCCATCGTTTTAAAAAACGAACAAAATCATGATCGGTCTCCAGCTCTATAAATACTGTGGTCGGGCCTCTTGTTTCTTTTGTCTGTTGCAGGTACAAACTCGTCTTCCCTAAAAGGAATAATTTATCTCCGTCCCAACACTCTTTTCCAAACATCCTGGAATAGAACTTCTTAGCTTTTCGAAGATCTTGAACTTCTAAAACTACAGAAAAGGTTTTGGGAGAAACTACCTCTATCCTAGGGAGATCCTCTTGAGTACTTAAACAAGCACTGTTACCATAAAAATACTGCAGATACAGATCTGGTCGACGTTCTCTAGTTCTCTCTAGACTAACCTGTTTTCTCCAATCCGCAATCTTCTGATGGTCTCCACAGAGCAACACTTCAGGGACCGACTCACCCTCAAAAACCCGTGGACGAGTGTACTGAGGACCTTCTAACAATCCATTTTCAAGAGAGTCGTACTCTGCACTTTCTTGGTTCCCTAAAACCCCCGGAATGAAGCGCGCAAGAGCATCTACGAGAACTAAAGCCGCCGCGCACCCATTGGTGAGAACGTAATCACCAATACTTATCTCCTCATCCACTTCGGCAGTCAACGCCCTTTCATCAATTCCCTCATAGTGTCCACATAACAATACCAAATGCGAACACGACGCCAGTTCACGACTTTTCTTTGCGGAAAGAAGTTGTCCCTGCGGAGATAAGTATATGACCTTGGACTTCTTTCTTCTTATGCTTCTAATAGCCTGTACCACAGGCTCTGCCATCAAAAGCATCCCCTCTCCATTATAGGGAGAGTCATCTACCTGCTTCCATTTCCCTAAGCCGAACTCTCGAATATCTCGGGAGCGAACAGATAAAGCTCCCTGTTTAATTGCTCGGCCCAAAATAGTCGCCTGTAAAGGACTAGCAAAATAGTCCGGGAATAAAGAGAGAATATCTATCTCCATTCCTTATGTCCTTATCTACTTAGCAGCTGCTTCAGCCTTTCTTGCAGCAAGACGCTGACGATAAGCTCGTCTTTTTTGTCTAACGACTGCTCTACGAGCAACTTTTTTAGCCATTAGTTCAGCATAAACCCCAGGAGCTCCTTGTTTCACTAAAGCCCCAGCCTTCTCTGTAAGCTCAGCTCCTTGATTCAACCAATAAAAAATCCGTTCGCTTTTCAGCTGATAATTCTGCTCGCTATGAGGATCGTACCATCCCAACAGCTCAATATATTTACCATCTCTAGGAGACTCCACATCAGCTAGTACTAATCTATATACAACATGGTTCTTACATCCTTGTTGTCTTAAACGAATTTTTAACGCCACAGATTCCCTCCAGACATTTTTTTACCCATCTGTTCCATTTTCTCTCGGGTCATTCCCTTAAAAAACTTCTTAGATTGCATCATTTGCTTACGGAACTGATTGACATCACCTAGCGTCAATCCACAGCCCGCAGCGATTCTTTTCATCCGGCTCATACTCAATTCCACTAACTCCTTTCGTTCCTCTGGAGTCATAGACAGAATAATCGCTTCATTTCTTTTCATTTGTTTCTCGGATTCTTCCAAATCCTTATCGCTAGGTTTTGCACCACCAAAACTTGGCATCATATTCATGATCTTACGCAAAGGCCCTAAACGACGAAAAGCAAGTATCTGCTTATGAAAATCCTCATAAGTGAACGTTGCTTTTGTTAACTTTTCTTCTAACTCTTTATTCTCTTCTTCAGAGATACACTCTCGCATCTTGTCCACTAGACTGATCGTATCTCCCATTCCAAGAATACGTTCTGCCATCGACTGTGCGTTAAAAGGACGTAGATCCTTTATCTTCTCTCCACACCCTTCAAATTTAATTGGCTTATTAAGCAAGGACTTCACAGACAACACCGCTCCAGCTCGAGCATCACCGTCTGCCATAGACACAACCACACCTGTTAAGCCTAAGCGCTCGTCAAAAGCTTTTGCAGTAACAACCGCATCTTGTCCCATCGCTAAGTTCATAACGAACAAGGTTTCGTACGGGCTCGTTACACGAGCAATAGCTACTAACTCATCCATCAACGCATCATCCACATGAAGCCGTCCAGCGGTATCTACAAGGACTAAATCATATCCTTGGCTTTTCGCATGCTGAACCGCCTCCGCCGCCATGTCCACAGGATCATTTCCTTCCCTTCGGAAAAAATCTGCTCCTGTTTGTTTTACTAAACCTTCTAACTGTTCTACAGCCGAAAAACGTTTCAAATCACAGGAGGCTACCAGCACTTTCTTTGCCTTCTTTTCTCGAAGAAAATAGTCAGCAAGCTTAGCACAAGTAGTCGTTTTCCCCGCTCCCTGTAACCCGCAGAGTAAAATAACAGCTGGGCATCCCCGTAACGAAACAGCGGTCTGCTCTGAAGCAAGAGAAGATGAAAGCTCTTCATGCAAACACTTGATAAACTGTTGCCCAGGAGAGACATGTTTCCAAACTTCTTCCCCAACAACTTTCTGCTTCACTTTAGCAATAAAATCCTTCACCGCCTGATAATTCACATCGGCATCTAGAAGAGCTAAGCGAACCTCTCTAATGGAGTCGGAAATACTCTCCTCTGTCACCCTCTTTGCGGTAAAAAGTGAGGAGAAAATGTTAGATAATTTTTGCGATAAAGAACTAATCATCTCTCGGAAAAGCCAGAAACCTCCCCAGAGGATACAGCATCATTAGCTTGATTTTCAAGGAAAAAAAACCTATCCAATTGCGCATAATCTTTCAACACGCGTCCTCGGATTCCCTTGGCATGAAAAATTTGCTTTACATCCTCTCCTTGTGTTGAGCCAATCTCTAGCCAGCCAACGCCTCCAGAGACTAAAATTTTATGAATATGAGTAGCTATACGATGATAAAATTCTAACCCAGAAACGCCTCCAACTAAAGCTTTCCAAGGTTCATGACACCGTACCTCAGGATCTGATTCAAAAAACTCTTTATAGGATAGGTAAGGAGGGTTACAAACAAGCACATCTGCAGGAAAAGAGAAAGGATCAAACAAATCCCCTAAAAGAAAGTCTACTGCAAGCGCATTGCTTCTAGCATTGGACTCTGCAATGGCCAAAGCTTCAGGACTGATATCTGATAGCGTAACACGTACATGCGGACAGTGCTTCCTCACTGCCAAACCAATACACCCGCTCCCACAGCAAACATCATAAAATGTTGTCTTTTCCTTGTGCATCTGCAGATAACCAATGATCTGCTCTACAAAAATTTCTGTTTCTTGCCTAGGAATTAGAACTTGAGGGGTTACTTGCAACTCAACCCCTAAGAAATGCACTTTACCGTGGATGTATGCCGTAGGACAACGATCCCCTCGCTTCCGCAGACGCTTCCAATAAAGACTTTGCTCTTCGCTCGATAACTTCGCCTGATGGAGAGCGCTTCTAGAAGAAATCTCTAACAAATCCATCAAGATATCTTCGGCTTCCCTTTGAGGAAACCGAATCCCTCGAGACAACAAATACTCTGAAGCTTCTCTAAGCAGTTTCTTCATGACCGAATAGCTGCCGATGTACGTGGGTTACAAGAGCTGTCGTAATCATATCCAACTCCCCTTCCATTACACGATCTAAGTTATATAAAGTTAAGCCAATTCGGTGATCGGTCACACGGTTTTGAGGAAAATTATAGGTTCGAATTCGCTCCGAACGATCTCCGCTTCCTACCTGAGCAGAACGCATAGCAGAGGCTTCTTGCGCGCGCTTCTGCACTTCTGCATCGCGAATACGAGCTTTTAGCACGCGCATAGCCTTAGCTTTATTTTTATGCTGACTGCGTTCATCTTGGCACGTAACGACAACGCCAGAAGGAATATGAGTAATACGCACAGCAGAATCTGTAACGTTGACGTGCTGGCCTCCGGCTCCAGAAGAACGGAAGGTATCAATACGTAAATCCTTCTCATCAATGAAAACTTCTTCGTCATCTTCTGCTGGTTCTGGAAGAACAGCTACCGTTACCGCAGACGTATGTACCCTACCCTGAGTCTCTGTTTCTGGGACCCTTTGCACACGATGTGTTCCTGCTTCATACTGCAAGAAACGTTTCACAGAAGCCCCAGAAATCCCCATAACATATTCTTTGTAGCCTCCGAGATCTGACTCCGATGTAGAGAGAACTTCGCATTGCCACCCCTTACTTGCTGCATAAAGGTGATACATGCGCACACAGTCCCCTACAAAAAGAGCCGCTTCATCTCCTCCCGTTCCTGCTCGCAACTCCATAATCACACTGAGATCATCATCTGGATCAGGTGGAATAAGCAGGTTTTCTAACTGCTTCGATAGACGTTCTACAGCCTCTTCCCCTACAAGAACTCCTTCTTCTAGCATAGCTACTATTTCTGGATCCTTCTCTGTTGATAAAGCGAGTTTATCGTCCTGAAGAATTTTCTTTGTCGCAACCAATGACTCATGAGCATTTTTAATCTCAGAAAGACGCGCATGCTCCTTGCTCAGCGAACTATATTCTTTAGGATTACTAAAGATATTCGGATCGGATATCTGCTTTTCAACTTCTTCAAGGCGCTTTAAACACTCTAAAACTTTTATTTCCATGAACGACTTCTTCTGCCTTTACTCTAGTATCTCTCTAACAAAGACCAGAGTGTACATTGGCAATCAATTTTTGGGGAACACTAGACTTTACTCTGAAAAGTCAGATTCAAAAAGAGAGACTTATTAAAACAAAAAAAGCGGGGTGTTCGCCCCGCTTTTCTCTAGATAACAGAAAGTTCTGTTCAAACTATTTTTTCTTCTTAGCAGGAGATTTCCTCTTACCCTTGGGAAGAACATCTTCCACAACGGTTTCAGGCTTAGGAGCAGACTGCTTAATGCCACTGTATCGTTTCAAGAACTTATCAACTCGACCCTCAGCATCCACAAGCTTCTTGCTTCCTGTGAAGAATGGATGCGAAGACGAGGAAACGCTGACGTAGCATACAGGGTATTCTTGTCCTTCAAAAACCTCTGTTTTATCTGTCTGATAGGTAGACCCACAAATAAACTTATACCCAGTGGAAGAATCTACAAACAGAACTTGTCTGTACTCAGGATGAGTGTTTTTTTTCATTTGACAACCCCAAAATCACTATCTTAGTATGTGAAAATCTCACATAACAGAAGGGAGAGCATACCCGAACATTTTATGAAAAAGCAAGAAAAAATGCACCCTCAAAACCTTCTTAAAGTTTTTATTTTTTTCTTGGCATTTTTCATATCCTATCCCTCGGCTGAAGCCCATTCTCCTCTCCAATCATCAATCCAAGAAAAAATTCTAACTGCCCGCCCCGGAGACTATGCCGTCTTAAGCCGAGGATCTCAAAAATTTTTCTTTTTAATTCGCCAAAGTTCTTCGGAAGCGACTTGGGTCGAAATGTCTGAATTTGCCTCCCTAACACAGCAAGAAAAAAAATTAGTAGAACAGTCTTCCTGGAAGAATGCCTTCCATCAACTCCAATCTTCAAAAAAAGTGTACTTGTTACGAATTTCCAAAAATCCTCTTATGATTTTTGTTCTCAAAAATGCGCAATGGATGCCTCTCTCAGAAAAAGATCCTTTGCCTTTCTTTGTAAAAATCCTTCGACTCCCTTTATCTCCAGCCCCCTCTCACTTAATTAAATACAAAGGGAAAGAACGCACCCCCTGGTCTCCGCGAACATCTTTGAATGGAGAACTCATAACCCTTCCTTCCAGTGCTTGGATTTCTGTTTGGCCAAAAGATTCTTCTCCTCTATCAGAAAAAAATATTCTCATATATTTTTCTAACAATGAACGTTTAGCGTTTCCTCTATGGACTAGTATTGATACTCCTACAGGGACAGTGATTATTAAGACTATTGAAATGGGGCACCAAGCCGCCTCCTCCTATCCAGCTCTTCCCAATTTCTAGCCATCTTCATACTTTCATCGAAAACGGTTTCAATGTAGTGCCGAAAAAGCTTTTTATGTAAGATGAACCTTGGCTTAAAGACCTCCATATGAATTAAGTAGATCCTGCTCTAAAAAAATCTAAATTTTTTCACAATAGAAAGTAGTGAAGAGAGGTCTCTCCTAACATAAATACTGTTAAATCTAATGACGAGCAGTTACATGAGTCGCTTATATTCCCTGAATAAGAGTCGTCGCATTCTTCATTCTTCCTTTAGATTGCTGAAAAGCACAAAAATGCTCTCTCATCCGGAAACTCAAAAAGAACTACAAGAAGTCTTGAAACAGCTTGAAGAGGCTATTTTGGATCAGAATAGGGAAGATGCTTCCCTTTTTGCTAAGCAAGCTCAAGCCATACAAAAAAGATTCCCTAAATCCAAACTCCGAGCTACTTTTGATCTTATCTATGCTTTGACGTTTGCTGCCATTCTTGCTTTTTTAATCCGCCAGTTCTGGTTTGAGCTATATGAAGTTCCTACAGGATCTATGCGGCCTACTATTCTTGAACAAGATCGTATTCTTGTTTCCAAAACAACATTTGGACTCCGGCTACCTTTTAGTAACAAAAGTATTGGCTATACACCTGAGGCTATCACTCGAGGAGAACTGGTAGTCTTCACTGTTGGAGATCTTCCTATCCCTAACGCCGACACTAAGTATTTTGGAATCATCCCTGGGAAAAAACGCTATATAAAACGGTGCATGGGTAAACCTGGAGATACCGTATATTTTTATGGAGGGAAAATTTATGGGATCGATTGCGATGGAGAGCCCATCTTCCCCCAAAATACAGAGAATCTCTACCACGTCCCCTATATTTCTTTTGACGGAACTCCAGAAATCCTTACCCATTCAGAAGAGCAAACAGATGTGATCTTTAACCAATTTCACACACCTTGTGGAAAGATTTCTCTCCCTCAACAGGCTTCTTATGGACAATTTTTCTATAAGAATGCTTGGCATAATGATACTCCCTATGCTTTAAAAGATCCTCATAATGAGCCTGTTAGCTATGCCGATCTATTCGGAATAAAAAATTTTGCAATAGTTCGCATCCTTACTAAAAAACAAGCTGCTCTTACTCATGTCCTTCCCTCTCCTCTTTCGGACACCTACCTAGAAATTGCCCACACTCCTAATGTTTCCTATCCTCACCCTCACTTACGTCCATTTGAAACACAGCTTATTCCTACTATCGAACCTATGAAAACCTTGCTTCCTTTAAGGAAGGAACATATTCATTTGATTCGTAATAACCTCACAACATCCCGTTTTACAGTTGTAGATGGATATGCTTACAAGTACCAACCTGCTCCCATGAATACCTCAGGCATGGCCAGGATGTTTGCCCTACCTATGCCAAATATTCCTGACGGATGTTATGAATTTTCTAAAGGAGACGTGTTTAAAATTAATATGGGTGGCTTTCGAACGAAACTCAAACAGCCGCATCCTTTAACGCAATTAAGCAATTCTCAGGTCATTGACTTATTTAATTGCGGCATTAGTTTCCACACGATCTATATTCCTAAAAACCCTCAATATGCTCCGTTCCCTAATCGCTATGCATTTTTCAATCAAGGGAACCTGTTCGTTATGGATTCTCCAGTTTTTATTGATAGCGATCCTGCCTTACAGAAATTCATTGTGTCTGAAGAGGAAAAAGAACTTCAATCATCTGAAGACAAACCTTACATCGCGTTTATTGACAGAGGTCCTCCTCCAGAATCTACAGAGGAATTTGTTTCCTTTATTACTAATTTCGGTCTTAAAATTCCGGAAGGCCACGTGCTTGTCTTAGGAGATAATTGTCCTATGAGCGCTGATAGCCGTGATTTTGGTTTTGTTCCCGTTGAAAATCTTTTAGGATCTCCTGTTGGGATCTTCTGGCCTATTAATCGTCTAGGATTGTTATCTTCCAATATAACGCCCTTGAGTTTACCTGGCTACCTCGTAAATGGATTGGCTCTAGGAGCTTTTCTTGACTGCATAGGATTATGGTACTATCGAAAAAACCATAGGCTATTCCCTTAAGAGCAAAAAAAAAAAGAGGTCTTTTAATAAGACCTCTTTTTTTGCTCAATGATAGTGATCTCAACGCTCAACTCGCTCCAGAACGAAGGACACTGCGTGACCGTTAATATCCCACTCTTCCCCTTCTTTATAATCGATCACAGAAACGGAAGTGGTTAATGTCTCTTCACAAATGTACTCTTTGTGTAAAGCGAACGCTTCCTGAACGATAACAGGGGCATGTAAACGTATAGCAATGCGATCAGAAACGTGTAATTTCCCATTTCTTCGCATAGTGTTGATCTTATTAACCAACTCTCTGGCTATACCTTCCATAATTAAAGGCTCTGTTAACTGACAATCCAGTACTGCTACAAAAGAAGCTGAGCTTCTCGCTACAAATCCTTCAGCCGATGCCCAAGAAACTGTAATGTCCTCTTTATCTAAAGAAATGGTCTCTTCTCCTAGAGAAACAACCATCTGCCCTTTGTGCATAAAAGCCCGAATTTGCTCTTGAGGCAATCTTGCTAGAGCTCTTTGAATTTCTGGAAGACGATTACCTACCTTCTTCCCTAAGGTTCGGAAATTAGGCTTAATCAAAGTGGTTACATACTCCGGAGTTTCTGAACAAAAATGTACATCTTTCACATTAAGCTCTTCTCCAATCAAGGATCCAACTTGAGCTAAAGCCTCCATTCTCTCCTTGCTTCCTACAATATACACGTTTTGAAGAGGTTGACGTACTTTCAGTTTATGCTCCTTACGCAAAGAATGCCCTAGAGCTACAATCTCTCGAATATCCTGCATTTTCCTTTCCAAATCAGGAAGAATCTTTTCTAGGACAACGTGAGGAAAATCACATAAGTGCACAGACTCGGGATCCGTTTCTCCTCGTAATTGCTGGTACATATCTTCTGCAATAAAAGGAATGAATGGCGCAATGACTTTAGAAAAGACTACCAACACTTCATAAAGTGTAGAGAATGCTGCCCGTCGATCTGCAGAATCCTCGGCATCCCAAAAACGTCGCCGCGACCTACGAATATACCAGTTAGTTAAATCTTCAATGAAATCCACAAAAGGATTTACAGCAGCATGTAAATCATATTGCGACATACTTTCTCGAGTTTTCCCTACCAAACTGTATAGAGAAGAAAGAATCCAGCAGTCTATTTCAGCAAGTTCTATATTGTCTGTTTCTTTAGGATCAAAACCATACAATTCCGCATAAGTCTTATAGAAAGCCAAAGCATTAGACAACGGCAATAGAACTTGCTTAAGCACAGACTCTACCCCTTTATCGGAAAAGCGAAGATCTTCAGCTTTAACGACCACGCTATTCAACAAATACAGCCGCAAAGCATCTGCTCCATACGCGTCCATAATCATTTTTGGACTAGGATAATTATTCAACCGCTTCGACATTTTATTTCCGTCTTCCGCAAGAATAATCCCATTTACAATTACATTTTTAAAAGCGGGCTGATCGAATAAAGCTGCAGCAATAACGGTTAACGTATAGAACCAACCTCGAGTCTGATCTAGTCCTTCAGCAATAAAGTCAGCTGGGAAGCAAGCCTCCGTTTCTTCTGCTCTTTCAAAAGGGTAATGATTCTGAGCATATGGCATAGCTCCAGAATCAAACCAACAATCGAAAACATAAGGGATTCTTCGGAAAGATTTCCCGTTCTGGTTAATTTCTATCTCATCAATAAAATGGCGATGCAAATCTACAATCTTCTGTCCAGATAATGCCTCCAGTTCCTGGATAGATCCTATGACCAAAAGCTCTCCATCGTCACTACGCCAAATAGGTATAGGAGTCCCCCAATAACGATTTCTACTGATAGCCCAGTCACGAGCTCCCTCTAACCACTTACCAAAGCGTCCTTGTTTGATATGCCCAGGAGTCCAATGAATGGATTCATTGGCTTTTAACATCTTACTCTTTACCTTTTCTACAGCAACGAACCAAGAATTCACTGCTTTGTAAATTAAAGGAGAGTCAGTTCTCCAACAAAACGGATAGCGGTGACGAACTGTACCTTGATAGAACAGTTTATTTTCGTTCTTCAATCGACGAGCGATGCCTTTGTCAGCAGACTTAATATATTCGCCGACAAAATCCTTCACCTCAGCGGTATAACACCCCTGATTATCAACAGGGCACACTAGAGGTACGTTATGTTCCTGGCAAGCAAAAAAGTCAGCTTCTCCAAAAGCTGGTGCCATATGAACAATACCCGTCCCCTCACTTTCCTCAATAAAATCTGCAGGAAGAATACGAAAAGCCTCTAACTCCTTTTTATCTTGGAAATAAGGGAAAAGCGGTTCGTAACTTTGTCCAACAAGACTCTTTCCAGACAATTGTCCTATCCATTCATAAGATTCTCGATCTGGGAACCAACGAGGCAAACTTTCCTGTCCCAGGATATATTCGTCTCCTGATTCTTTGTCTTTAATACGGACATAGGTGAGCTCAGGATGCACAGCTAGCGCCATATTTGAAACAAGAGTCCAAGGAGTTGTGGTCCATGCTAGAAGAAAGCCTTGATTGTCTTGCAAAGCAAATTTTATAACGACAGAAGGGTCGTCTACTTCCTTATAATTTTGGCCAGCTTCGAAATTGGATAGCGGGGTACCTAGCTTGGTAGAAAAAGGAACTACTTTGGTCCCCTCATACACAAGTCCTTGATCATAGAGAGAGCGGAATACCCACCAGACACTCTCCATGAAAGATAGGTCCATAGTCCTCCATGTTGCAGAAAAATCTACCCATCGGCCGATCCTATCCACAAAATATTTCCATTCATCCGCGTATCGGAAAACAATCTTGCGACATTCTTCGTTAAAATTCGCCACACCGAAACGCTCAATAGCTCCTGGCTCGGTAAGACCTAAAGATTTCTCTACTTCGTATTCGACTGGCACCCCATGACAATCCCAGCCAAAACGCCGGGGCACATAATGCCCATCCATCGACGCATAACGACATACAACATCTTTTATTGTACCTGCTAACAGGTGGCCATAATGCGGTAAGCCTGTAGCAAATGGAGGCCCGTCATAAAAAGAAAAAGTGGGGCAGCCCTCTCGATTGTCTAAAGTTTTTTGGAAAATATCTTGCTCTTTCCAAAAAGATAGAATCTTTTCCTCTTTGGCGGAAATACTAATCTTATCTTCGTTATCCATTCTTTGATTATTCACTTATGGGTTTTGATGCTTTCGAAAGTTTGATCGATCTGCTTACAAAGTTTGCAGTTTAACTGCTTTCCTAAACAGGTATTTCTTAACTAACGGATTATGATCGATTCGCCTTTTAAACCGTTAATTAAAATATGCTTATCGAGCGAGCGGAAGAGAGCACAATAAATGGAGGAACCACTCTTTTACTCCTAGGCCAACCCCATATAATCGCCTGAATCCCCTCTCTTTCATTTCCCTTTGCCTCGACCACAATCCGCTTTTAATGAACAAGTTACATTGATTTCTCATCAAAACATTGCGGAAAAGACTCAGAATCCTTACAATCCTCGGCTCTGGGGGTGTAAAGGTTTCGACTTAGAAATGAAGCGTTAATTGCATGCGGAGGGCGTTGGCTGGCCTCCTAAAAAGCCGACAAAACAATAAATGCCGAACCTAAGGCTGAATGCGAAATTATCAGCTTCGCTGATCTCGAAGATCTAAGAGTAGCTGCTTAATTAGCAAAGTTGTTACCTAAATACGGGTGACCCGGTGTTCGCAAGCTCCACCAGAGGTTTTCGAAACACCGCCATGTATCTGGTTAGAACTTGGGTCCTTTAATTCTCGAGGAAATGAGTTTGAAATTTAATGAGAGTCGTTAGTCTCTATAGGGGTTTCTAGCTGAGGAGACATAACGTATAGTACCTAGGAACTAAGCATGTAGAGGTTAGCGGGGAGTTTACTAAGGACGAGAGTTCGACTCTCTCCACCTCCATAGGTTTCTTCTTCTGTTTTTGCCTAGTGGGGAATCTTGGATTTTCGTGTCCTCCCAAATAACGAGTCCACCGAGTTCCCCAAGAGGCATACAGAAGGAGAGGCCGTTTTTTATCGAAATTTTTCCCCAATTCTGTTAGAATATCTCTCTGGCTTTCAGTGATCTTTCTCTTACGTCCGCATTTTTTGCCTCTGTACTTCTCCCCGCTTCAAAAGCTAGAAGCTTTACCTTTTTAAGGGAGTATTCTTCGTGTACGTTTTTTCTAGTACCTTTTTTTTCATGCAGCATGCCCACAATACGGATAGCCTCCCGGCATGGGATTGCTTACAACACAACTATCTTCGTCGTAATGCGCTGACATCTTTTTGCAGCTATGTGCCCATTCTGAGCACAGTTGTAGGGATTCGCACCTTGTATAACATGCGCAAATTACATACAGCCTTTGTACAACGAACAGGAGGATTCCTCTGTCAAAATGACCCGAACATTCCTTGCGATAAGTTCCCCTGCTCTATCATTAAAAAAGAATGGCCACAAGTGCACACAAAAGCGATGCAAGAAGTCTTTGGAATCAAAGCTTTAGTTTGCCTTGGATCCCTTATTCTAAAAATCTTCCGGGCTGTTAAAGCTTTTTTCCATAGAACTTTTTCGCCCTCTCTACTTCCAGAACAGGATGCCTCTATTCAATTGCCAGACTCTCCTCAATCAGGAATCCCGGAAGAGACATTATTAGAAACCCCGCGTAGCTCTTAGCAAAAAAGAAAAAAGAAGAAGAGTCTTGTTACCTAAGTAACAAGACTCCTATTGAACTTGCTTATGCCCCTTCTTTTACTGACAAAACAATATAGGCGGGAAAAGCAAAATGATTATTTGGTCTAGAGACACACTCTAAAACTACAGATTTTCCTAACCATTTACTCAAATCGATACTAGTAGCATAGACAAAGGCCACTACGTCTTCACCATTTTTCAAGAGATAATCGCCAGGATTATTTTTAACGATGTGAGGATACACTTCGAGTTCTCCGGTCAGCACTCGTTTCTTCTTCTGTTCATCTCTATAAAAAGATTCCATAGTGAGCTGATGCTGAATCTCTTCGGGCTGAAGACTTACCCAAACAGCAAACAAAGAACGCTCAAAACTCTCTCTTCCTTCTATAACAGGAGAGGCCTTAACGAAACCTTTTTTACGGATATAATGCGATAACAAAGAACCTTTGACAGAGCTTAAATCTTGAGCCGGCTCTGTAACAACAGCGGGAGCAGGAACAGGAACCGTTGTAACCTTTTGTTCTTCTATTTTTGTCACAACTGGGGTTTCCTCAACAGCTGGAGAAACTACAGCGATCTCTTCCAAAACTTTATGCTGGATCTCTGGGACTTTTACAGAACTCTTCTCCAAGGATTTTGCTAGGAAAGCTTCTTGAACCCTCTCTAAGGCTTTTTGTACCAACGATTGTAAACCTGGGACATCCTTAAATTCTTCAGACTGCGCAAGATTCATTTTCTTATAAATGGCGTCTAAATCAATATCCTCTATCTTTTTCTGCAACTCAGCATCTGCAAAATGCATAGCGGAACTCAATAGATCTAAAGCTAATTTTTTTTGCCCTTCTTTTTGATTGTATAGGTCCAAAGCCCCAACATTCTTCACAAAATTCTTCGCAACATAAAAAACACATTGCTTGGGAAGAGCAATTTCTATCCACTTACCCTGAGCTGCGCCCAAAGTCTTTACAACAGTTCCTTTAGACAATCTTGCTAAGATAGGAGCAGAAGTCGAAGGCTCTAACCGAACATTAACCTTCTCCCCTTCAATCACATTATCGAGAACAAAAGTTCGAAATACATAACCACGAACTCCTTCAGGAGCAGCTACTACGTAGTAGTCTTTGCTCTCTCCTAGAACAGCTAGACAGTCACCTTTAGATAACTCTTTAATGATAAAACTATCCGTATGCGGAGCCAAACGTAAACGCACACGATTTCCTTTGATCTCTCCTGTAAACGGAGAGAAAGCCGCTCTATCACCGACAGAAGCCTCAACTTTTGCTTTGGAAAGATCCGCAGCACATAAGCAGGCATCTGCCCCACAAGAAAGGGCAAAAATGAGCATAGAAATAGACAACGTTCGCACGCAAAAACTCCTGCAATTCGCTAAAATCTGAGCCTCCAATGAGGCATTCGCAGCTCTAGAAGACTTATCCTCTAGAGAGGGAATTATTATTGACTTAAAGGAAAAAGTCAACCGCGACTGTTCGATCTTTTACTCTGAAAACGCCAGTCTTCTTCGGACTATTCTTAAGTATAAAGAACAGCTTTCACGTGTTCACAGTATGGCTGCCCACATGTGCATCCAATCGGCGTTCCTAAATACACATTAAACTGCTCTTCTGGATTCAAAGGATCTGTAACAGTGTACATCTTTTCTCCACTTTGAGAGATATCCCATGAACGAAAAGTAAGATCCTCATCCGATACTCCGGCATCCTCTTCTTCCACTGTAGCTCGTCCAATTTGACAATGCAAACAGTTGCAATGAGGCTCTGGCTTAGCTAAAATAGAAGTTGGTCCTATAGATAATGAACGCATCATTTGCGCTATCCTCTCCAGTAAATCGGTAGGAAGATCAGGATGATCCTTATGTTCTGGAGAATGTTGCAACAACATATTAATCGAACCAGCTCCTCCTAGTAACATAGAAACCAAGCCCTTTTGAGAAAAAACCTGTACTTCGCATCCTTTAGCCATTTGTTGAACAGCTCCTAACAAAGAGCTAATTTTTTCCTCTTCCTTGTTTTTCTGAGGAGCTGTGGACTCTAAATATAGCAAGTGCTCTTGGAACACCTCATCAACAATCGCTTGTCCTAGATTAGGTATAGAGACTGTCTCTCCATCAATTAAATGGAGTTTCAAAGTAATACCCCCTTCCGTCCCTCCATCACAAGACTCTATGAAAGCTATCTGATTCCATCGAGCAGAAATGTATGGGGAAATACAAATGAACTGATCATTAATTTTAACTTTCATAACAACCTCCAACAGAAGGACTCACTTTCCTCGGCATTGTAGTTAAGGGGTACATTTTTGACAAACAGATTAGCACACGCGGAGGTTGATTGCTAAAAACCCTCTCTCCCGACTTCTCTCTAACAAAGACATGTTTTAATTTTTCTGGATATGATACACAATCAAAGTACTATCTCCCCCTTACACTTGAGTCATTTAGGAATTTGTAATGAAAAAAACCTCTGTTATTGATACCAGCGTTTTGATTTACGATCCTAAGGCCCTTTCCTCTTTTTCTAACACTCGCATCATTATCCCTTTTACAGTAATCGAAGAATTGGAATCCTGCGCAAAGTTTCGAGATGAATCAGGGAAAAATGCTTCCAGAGCATTGGGCAATATTCGTGTATTACTAGAGCAGTCGGAAAGACCCTCTTCTGGTCAAATTTTATTAAAAAACGGCAGCGAGTTATGTATTGAAGTCTCTCCTCTAGTCAATCTTTCAAACCACAAGAAACAGAAAAAACACCTCACGCTAGAGCTACTCCAAATCATTTCTCAACGAGAGTCTGTTGTTTTCGTAACCAAAAGTCTTGGCAGACGAGTCCATGCGGAAGCACTAGGGATCGAAGCTAAAGACTATGAAAATAAATGCGTATCTTTCCAATCCCTTTACCGTGGACATAGAAAACTAAAGGTAGCGAATAGCACAATTGAATATTTCTATAAGGATGGCTCTATCGCCTTCCCTTCAGATCTATCTCCTTTACCTTCTCCTAACGAATACTTTTTTCTTTCTGGCGACTCTGATAACTATTCCGCTGTTGGTCGCTATAGCTCTAAAGATAACAAAATCCTATCCCTCAAGCCTGCTCCAGAAAAAATTTGGGGTGTCAAGCCTTTGAACATAGAACAACGATGCGCTCTAGATCTACTACTAAGAGACGATATTAAACTTGTGACCTTGATGGGACAAGCTGGATCCGGAAAGACAATACTGGCCTTAGCGGCAGCAATGTACCAAGTGTTTGAGAAACCTAAATATAACAAACTCTTAGTTAGCAGACCCATTATTCCTATGGGGAAGGACATTGGATTTCTTCCTGGTATAAAAGAAGCGAAGCTCATGCATTGGATGCAACCGATCTATGACAACATGGAATTTTTATTCGATGTGAATAATATGGGCGACTTTTCAGAAACTTTGCATAGTTTAATGGAAACAAAAAAACTCGAAATGGAAGCGCTTACTTACATCCGAGGACGCTCTCTACCTAAAGTATTTATGATCATCGACGAGGCGCAAAACCTCACACCCCATGAAATCAAAACAATCATCTCTCGAGCCGGGAAAGGAACAAAAATTGTGTTAACCGGCGATCCTACCCAAATAGACAGTCTATATTTTGATGAAAATTCCAATGGTCTCACCTACCTAGTAGGAAAGTTTCACCATTTACCTTTGTATGGACATATGTTTATGACCCGAACGGAACGTTCCGAACTAGCTGCAGCTGCTGCAACTATTCTTTAACTTTCTCAAAGAAAAATTGTGATTTTTCGCTATCCCCATCTCTTTTGTTTGCACAAGATACAAGGCTCCTTTTCAAGAGCCTTGTACCCTACTGCAATTAGTAAATCGAAGGGAAATCTGTTTTGCCTCTGAACACCCGGTATATGTATACCGCGTAAGCAACGACAAACGGGAGCCCAATTAAAACAATAGTGACTAGGTGTTGTAAGGTTCGCGTTTCCGCGGCTGCGTTAAACACAGTCATAGTATAACGATTATCCACCGTAGATACTAATAAATTAGGGAAGAGCAATATGTTATACGCAAGTATTGGAGACAACAAGTTGATACAAGAGAGAACAAAAGCTTTCCCGTATTTACCAATAGAGACCGCTCTCTTTTCTGCATAACAGCAAGACAACGTTACTACCGATAATAAGATGATGAGTGGATACGCTGGTATACCAGGAGCGCCTTCAATACGACAGCACACTCCTAGGGTCTGAGGCATCCCTAAAATAGTCGCAATGAGCAAGGAAAGATACAAAACCAAGTAACTAGACAGAACATAAGAAAATTTATTTTTCAAACGTTCGTGCAGCCCTTCTGTAGTTTTCATTAAAGCAAAACTAATCCCATGTAGAGCAAATGCAGTAACTACAAATAACCCACATAATACTGGATAAGGGCGGAAAAATAGTTTCCAAGATAAAGAACTATACGAAGTATCTGGAGCGATCGGAAATCCAACTAATAAATTCCCAGCTAATGTCCCCAGGAAAAAGCTAATAGACATCCCTGAGATAGAAAAGAGAACATCCCAGAACAGCTTCCATCGGTTAGACTCTGCTTTACTACGAAACTCTAGAGAACAGCCTCGGAATATGTATAGCATGACCATAGTCCAAATAGGCATGTAAAAGATGGAAAGCAGGGTTCCATAAGCGGTCGGGAACCCTGCAAACAATCCAGCAAACATGATGACAAACCATACTTCATTGCCATCCCATATGGGGCCTATTGAGTTTAAGAGTAGCCTACGTTCTTTCTCATCTTTAGAAAGAAAATAGATCGTGCTCAATCCTAAATCAAATCCGTCTCCTAAAGAATAAGCAAATACAGCGATGCAAAGAATAACATACCAAACAACAGGAAGAATCGTTGCTAAAGAAAACTCCATAAAGAAGGCCCTCACAAATCTACTTCTATAAGGTCTTGCTCATCTGGTCCCTCACCTATCTTTTTCAAAAGAAGCGAGACAAAGACACTTAATAAACAAATAAAAATAATCGAAAACAGGATCAAAGACTGCCAAATTTGCCCTGCGTTCACGATAGGAGAGGTCGCATCTTTAGTTTTTAATAAGCCATAAACAACCCAAGGTTGACGCCCTACCTCTGTAGAAATCCAGCCGATTTCATTACATAACTCAGGACATAGCACAGAGAAGGAAAGTATCCATAAGATCCCCTTCTTGCAGCTCCAAGATTTTTTCTTATACACAGCAAAGGCTATCAGAGCTAAAAGTACCATTACTCCCCATAACATGACCATTAAGTGATACGTTTGAAAAACGAAAGCGACATTTGGCCATTCGTCTTTAGGGAACTGATCCAGTCCTGTAACAGGAGTTTTTGCATTTCGGTGAACAAGAAGCGATAAACCAGAAGGAATGGGGATCCCAATGACTCGCTCTTTTTTCATATCTACAATGCCGAGTAAATAAATTGGGGTGTGTCCTTGAGTCTTAAAAACACCTTCAAACGCAGCAAGCTTGGCAGGTTGGTGTTTAGCGACCCCTCTTGCAGTGACATCTGCTGACCAAAGCTGCAAAGCCAAAACAAGGAAAGCACAAAACATGCTGATTTTTAACCCCTGATTCGCAAAATCTTTATGCCGCTCTTTACGTAGATAGTGAGCACTAACAGAAAGAACAAGAAATATCCCAGATAACCAAGCGCCAAGAACAACATGTGTAAAACGCTGCAAAGCAGAAGGAGACAACACCGCTGCCCAAAAAGAAGTCATTTGGGGAACTAACATACCATTACGCATGACCATTTCATAACCGGAAGGCGTTTGCATCCAAGAGTTCGCACAAACAATCCAAAAAGCACTCATGTGAGCGCCGAGCGCAACCATACAGGCTGAAAAAAAGTGCATTTTTTTTGATACTTTATAGCGACCAAATAACAAAACTCCTAGAAATCCAGATTCTAAGAAGAAAGCAAACATTCCCTCGCTACCAAGGAACATTCCAAATACGTTTCCAGTATATTCTACGAATCGAGACCAATTTGCTCCGAAGGAAAAAATCTGCATCAATCCTGTGACAACGCCAACAACAAAAGTTAAGGTGAAAATCTTAATCCAAAACCAGGTCAACTGCTTATAAATACTTTTTTTTGTGAATAAGTAGAGCCCCTCCATAAGAACAATCATCATACTTAATCCCAAACTAATGGGGACAAACAGATAATGAAATCCGATAAACAACGCAAACTGTACTCTCGCCAATATCTCAGCACTCATATTTGGCTCTCCAAATCAAAAACTTCTAGTATTCTTTTTAGTATATATACTATGCACGTTTCCCTGTCACCAGTTGTTAAAACAGCCCTTTTCCACAAAATACTTTGCCATTAACTGTCTTCCAGCTAAACTAGGGATGAGTCCTTTCCCAAAGGCCTTCTTAAGACCTTCCTTGACTTCGGTTCATCCGTAATAAGTTTCAAGGAGTTGGTACAGCTTCTTGTTTTGCTGAAAATAATGAAAACACTTCAACTGCTAGGGTTATCTTATATAGATGTTCGTAGGTATAACGTATTACACCACACCTCTGTTGGAGATAGCTTTAATTTGGGTGGTCCTTAATTATTTGCTAAAGTTTTTCTGGGGAACAGGCGCCATGGACCTCGTCTTTGGCTTGTTGTCTTTTCTTTGCCTATTTGTTCTAGCAGAAAAACTTCATCTCCCCGTTATTCGCAATTTGATGCTTCATGTAGTGAATATTGCGGCTATCGTGGTATTTATTATCTTCCAACCAGAAATTCGCCTTGCTCTCTCTAGGATACGCTTGTGTAGAGAGAAATTTGTCATCAATATGCAAGACGAATTCATTGACCATTTGACAGCATGCATCTATCGCATGGCTGAACGACAAATCGGAGCTCTCATTGTATTAGAAAATGAGCGTCTTTTGAATGATCTGCTTAATCTCTCTGCCGTGAAAATTAATGCAGATTTTTCAGAAGAACTTCTCGAAGCTATTTTTGAGCCCTCCTCCCATCTACATGATGGAGCCGTGTTAATGAGAGGCAAGACTATCTCTTACGCTAGAGTAATTCTTCCTCTTGCTCATGATACCACACAACTGTCGCGATCCCATGGGAACGCGTCATCGTGCAGCACTCGGTGCTAGTCAGCGTACCGATGCTCTCGTGATTGTAGTATCAGAAAAGACCGGTGCAGTTTCCTTAGCTCGTGATGGAATTTTAACTCGTGGAGTAAAGATGGATAGATTTAAAGCCATTCTGCGAAGTATCCTAACGCGCAATGAACGAAAAACAAACCCTATTATCTCCTGGATGCGTAAAAAATGATCAATTTCGTCTCTTGGATTTCTCGTAATTGGCTCCAAAAACTCGTTTCTTTAGGTTTTGCCATTATTATCTGGGCGCTTGCAAATCAGTCCATTACGGTAACGAGAACTTTTCATAATATTCCTGTACGCGTTATTGATCTAGCTCCGGAACAGACTGTAATCGGATTGCAGGCAAATGGTCTGCTAAAGAAAAAAGTTGCCATGATGATTACAGGGAATAAATCTGTTGTTGAGAAGCTTCGCCCTTCCAATCTAGAGATAGTGATCAGTGCCAAAGGACGAACTGAAAGTTGGATAGAAACCATCGATCCTTACAAATTAGTATGCTTGGACACAGACATCCATTTACGTAAAAATATTAAAAGCGTCACATCGGAAGACATTTTCATTCGTCTAACCCAATTTGTTACCGAAGATGTTTCTGTCACTATCACTAAACCCATAGGCAGAGCTCCTAAAGGATATGAATACCTAGACACCTGGCCTAAGTATTTAGTACAAAAGGTAAGTGGTCCTAAAGAATACGTTTCTTCTTTAAAAGATCATGGTTTGGAATTAACTTTTAACCTTAATAAAGTTTCTTTTGAAGAACTGGACCGCAATCGTCTAGCTCAAGGGAATCTTGATGAAGTAGTATACCTTGTCCCTGAAGACTGGAAAAAAGTTTATATACCTTTCGACAATAGCTACATGGAATTGAATGATCCGCAAGCAGATTTTTTGCGACTTCTTTTCTTAAAACAAGAATTTATTCCTCTTAATATTAATCTTCCGGTCCTTCTATTTTTCCCTGTAGAAAATAGTCAACTTGTGAACCCACAAAACTGCTATCTTGAAGAGAATGCTCCTCTAGTACTCAATCATGGGATCTACCAAATGGACCTACCGCTTTATGTAAAAGATGTCAGCCATCTGTTCCTAGATGTTGTAAAAAATAATATAGCGCTCACTATTATTATGGAGCCTCCTGTAAAATCTCAGCGAGAACACTTCATTCATTGGGCTGTAGAATTTCTAGACGAGAAAACTTTAGAGAATACTTTTGTTCAGGCAGTTATGGCTCAAGAACAAAAGACGAATAAACATATGATCCTTGACGAAGCAGGTATTCGACATCGCTTTAGAGAATACTTACGAAAACTTACTCTATTTGATCAAAATGGCGAACCTTTAGCCTTAGCGGCGCGTACGTCAGGAAATAAAGTGATTATTCAAGTAACGTCATCCTCTCTAAAGAAAAAATCTTCCTGATGCTATGATGAGCGTTTTCAACTGAAACAGCGTTTTATATAAAGAAGCTTTTACGTAGAGCCTGTCTCGATCACAAAGCTTCTTTCTGTAACTACTAGCAAAGTCATACTAGCCTTACGGAACACATACTATGCTCTTTAAAAGATTACGTACGGGGGGAAAAATTCTCGTCGATCATCTCGTTTATGGTTTAGGTCTTGGAGTCCTGACCATCTTACGATTACTTCCTCGATCCTCCTTACGACTTTTTAGCAAAGGGCTCGGAACCGCTCTCTTCTATTTCATCTCTGATGTCCGAAAAACAGCTCTTACTAATTTAGCTTTAGCTTTCCCTGAAAAAAGTTTCGCCGAACGCTATCAAATTGCACGCCAATCCGTACAACAGATGATCATTACGTTTGTAGAGCTTGCAACTGTAGATAAATTCGCCAAACATATCGATGAAATGATTGCTATTGCTACTTCTGAAGATGCTCCTGAAGGTTTCTTTCCAGAAGAAGTTTCCTCACAACAAGAACTTGACCATTTCTTTTCACGTTTAGATCGACAAGAAGGAGCCATTTTATTCTGTGGTCACCAAGCTAACTGGGAGCTCCCTTTCCTTTACATTACTAAACGCTATCCGGGGCTGGCTTTTGCCAAACCTGTAAAGAATCGTCGGCTCAATCAAAAAATCATTTCACTGCGAGAATCTTTCCAAGGCAAAATTGTTCCTCCACAGAATGCAATTAACCAAGCGCTACGAGCTCTCCACAGAGGAGAGGTAGTCGGCATTGTTGGGGATCAAGTATTACTTTCTTCGGAATATTCTTATCCTCTTTTCGGCTCCCAAGCTTTTACTACCACCTCTCCTGCTTTGCTTGCCTACAAAACAAAAAAAACAGTTATTGCTGTTGCTATTTACCGAAAACCTAATGGGAACTATCTGGTCGTCCCTAGTAAAGCATTCCATGCAAATACAGAGCTATCCATACGGGAATCTACAGAACAGTTGATGGATCGGCTCATGCGATTTCTTGAAAAAGGGATTACATGCAAACCTGAACAGTGGTTGTGGCTTCATAAACGATGGAAAAGAAAGCTGCGACATAAATTCAAACGACGTTACGCCTTTAGTCACATTCTCATCATTGTAAAGGGAACTTCACTACAAGCGCTTCAAAGATTCTTAATAGAGTTTGGAGAGTTTTATGCAGACGCCTCTCTTTCCTTAGCAATTATAGGAGCTGCCGATACAGTTCTTGCAAATAGCTTTGCTCCCTACTCTTTGCAATTTTTCTCTTCAGAAGAAGAGCTGTTAGCTGCTCCAAACTTTTTCCCGGCCATTGTGGACTTATTCGGATTGTCTGGAAAGACTCGCCTGCATTACAAAAGAACCGGATCGAGGAAAATCTTTACGCGTAACGAACTAAAAGATTCTCTCCTACAGAAACAATCGTTAATACAAAGTTTTCATAAGTTACTACGAAGAGTGGATACCCGTTCTAGAAAAGGTTGAATAGATTCCCTAGCCACCAAATACAAGCTGCACCTACGACGAAGACTCCAGCCCAGCCTAGATTTAACCAACTACGGATCGCTTTCTCAGGAGAATTTCTTCCTCCCATGGATTCTAAATCAAGCAGCATGTCCATATTCTGATCAGAAAATTCCTGAAAAATTTTCAATACATAAGGATGCTCTTTCAGCAATCTATCCCCATCCATATCCAAAAAAGCTGCGTATTTTTTCATAAAACCTTGGGCATAAACAGGAGAAATTAATTTCCCGAGATGTCCTGCTTCTATAGCCTCTAATGCAGACAAACGAATAGATGTGGCAGCTTCTACATCTTTTAGAGAAAGCGCTCTTTCTTCTCTTTGCGAACGAAAAACTTCCCCTAGATGTAATAACTCTTTGTGGACATGTTCGCTCATGTAATTCCCCTGGTTTGCTCTACCCATAAAAAGGAAAGGAGGCTGTCGTTACTGAAATAAATAGGCCTCTTAGATTTCCTCTTTTTTAGTATCAAAGTTTCCTAGACTTTTTCTCAAGCGTTACACTTAAGGTTTTATTCTTCGCAGAAAATTTTTTCGATCATAAAGATTTTAGGATGATAGAATATGAAGAAGAATCTACGGTAACAGCTCTTCCTTTTCTTAAAATTAGAATCTTTTTTCTTAGGTGATCATGCCCTCCTCTTTCGTTTCGCAACTGTCTCCTTCTTTATTTTCTATACTTCGAGAACAACTAGAAAAGAAAGGGTTCACCATCTCTATCCCCCCTCACACTGTATTTCAAGGAAGATCTCCGACCGTTAGCTGCACTGTATATCAATCTGGGAAAATTGTAGTACAGGGTAAAGGAACTCAAGAATTTGTAGAATTTTTCCTTGAGCCAGAGATTCTACAAACGTTCTCCTCACAGAACGTACAACAGGATTTACGTTCTCGCATTGGTGTGGATGAATCTGGAAAAGGAGATTTTTTTGGGCCTCTGTGCACTGCTGGAGTATATGCTTCTTCCCCACAAGCTATAGAAGCTCTTTATAAAACCAGCATTTGTGATTCTAAGCTCATTCCTGATGCTAAAATCCTTTCTTTAGCCCAAAACATTCGCTCGCTTTGTGCGTGTAAAGTCATTACCTTGTTCCCAGAAAAATATAACGCACTATATGCCAATTTCCAGAATTTAAACTCCCTCCTGGCTTGGACACACGCCACTATTATCGATAATTTGGCTCCTCATCCTGCAGGAGCAGTCTTTGCTATTTCAGACCAATTCGCCTCTTCAGAGAGAGTCCTTCTACAGGCTGTTCGCAAGAAGTGCTCGGATATTGAATTAATCCAACGTCATCGTGCAGAACAAGACGTGGTGGTAGCTGCAGCTTCTATCTTAGCTCGTGAAGCTTTTCTCTCTTCCATACACGCCCTAGAATCTCAATACCAAATCCGCCTTCTAAAAGGAGCTTCTGGGAAAGTCAAGCAACGAGCCAAAGAGATTCTTCATAACAAAGGACAGGTTGTATTAGAAAAAGTCTGTAAAACACATTTCAAAACATTCAATGAGGTGCTTGGTTCGGGCAATCAATAGAACAAACTTACCTTGTTAGAAATGCAAATTTGCAGAAGCTCCAAAGAACAGCGAAGAACCGAATTTGTAGATCTTTTCGTCTTCGTTATGAGCATTTGCCAATGAAATATCATTCCCTACGGAATAGCCTCCAAACATTTTGAGGCTTTGTCCTGGCCAAAAAATCAGCTTGATATTCCCTTCTATTTCTCTTCCTGAATACTCAAAAATTCCTTCAGAGGTAGCCAAAGAATTTTTAGGGAATTTTTTACGAAGTCGTGTCAGGCGATATGCTACTCCTAAATCGCAAACAGGTGTGCACTGGTATTCTGCAGAAAAATTTACCGGGTAGATACAATTGAGTGTGAGTCTATCTTCAGGTTTATAAGAGAACCCTAATAAAGGCCAGGCTTGCTTATCATGTAGCCCTACCTCATTAATGACTCCCATAATCACAGATAACGATTCCGAAGCATGATATTTTGAAGATAAAACTACCTGATAGAGTCCTGAGCCAATCTCAATATTTTCAGGGTCTACCATACCAGAAAAAAGTACAGACCACTGCCAATTCGTAAGAGCTAGTGTGTAGGCTCCTACAGACAATGTGATATACTGATAAAAAGATTTGTCTTGGAAAGCGAAATATCCTACAGCTTGCGGATCTGTATCTTGCAGCTCTTTAGAGCTTTTCCAAGAGACTTCAGCTCCTAAATAACGAGACGATAAAAGAAATCCCGACATCTCGGTAACGGGAATCGTAGCAAACAACGAGGTATCCGCCTGTCGATATCCCAAGGATTGATCTGGGAGAGTTTTGAATTTTGCGTTCTCTATTTGCAAAAACTGGCTCTCAAAAGAAAAAGCTCTCAGAGGAGGATTCTTGTACTCATCCCGATCTTTCCCACAAGCATCTCCGACAATATAAATAGGCGTCGATAACAAATGCCCGAAAAGCGTCATCGTGTGGAAAAGAACTTTAAGCATATCACTCCATCATACAATCAGCTTATCTCCCTAGAATTGGGAGTTCTTCCTCTTATCAAACAAATATTTAGGATCTGGTAGATCATACTGCTTAATAAAATTTTTAGCAAACTTCTGGCATAGTTCTTGAGAATAGAACTGATTGTACAAATAAATCATTTAGAAGCTTTTCTTAGCTAGTAAATCCTAGTCAAAACTGATTAACTATAAATAAAATAGATACAATTTATCGATTTTTTGTCAGAATATCTCTCGCATATAAATTTTTGTGCCCGCAATGCGGGCTTACCATACATAACACCTAGTTGGAAAAATGCCCTCCACTGTTGCACCTATAAAAGGACAGGATCACTTTTTAAATTTAGTTTTTCCTGAAAGAGTTGCCGCTGCCTACATGAGCCCTCTAGCTCAAAAATACCCTAAAGCAGCATTATCCATAGCCTCTTTAGCAGGATTTCTTCTTGGTATACTCAAACTGATTACTTTCCCTGTGCTTTGTGCTGCAGGCTTATTTGTATTTCCTATCAGAGGTCTGATCTCCTGCCTATTCCATAAAAGCTTTCAGGGTTGCTCCGGATATGTTCTAGCAACCTTTCTGTCCCTTTTCTCCTTAGCGCTTACCATTGTAGGCATTGTAAGTTGTATCACTTGGGCTCCAGGATTTATTTTCCCTATGATCTCTGTCAGTATCGCTTTCGCTACTGTAGAGACATGCTTCCAAATCTACACCCACCTTTTCCCAGCTTTAGAACATAAACCAAGTTCTTCCCTTAAAATCGAAATAGCGGCTGCCAAGCTCCCCCGTTCCTCCTCTGCTCCCGATCTGAACTACCCCTCTTTGCCGACCCAGTCAGCCTCCCCTTCCCAACGCTTTTCCGCTTAATAAGAAGTGCTAGAATCTATGTAAGTTAAAATCTTTACGACCAAATAAAAATTATCTCCCTCCAATCTCTTTGGTTATTTTATACTAGATTCTAGTACTCAGCGTTTTTTGTTTTTGGGATAATTTTATGACTCCAGTAACACCAGTCCCTCCCCAATCTCCCCAACAGGTAAAAGGGCTTTTATCCAGGTTTCTGACGGCACCCGATCGTCACCCCAAACTACGCTATGTTTACGATATTGCTCTTATAGCTATTAGTATTCTCTGTATTGTGAGTATCATTCTCTGGACACAAGGGTCTGGACTCGCTTTATTTGCAATCGCTCCAGCCTTAGCTATTGGAGCCCTAGGAGTCACTCTGCTAGTCTCAGATCTTGCCGAATCCCAGAAAAGTAAAGAGATTGCTGATACCGTTGCGGCAGTCTCTCTTCCTTTTATCCTAACAGGGACAGCTGCTGGATTGATGTTTTCTGCTATTGCCGTAGGCGGAGGCGCTGTAATCTTAGCGAATCCTCTATTCCTAATGGGCTCTATGACTCTCGGCTTTGCTCTGATGTCTCTGCATAGAGTGACCTATCAATATCTCAGCAATCGCGAGCAATGGAAACAGCAGAAGAAGCTCGAACAAGTTGAGTTAGCTGCCTGGGAGAGCCATCTTCCTAAAGAAAGCAAATCCTCCGCTCTGGAAGAGGTTCGCTATTCCCCTCGTTTGATGAAAAGAGGGAAGACTTGGCGAAAACGGGCAATCAGAAGAAAAAACTATACACCTATTCCGTTGGTCGACAAAACATTGCAAACCATGCAACCGGATGCACTCTTCTCCTCTACAACCACACATTCTACAGATAGTGAGCAGATTCTAACTTCTGTCAGTCCTCAAAGCTCAGATACCGAATCCTCCTCTTCTTCTAGCTTCCACACTCCACCAAATAGCGATAAAGAACTGTCCGACTCGAATTCTTCTGACAGCAGCTCTTCTTCTGAATATATGGATGCTCTTGAAACCGTAGCTGCAGGAGATGTCTCAGGAATAACCCCTCCATCCAAACCCTCTTCTTCTCCGAAAACGACACGCCGCGTCGTAAAGCTCTCTCGCAGCGAGAGAAATGCTCAGCATCATCGTAATAAAGACCAAGAGCAAAGACAAGACAGCAGCGAATCTTCGGAAGAGGATTCCTCATCCGATTCATCTCAAAAGAAGAAACCCTCTCGTAAATAATATTGGAAAAGCGATAAAGCCTTTTAAAAAGAGAACCCTCTCCATAGTTTTATGAAGAGGGTTCTTCTCTTTTATGCCTTTTTTGAGGATGCTGCAAATTACATATCTCGCATAGCTGCTAATAGCAATTCGTTTACTCGCTTAGGAGGAGCTTTCCCTTCTGTTCGCTTCATGATCTGTCCAACCAAAAAGCCCAAAGCTTTAGCTTTCCCGTTCTTGTAATCCGCTACAGACGCGGTATTTTGAGCAACCACCTCTTTAACGATAGCGCGTAGCGCATGGTCGTCCGTCATAGGTAACAACGAAGGATGTCTACGCAAAATATCTTCTGGGCTTTCCCCAAAAGAAGAGACCATTCTATCTGCAATTTCTTTAGCGATTTTCCCTGTGATCACTCCACGATCTATGAAGTTCACCAATTGCGCTACCCATTCAGGAAGAATCCCCGTGAATGGCAGCGTCTTCCCTCTAGCTTTACAACGGCCCGCAAATTCGACTGTGATCCAATTCGAAAGAGCACGATAGTTCTTACAAGACATAGTTGCTGTTTCAAAGAAATGAGCCGTATGTCGATCACTAACAAGAATCATTGCTAAATCTTCAGCGATATCAAAGTCTGTAATGTAACGCATATATTTACTATGAGGTAGCTCTGGTAATGTTTGACGCACCTCATCAATATAAGTCTCGGTGATCTGCAAAACAGGAAGATCCGGCTCTACAAAATACATATAATCTTCGGCTCGTTCCTTGAGACGCATCAGAACCGTTTTTTTCTTTTCAGGATCCCAACGATAAGTCGCTGCAGGAACAACTTTTTTTGGATCCTCATTGGGATAGCTAAGATACTCTTCAATCTGACGACGTTTTTCAGCTTCCAAAGCTTGTGCCATAAAGGTAAATGAGTTCATGTTTTTGATCTCTACCTTATTTCTAAGCTCCCTACTTCCTCGAGGGCGAACAGAAATATTCACATCGAAACGGATAGAACCTTCTTCCATATTACAATCGGAAATACCTATGTAGCCGAGGATGGATACCAAAGCATTGGCGTATGCAACAGCATCCTCTGCACTAAACATACAAGGCTTGGAAACAATCTCAATTAACGGAACCCCTGCTCTGTTATAGTCTACACCAGCAAAATCCCCAAAATGTTTTAACATCCCCGCATCATCTTCTAGATGTGTCTGCGCTAGCTCAAAGGTTTTCTCTTCTCCTTCTACTACAGCACGAATACATCCACCTCTTACGATAGGATGCTCGTATTGGGTGATCTGAAAGTTTCTTGGGCTGTCAGGATAAAAATAGGATTTTCTATCAAAACGGCTAAATAAAGCGACATCCCCCTCTACAGCGCAGCCGAACAAAACAGCTTTACGCACAGCATCCTTATTCAAGACCGGAAGAGATCCTGGCATCCCTGTGCATACAGGAGAAATGTTCGTGTTGGGTTCATCACCAAAATGATTACGTGCGGGACTAAATAATTTGGATTCGGTATTCAATTCAACGTGAACTTCCAGACCGATCACAGACTCCCATTCAGTATGTGCTATGCCCATATTATTCTATTCCTCCGTCAAAAAGTCCATTCACTGCTTTAGGATATAATTGTTTGATTTGCGAGTGTTCCTGGAAGCTGTATCCTACTTGACAAATCTGCTGATCCGAACCTCTTTCCCCAATAAATTGAACACCTAATGGGAGACCCTCTTTAGACAGTCCGGAAGGAACGGAAATGGCAGGTAAATAGGCCAAGTTTACCGCTACGGTATAAACATCCTGTAGATATAGAGAAACCGGATCCAAAACATCCTGATCTCTGATGGCAGGCGTTGCGCATACAGGCATAGCGATCACATCACAGCGCTCAAAAGCAGCTTGAAAAGCGTCTATTAAGCGAGCACGAACTGCCATTCCTTTCTTATAAAAGATGTTTTGTCTTTCTGCTGAAAGCACATAATTCCCTAAAAGAATTCTACGAGTTACTTCTTTTCCAAAGCCTTCTTTACGAGAACGCGCATACATTTCATGCATGTTATCAGCCTGCGCACAACGATGACCATACCGAACACCATCAAAACGGGCTAAGTTTGTGGCAGCTTCTGCAGAAGCAACAATATAGTAAACAGGTACCGCATGTTTCAAAACACTGAGATCTACATCAATAATGCGACTGCCTTCACGTTCCATAACAGCAAGAGCTTCGAAAAAGTTTTCTTTACAATCTTCTTGCAGTCCGTCTAGGAATCCTCTAGGAACTCCGATTAACTTAGGAACTTCCAATGACAAGGCTTGCGAAAACGTCCCTTTAAAAAAGTCTCTCGTAGTGGAATCTTTGGGATCACGACCAGCAAAGGCATCCATTGCCAGAGCGACATCCTCTACCACCGTTGTCAATGGTCCAATCTGATCTAAAGAGGATCCAAAAGCGACTAATCCGTAGCGAGAAACTGCTCCATAGGAAGGTTTAAATCCAACAACTCCACAAAATGCTGCTGGTTGACGAATCGATCCTCCGGTATCCGATCCTAACGCGATAGGACAGAACCTCGCCGAAACTGCTGCCGCGGATCCACCTGAAGAACCCCCTGGAACTCGTTCTAAATCCCAAGGATTATTGGTAGGATGAAAAGCGGAATACCGAGTTGTGGATCCCATGGCAAACTCATCCATGTTCAACTTACCCAGTAAAATCCCGTCTTCCATCTCTATACGTCTCACCACCGTGGAATCAAAGGGAGCCACGAAGTTTTCCAACATTTTCGAAGCACAGGTTGTTTTCACTCCTGTGATATGAATATTATCTTTAACTCCGATAGGGATTCCTGCTAGTAACCCTATTGGATCTCCTTTTGCTAGTTTGTCATCTATACGTGAAGCTCTAAGCAAAGCCCGCTCTTTACAAAGAGAAAGAAAAGCTCCAATCTGTTCGTCATGACTTTCTATACGATGATAAAAATATTCTGTAATCGCTGTAACTGAAAGCTCTCTGTTCACTACAGCATCTCTTAATTCTAAAGCACTCTTACGATACATAGCGATTCCACCTATTTGATAACTGTAGGGACTTTGACTAATCCTCCCAACGACACGGGAACGTTAGATAAAAATTCTTCTTGAGTAAAATCCGAAGTCACCATGTCTTCTCTAAGATCCTCTGGACCAACGAAATGATGCACTGTAGCTTCAAGAATGATATCCGAAATATCTATCGCGATTACTTCCTGCATTAAAGCAATGACGTCATTCATAGATGTTACGAACTCTTCCACGTGGGCATCTTCCAACTCCAATGCAGCATTCTTTGCTAAAGAGATGATTTCTTCTTTGTTTACATATGACTCTGTCATCTTCCATCCTAAACATGGTCAATCATGATCTTATGCAGAATAAAATCCTTCGTACTTTTTTACACTAAAAACACTCTTACTGAAGCGTCTTTTGCGACAGCAAAACGCATCTTTAATAGAGAGAACAAAAAAAGACTTTATTAAATTGTAAAAAAGATTAAAAGTCAGAGTTAAGTATACATCTACGTTGGAGAAACGTCATGCTTTGTAAAGTTTGTAGAGGATTATCTTCTCTTATTGTTGTTCTCGGAGCTATAAACACTGGAATTTTAGGAGTAACAGGGTATAAGGTAAACCTACTTACTCACCTGCTTGGTGAAGGAACCATGTGGACACAAGCAGCTTATGTAGTAACGGGAATCGCTGGGGTTATGGTCTGCCTAAACTTCTTGAAATGCTGCTTCAAAAAACGTCATGGAGACTGCTGCTCCTCTAAGGGAGGATACCACCACCATCATATGGATAGAGAATAAAACGCCTTCCTTTCAGATTATACATCCCATCTTGGTATAATCTTGAAGAGGGCTTTCTTTTTTGAATAAAAAAAGAAGCCCACCAAAGAGAATTTCTTCTTGGTGGGCTTAGTTTTTTGCTACAAACCTATGGTAGATACCAGTTTATTCCCTATCGACTTCTCTATTCCAACGCTTCATCAGGTCTCTAAATGTCTGTGACCCGTTGGTAAGCATATCACGCAGAATCCCTTCCACCTGCTGACTATTGGGAATACGCTCTTGCGGCTGTGTCACTACATAATTGTACATTCCTGCTACAAAAGAAGCATAAACTGCCTCACGGAACCCTGCTTCTACATCCATATTCTGTAGCTGATATCTAGGAGGCAAAGGTGGAGTAGGATATGGGCTTCTAGGCAAATCATAGTCGCTAGCACGTGGGAGGTCATAATCTGAAGCTCTTGGGTCCTGATAGTGCCCTTGCTGTACCGCAAAAGATCTTCGTGTTTCTAGATCCATATTCATAACTTCATAGATAGGCATCATGATTTCATAGATCGAGTCAGATCCTTCTCCTTCAATACTAGGAACCCCTCTTCTCCAATCATCTACCAAAGGAATATCGTAGGTTCCATCAGCACCTCGCTCTATTCCCATATCATCTGCGAATCTAGCCAAAGTCTCTGCTAACGATGCACCTTCAGGAGATAGGTCATCGCGAGGAGCGTAGCGATGCGTCGATCCTTTACAACAAGAGAAGCAACGGCGAATCGCCTCTCCTGCGGCAGCTAATCCTCGTGATACTCTAGCGCAGAGAACTCGCACATGCTCTCCAAAGCTCCCAAATGAGAACTCGATGCTGTTACATTCATTTACAAAGCTCTGAAAAGCTTGTTGTGCTCTAGAAGGTCCTTGCGCCTCATCGCCTTCCATTCTTGATGCGGACTCTCGAGTCCATCCCGATTCTTCTATCTCAGTACGAGCCGCATCACAAGTTTCTTGCAAACGTCTAAAACGCTCTTCTAAATTCTCTAACATCGGCATGGATTCTTCCAAAGTAGCTCGTGCTCGAAGTCCTGTTTGAATCTCTCTGGATAATACAACGTCTGAGAGATTGCTCATGTCCAGCCAAAAACCAGTGTCGACGTTCTGGAGATTCGCTACCTGAGGACCATCGTAAAACATGGAATTCCCTACAGTATACTCACCTGGATTTTTGCTCTGATAATTAGGTGTTCGTCGGCCTAAAGGATCATTTAATAATTTTCGTGCAGCACCTTTATCTTGTAGATCTCTAACTCTTTTCTCCCATCTTTTAGCAATTTCCCGGGCGGCCGCTACCCCGTCAGGGCCAGCCAACTCCTTCGCTTCTAAATGATCCGCGCACTCACTTGTGTACGCAGCCATCAAACGAGCCTCGTTCACATCAAGATTCCCAAAAACTCCAGCCATAGGAGAGGTCTGGCGTAAAACCCGAGTTCTCCAGAAATCTGTGAACATAAGACGCAGCCCTCTAGCTGCTGAAGGAGAATACTCCCTATACCCAGAACTTGCACCACGAGCAGTACGACTACTTGATCTGGATTCTGCGGCTCTTGTTGCAGACGATCTTCTTATAGAGACTGAACTCCACGCACGCTGAACAGCTCGTCTTACTTTGTCAGCTACTCGTCCTAAACCTCTTTGGAAACGACTGAATACTCCACGCGAAGCTCTTGTCGTCTCTCCACTCGTTGGGGTGCTCTCGATCATAGAGCTGACGTCTACTACTGCATAAGGAGATTCTCTATTTTCGTTACTACGAGATGAATATAGAGAACGAACTCGATCTTCAACTTTATTCTTCGTATTTTGACTTCTGCGATTCGATCCATCCCCATTATGAGAAGGGATTCGACTATTCCCGTTGCCTCCTACTCCCCTGATGCTCAT